>JAQBPE010000048.1 GCA_028287685.1 Cyanobacteria bacterium RYN_339 | reverse complement strand
TTCCGCGAGCCCCGCCAAGAACAAAAACAGCCATGCCATGGCTCCAGGATACAGGCGGGACGTGGCTTTATCCAATTAGCGTTGCTGCGGGCCGGGGCGCCCCGCTTATCAATGCTCGACGAAGGCCAGGTCGAACGGGTCGGATTGCAAGACCACGCGGGCGTTGCGCTGCTGCAGCAACTCGCTCAGGCGCGTTTCGAAGCGGTTCTCCAGCACGACCTGGTCGTCCTCGTCGCGCGTGCGGCCGGTGCGCGACGCCACCAGCCAATCGGCGAGGTCCCCGCGGTACCCGCCGCGGCAAGCCGCCATGTAGTCCGTGCAACGGCGGAAGAGCTTGGGGAAGATCAGCTGGCCGTGCGGGCCGATGTCCTCCTGGGCGGTGAGCACCCACTCCGGCGTGCGGTCCAACGGCCAAAGGCCGAGCCTGGCCTTGCGCGCGGCGACGGCCGCCTCGCGGAAGACGTCCTGGTGCAGCTTGGGAGTCGACGTATACGCCATGTAATAGGCGTGGCCTTCCAGCAGCATCCGGCAGTTGTAGCTGGCCCGCAACAACGTGGCGTCGATGCGGCCTTCGAAGCCGTCTTGCTCGTCCTGGCGCGGCAGCAGGTAGCTCACCACGCGCCCGTTAGCGTCCGCCGCGTGCGTCAGCACCGTCACGTCCACGCTCTCCGGCGTCGAGGCTTGGACCCGGTTGCGCTCGCCCTGCTCGAATTCGACCTCCGTGAAGCCCAGCATGCGCAGGAAGGCCTCGCGGGCCTCGTCGCCGTACGGCTGGGCGTACGGGCCGTAGTGCACCTCCGGCGCGTCGATGCCCTCCAGCCGCAACTGCACGGACCCGTCTTCCTGCGAGGGGCGGATCCGGCGCGCATAGCGGAGGTCGCTGTAGAAGTCGGGCGAGTCCGCGACGAACCGCACGGAGTCGCCATCAGGCTGCTTGCCCCGGATCACGAGGCGGCCATGCAGGAAGCGGTAGAACGGAAGGGCCATGGTGGACCACGGTAGCGGGGAACGGGGTAATTAAGCAAGGGAGGACCCGCCCCTGTACCTGGACCCCGAACAAGACGACCTCGTCGAGATCGTGCGCGCCCTGATGGAGCGCCTGCGCGTGACCAGCCCCGCCACGGCCGACCTGGTGTTGGCGGAGGGCGCGATCTTCCTCGACGGCGAGAAGGACCGCGTGGTGTTCGAGCTGCCCGAGGTCGACGTGGCCTACGCGCACGACACGCCGGAGGTGGTTTGGGCGCTCGCCGGCGCCGTGCGGACGGTGTTGGGGCCGCGCTTCGGCGCGTTCTTGCGAGACTTTGATGGGGAGGAGCAAGCCACGGTGCTGGCATATCATGGCGAAGACGACGTGCCCACGTACGAAGAAGAGGTGCCCCCGGTGAAAGACGAGCCCCAGTCGCCCGTCCTGGATGATCAGCACCAATACCGGGCCCGCTCGCCCTTCGAGCGGATCCGTCGGATCTCCGAGGACGGGTCGGAATACTGGTCCAGCCGCGACCTGGCGACCGTCTTGGGCTACGACAGCTACCGCAACTTCGAGAAGGCCGTGGTCAAGGCCAAGGACGCCTGCGAGAACAGCGGCCACGCCGTGCAAGACCACTTCCTGAGCACCACGGAGCCCGTCGCCCTGGGCAAGGGCGCCACGCGCAACGTGGACGTGGTCTACCTCTCGCGCTACGCCTGCTACCTGGCCATCCAGAACGCCGACCCGCGCAAGCCGATGGTGGCCCTGGGCCAGACCTACTTCACGGTGCAGACCCGCCGCCAGGAAATGGCCGACGTGGAGCAGGAAGACTCGCTGCGGCTCAAGCTGCGCGAGGAGATCAAGCTCCACAACAAGCAGCTGGCCGCTGCCGCCTACACCGTGGGCGTGCGCACCCCCAGTGACTACGCCATCTTCCAGGATCATGGCTACAAGGGCCTCTACAGCGGCCTGGGCGTGGGCCAGATCAAGGAGAGCCGCGGCTTGAAGCGCACCCAGGACCTGCTGGACTTCATGGGCAGCACGGAGCTAGCCGCCAACTTGTTCAGGGCCACTCAGACCGAAGAATTGTTGAGGCGCGGCAACATACAAAGTAAGGATCAAGCTAACAGAACGCATCACGAAGTGGGCGTGCGCGTGCGGCAAGCCATGCGGGAGATCAGCGGGATCATGCCGGAGGACCTGCCGGTGGCCGAAAACATCAAGAAGGTCGAGCGCCGTCTTCGCAAGCGAGCCGAAACCAGCGAGCTGGGCGAAGAATCGGGATCCTAGCTCGCTCGCCGCGAACCCGCATTATGTAACGCCTTGGAACATTTCGTCGGCGCCGACAATATGATTGAAACCCAGTAACCGTGGTGATTAACCAAAGGTTTAAGCTGTCACAACCATGTCAGCAGTGCGTATGTCTCATATCTTTACAATAAAAATGTCGTAAAACATGTGGATAGATTCCGAAGAACGGCTCGCCACATAGCGTCAAACAGCTTGTTTGATCCGCCGATCGCCGGGATCATGGCCGCGTCTCCCCCACCGCAGAGGACGCCCCATGCCCACCCTTCACGACGAGCTCCACCAACTGATCGACGACCTGCCCGACGACCACGCCTCGGCCCTGTTGGGCTACGCCAACTACCTCCAGGCCCGCCAACACGATCTCGCCATCACCTTCTGGCCCGACCGCCCGATCGCGGACTGGGACGACGACCCCACGGACTTGCTGGACCTGGCGCCGGCGTACTTGCGCTGAACGAAGTCGTTAGCGCCGGAGCTGCCGCGCTTCGGCGTTCTTGCGCTCGATCAGGTCGTGCAGGTCGCGCATCTTCCAGACCTCGTACGCGGTCAACCCGCCTAGCACGATCGGCGTGCCGACCAGGGCGATGATGAAGCCGGCTTGCTGGCCCCCGCCCGTGACAGCCACCGCCACGCCGGCGCTGACGAGCATCGAGGCGATGATCACGCCGAAATCGCCCATCGTGACCAGCACGCCCCGCCAGGGATCCCCGGCGTACATGTAGCCCGACGCCAGCGACCCAACGCAGGCCAGGCCAATCGGACCCAGCACGACGTTCCGCACCGGAGAGTCGCCAAAGGGCAGCACCAGCAGCCCACCAGCCAAACCGATCGCCACCGGCATCCCGTAGGTCAACCCCATCGCCAGCGGGAAGCTGCGTTCCACTGGCGGTGCCAACACAGGCGTAACCCCCAGCTGAACGGGCTGGGGGGCTGCTGTCGCCAAAGAGGCGGCAATGACCGGGGCGAGCATCCAGGTTGCCAGCATGGGGCCTCCTTGTCCTGGAGTTCTACCCAGCTACCAAGGCTGCGGCCTTTTCCTTCTGTGCCTGCCGCTTCGCCCACTGCGGGTAGGTGATCGCGAAAGTCATGAAGGAGAAGAGCAGGCCCTTCGCCACGAACGGCAGGAGCAGGATGTAGGTGCCGTGCGGCAACAGGCGGGTGCCGAAGACCAGGTAGCTGCCCTTGAGGGCGAACATCGCCACCATGGCCAGCTCGATGTGCCCCATCACCCGGCGGAAGCGAGGCAGGTGCGACATCTTGGCCGTCTCCGGGCTGAAGTGACGCGGAAATGCCATCATGAGGTTGCCGCCCGTGGCAAAGTCCACCGCATACACGGATGCCAACGCCATCCCCACCAGACCGATCACGTTGAAGCCCACCGGATCGCCGGCGCCCTGGTGCACGAAGTGGCCGAAGTAGAGCGGCACGAAGGTGAAGGCCAGCAGCCAGCCCAGCTGCTGGAGCACGTACGAGCTCAGCTCGCGGGTCTTCGCGTAGTTCCAGCTGATCTGCAGCAGGCCCACAACCAGACCGATGAACAGCGAGGTGGAGAAGGCATACGGCGCGAGCAGGTGCTCTAGCCGGCGCGCGGGCTCCCAGTTCGCCAGCAAGACTTCGCCTATCTGGAAGGCGATGAACGGCAGGAACATCAGCAAGATGCTGCGCACCATGGCCATGCGGTCCGTTGCCTGGGGAGCGGCGGCGGAGCTGGGGGAAACGGGCATCTCTAGTACGGCGGTCATGCGGTCCTCCTGTGCATGATCTATCGCCGGTTTAACCTTGGAACCAGGTTAAGGCCAGGTTATATGATTTAACCTGGCCTCTGGCCGTTACTGGCAGCTGCTTGCGAACTCCGCTTGCGACAGCTTCTGGTCCTGGTTGGTGTCCAGCTTGCGAGCCTCGTCGCGGAAGCCCGCCTTCGAGGCTTCTACCTCCTGGGGCGTGGGCGCGCGGAAGAAGCGCAGCTTGCCGTACTTGCCCTCCGCGTACTCGGCGTAGCTCAGGGCCCCGTCCTGGTTGGTGTCGAAGGCCTTGAAGTCCTGGATGCAGCCGTCGGGAACCGGGCTGGGCGCCGGGACGGGGGTGCCCAACAAGGTGGGTTGGGGGTTCGGCGCGTCGCAGAGCTCCGCGCGGTCGAGGGTGCCGTCCTGGTTGCGGTCGCGGCGTTGGAAGTCCGCCTTCTGGTCCTCGGCCGAGGGCATGACCGCGGCGCGTGCCATGCCCGGCGGCGGGGGCTCGCGGTAGTCCGCGGCAGACCACTCTTCCAGGGTGATCCGACCGTTGTTGTCCGCGTCGGCGCGCTGGAAGCGCAACTCGCACTCGGAGGGAACGGCCGGCGGGGGGCCCTTGATCGGGGTGGCGCTGGGCAGCGGCACCGTGGGGCCGGCGCAGAACTCGCTGGACGAGAGCTTGCCGTCGCCGTTGAAGTCGTAGCGCCCGAACTGCAGCACGGGGTCATGCTGGGGGCAGGTGATGGTCTTGCTGGGATCGGCCGGATCCAGGCAGGCGATCGCCGTCATCGGCAGCGTGGCAAAGTACGCGCTGAACTCCGCCTGGCTCAAGCTGCCGCTCTTGTCCTTGTCGTACAACACGAACTGGCTGGCGCAGGCTGCCGACGTGGGCGCGGGCGTTTCGGTGACCTTGCCCAGGACGCCTGCCGGAATGGTGATGGTGCAGGCCTGCGCCGCGAAAGCCAGGCCGACGATGAAAAGACGCCGCATAGAGGTCCCTCTCGATCTAGTATACAGAAATAGTATACACGCTTGAATGGACGACTTCAAGTATTCATTGGTTCCCTCCTTTAACACTAAAGTCTTCACTTGACTTTCGCGAGCGTGGCCGCGATACTAAAGTCGTTGCTAAACCATGACCAGATCTTCAACGCCCTGGGCGATCCCACCCGCCGGGCGATCGTCGACCGCCTGAGCCAGGGGTCCAGCTCCGTCAGCGAGCTGGCCAAGCCCCTCGGCCTGACGCTCGCGGCGATCGGCCAACACCTGCAAGTGCTGGAAGCTTGTGGCATCGTCACGACCGAGAAGGCGGGCCGCGTGCGGTCCTGCCGGCTCGACCAGACCGGGCTGCGCGCCGCCGAGCGCTGGCTAGCGGAGCGCCGCATGGCGTGGGAACGCAACTTCGATCGCCTCGCCGAGATCCTCGATCCAGACAAGGAGTCCCCATGACGCCCCACGGCACCTTCACCATCGAACGCACCTTCCCCACCCCGGTCGAAAAGGCCTTCGCCGCCTGGACCACCCTCGACACCAAGGCCCGCTGGTTCATGGGCCCGCCAGAGCGCGGCTGGAAGATTCTGCGCCGCGAGCTGGACGTCCGCGTGGGCGGCCACGAAATCATGGAAGGCGCGTTCCCGGACGGCTTCGTGACGCTTTACGAGGGCCGGTACCACGTGGTCGAGCCCAACCGCCGCCTGGTAACCTCCTTCGACCTCTTCCTGGCCGGCGAGCTCCACTCCGTGGCCCTCGACACCGTGGACTTCGAGCCGACGGCCGCCGGCGGCACGCGCATGGTCTTCACGGAAACCACCGTTTACATAGACGGCGAAGACGCCACCGCCGGCCGCCGGGAAGGCACCGCGCTGCACCTCGACCGCCTCTCCCGCTTGCTGGACGAGGTCGCCGCAGGGTAAAACGGGGGCATGAAGACCTACCTCCTGAAGTCCGAGCCCGAGACCTATAGCCTGGAAGACTTGCAGCGCGACAAGAAGACCGTCTGGGACGGCGTGCGCAACCACACGGCCAAGATGGTCCTCCAGACCATGGAGGTGGGCGACGAGGCCTTCATCTACCATTCCGTGGATGCCAGGCAGGTGGTGGGCCTGGCCAAGGTCGTGAAGGGCCCGCGCCTGGACCCCTCGGACGCGACCGGCAAGTTCTACTGCGTGGACATCCAGTTTGTGCGGCGCCTTAAGCGCCCGATCTCGCTCAAGGAGTTCAAGGACGCGGGCTGGGACAAGTTCGATCTGGTGCGAATGAGCCGCCTGAGCTGCATGCACGTCCCTGAAGACGTGAAAGCCTGGATCCTGGCGCGCGAACAGGACCAGTAGCCCAGCGGTTTGTTAAAGAACTGTTATGCAGTAATAAGTGTGTGTTAGATCCTGCACGGTTGCAGGAAATACTCCCATAACATTCGAGGAAGTTGGTTGGTAGGTTGGGGCCCCGGAAATCATCCCAGATGCGAGAGAGGTGCCCGATGACCGTAGTGAACGCCCAGATCCCCCAGATCGCTCCGCTGCGCCGCGCCGCTACCGTCGTCAGCAACGCCGTTTCGGGCATCTTGGCCGCCCCCAAGTCGAAGGACCGTTACCAGGGTAACGCCGCGGCTCCCAAGGCCGACCCCCTTGCCAACTACGAAACCCGCCCGGGCAGCACGAACGCGGATTTCCTGGCCGCCGGCTGGCAGGAGACGACCCCCGAGCAGCGCGAAATCGCTGACACGAAGGCGAAGCTGGCGACGGCGACCTCGACCCTGGCGTGGCCGGATATGCTGCAGTTGGGCGACCGCCTCAAGCTCCTGATGGCGCAAGCGAAGTTCAAGGACGGCGGCGCGGACCGTGCCGAGCTGTTGGGTCAGATGAAGGACATCGACCAGAAGATCCAGGCCTGCGGCGCGGGCGACGTGGACCAGCTGCTCAACTTGCATCAGTCGATGGCCATCCGCGAGCTCCAGCTGAACGCGTTCGGCGAGCCGCACTCGAAAGACCAGCAGGCGCGCCTGAACCGCATCGGGTACCTCGAGCACCAGTTCTGGGCCGCCCCTAACTCGCTGGAGAAGGCCAAGATCCAGGCCTGCATCAACGTCGAGACGGCCGAGTTCAAGCGCATGGACGGCCCCGTGTCCCCGGCGCAGAAGCGCTTGATGAACGAGATCAGGGCGATCACGAACCAGATGGGCCCCGTCAGTTCCGCCAGCCAGCAGATGCAGCTCGACTTGAAGCTGCAGGCCCGCATGAGCCGCCTGGAGTCCCTGGACGGCCCGGTCTCGCCGGCCCGCGCCCGGATCTTGAACGCGATGGACAAGGTCGCCCACGACGCGGCTTCGGCCACCACCGCCGGCGAGGTGCAGCGCGTGCTCATCGCGATGCAGGAGCTGCGCACCTCCTTCGAGAAGACGCCCTAACACCTGCCAAGAGAAGAGCCCGGCCCGAATGGGTCCGGGCTCTTTCGCGACGTTTAGCGACCAGGCTTGTCCGCCACCTTCAGGGCGTAGGACATCATCTGGCTGTTTTCCTTCCAGAACTGGGCGATCTTGCTGTACGGCGGCATGAAGCCGTCGCCCCAGGTGCCGATCTCGATGGTGAACGCGGCCGAGTGCAGGTTCTGGAAGACCCACTCCTCGTCGTCGCCGCCGTTCAGGTACATCTCCGAGCCCTGGTAGGGGTCGTAACCCGAGAACTTGGCCATCGCCTCGCCCATGATCTTCATGCGGCCGTCCGGGTTGATGTCGTGGGTGTGATCCCACGGCCACATCACGGAGTTGGAGAACGAGTGGAAGGTCATGTAGACGCTGGGCACGTGCTCGGTGGTCAGCTTCTGGATGGCCTGGGTCTCGGGCTCTGAGAAAGGCTTCGGGCCGCGGAAGACGTCGCTGTCGGGGTTGCCGCTGTCGCCGTTCACGCCCCAGAAGGCGCCGTAGTTGCGGTTCAGGTCGATGCCGGGGCCGCTGTGGCCGCCGTCCTTGTCGTTGGTGTTCTTGCGCCAGCTCTGGCCCTTCATCGCGTGGGCGTGGCCGTCCGGGTTGACCATCGGCACGATCCAGATGTCGCGGGTGTCGACGGCGGTGGTGACTTCCGCGTCCTTGCCGTACTGCGTGACGAGCTTCTCGCACTCCATCAGCATCATCTCGGGCGTGGCGATCTCGCGGGCGTGGGTGCCGCCGACGAAGGTCACGACGGGCTTGGTGCCCTTGGCGCCCTTGCCGGTGATGTGCAGGGCCAACAGGTCGCGGTTGGCGCGGCCCTGGGTCTTCTCCCAGCTGTCGCCGATGTCCACCAACGTGGCGATCTGGGGGTTGGAGGTCGCCAGCTCCTGCAGGCGGGCGGCCACCTGCTCGTAGGTGCGGTAGCCCTTGTCCACGCTCATGGTGGCTTCGCGGGCGGTCATCAGGTCGACCTTCATGCCCAGCTTGCGGGCCACGGAGCCCTGGGTGGCGTTCAGCACCACCTTGGCCTTGTGGGCGTGGCGGTCGACGGACCAGACGTCCACGCCGGCGTTCACCAGCTGCGTCAGGGTGTCCGCGTCCTTGTAGTGCACCACGACGGGCTTGTTCTCCGTGGGGGTGGAGAACGCGACGGCGGCCCAACCACCCTCGTTGGCGGCCAGCGGCGCCGGGCTGTTGGTGTGGGTGCCACAACCAGCCACGACGGCGGTGGTCACGGTGGCGGCAGTCAGGCAGAGAGCCAAAGAACGCTTCAAGCTGGACATCCTCGTCGGCAGTGGTTGAGTACTACAGGCTTAAGTCTATCTTAAACAGCTGTTAACTTTCAACCCCCCCGGCGAAGTTTTTTTTTCAGGTGAGCGCGGTGAGCTCGCTCACCGGCACGCCGAGGCCATCGGCCAACTTGGCCAAGACCGTGGGCCCGGGCGTGAATCCGGCTTCGATGTCGTCCAATAGATCGGGCGCGACCTTGCACTGCGTGGCCAACTGGCCCTTCTTCAGCGACATGCGGCCACAGGCGTCGTCCAGGTAGACCGCGAGGGCCGTGCGCGCCTTGGCTTTGCGCTCGACGTCGCGCTCATTCTTGGCGGTCACGCTCGCGATCAGGGCGTCCAGCGGCGAGGCGGGCCCCTTCTTCTCCGGCACGGCGGCGTCTTCGTCGGGCTTGCCGGCGATGATCGTGGCGCGGGAGCGCATGTCGCGCAGGGTCATCTTCAGCTTCTCGAGCTTGTAGAGCTTCTCCAGCTGGGCTTCGGTGATGCCCTGCTTGTCCGCCTCGATGTCGCGGTAGGTCGCCAGCTCGATCCCCAGGTAGCGGGAAAGGTCCATGGGGGTCAGCTCGGCAGCCAAGCGGCGGATCTTGAGCCATTCTCCGAAGTTCATGGTGTGCCGGTCCTCCCGTGGTGGAATCCGGCCCATCCTAGTACATCGTCGGGCGGAAACGCCAGGTAGGCGGGTTGCTAGATCTGCGGTTCGCCGATGTACACGGGGTTGCTGACGGCGGTCATGCTCATGGGCAACAGCGGGTGGGCGCGCAGTTCCGCGCGCACGTAGGCGGGGCCCGCGCCGACCGGGACCGTGACCTGGATCGTGGCGTCGTTGCTGTCTACGCCCTTGGTGACGGCCTTGCCGGCGGCGGTGTAGAACACCACCTGCTTGCCCTTGCCGCCGATGATGCGGGCCTGCACGTTCAGCTTGCCGCCGGCGGGCCGGGGCACGGTGTCGCCCATCATGGCCTCGTAGGTGCCGTCGCCGTCGCCGTCGGCCTCCAGGTAGAGGCGGCCGGCGGTGGGGCTGGAGCTGATGCTCACGTGCCCGGCGCGGATGCCTGCCAGGATGCCGGCCTGGTCCGGCGTCTCCGCGAAGACCATGTTCACGTTGCGCGCGATGCTGTCGTACCAGTTGCCATGGTTGTCGGTACCGGCCACGGCGGTCAGGTGGCGGCCCTCCTTCAGGCTGGCGTCCCACCAGGCCAGCGCCTTGTCGTTGTGGATGATCGGCGAGATGCGGCCCCACCAGCCGTTCCAAACCTCGACGCAGGTCGCGCGCGGGTCGGGCTTGGCCTGGGTCCAGCTGTTGCCCTTGGTGAAGGGGTGGTTGATCACGATCGTGGC
>JAQBPE010000041.1 GCA_028287685.1 Cyanobacteria bacterium RYN_339 | reverse complement strand
GACGGCTTCACGCGGCTGGTGCCCAGCGCGTTGACCGTCACCTTGATGGTCGTCAGCTTCGCGCTCCTGGGCGTGGCGTTGCGATCGCTGCCGATCGGCACCGCTTATGCGGTCTGGACGGGCATCGGCGCGGTGGGCACGGCGATCCTGGGCGTCGTGCTGTTCGGCGAAGCCCGCGACTTGCCTCGCTTGGCGTGCCTGGCCTTGATCGTGGTGGGGATCGTCGGGCTCAAGCTTTTATCGCCTGCCTGAACGCGCTACAATAACCCCCATGATCAAAAGCAAAATCGTGCTCGACGTGCACGCGCCCACCACGCCTGCCGGCGAGAAGGTCTACTTGGCCGGCAGCCTGAATGCGTGGAAGGAAGGCGATCCCAACTACGCCTTCAAGGAAGTGGAGCCCGGCAAGTTCCGCCTGGAACTGGAGCTGAGCCGCGGCACCCTGCTGGAGTACAAGCTCAACCGCGGCACCTGGAAATCGGTCGAGGTCGACACCATCGGCGCGGAGAACGAGAACCGCCGCCTCGCCGTCTTCGGCTCCACCACCATCACGATCGACATCCCGCACTGGCGCGACCAGGCCAGCGCCCGCACCGCCGCCCCGCGCATCGCCAAGACCAACGTGCGCACGCTGGGCCCCTTCGCCATCCCGTCGCTGGGCCGCGACCGCGAGATCGTGGTCTACCTGCCGCCGAACTACGACCTCGAGCCCGATCGCCGCTTCCCGGTGATGTATATGTTCGATGGCCAGAACCTCTTCGACCCGTACACGGCCTTCAACATGGACTGGGGCGTGGACGACACCTGCGACACCCTGATCGCCCAGGGCGCACTGCAGCCACTGATCGTGGTGGGCATCTACAACGGCGGCGAGCACCGCCTGAGCGAGCAAAGCCCCTGGCGAGATATGCGCCTGAACGCCACCGGCGAGGGCCATGCCTTCATGCGCTGGGTGGTGAGCTGGCTAAAGAGCTACGTCGACACGGAGTTCCGCACGTTGACGGGGCCGGACCACACCGGCATCGGGGGGTCGTCGCTCGGCGGGCTGACGTCGTTGTTCGCGGCCTACCGCTATCCCCTCGTCTTCGGCCGCGTGGCCGCGCTGTCGCCGGCCTTCTGGTTCGCGCGCAGCCAGATTTTCCGCTACATCGCCAGCCAGCCGCACCCCGTGGGCGCCAAGCTCTACCTGGACTGCGGCGAGAAGGAGACCGCGCGGGTGCATCCCAAGCGTGACTTCTACAAGGTGGCGGCGTCGATGGTGGAATTGCTGATCCAGCAGGGCTTCACAGAGGACGTGGATTTGAAGTGGGTGACGGACCCGAAGGGCACGCACTCCGAGTACCACTGGGCGCGCCGGATCGGGCCTGCGTTGGAGTTCCTGTTCCCCGGGGATCGGCGGCCGTTGCGGCTGCAGGAGACGCCGGCGCCTGACGCGGCAATGCGGTGAGGCTTCGGTAAACTCTCCATTGCTCCTCGGCCGTCCTCTGGGCGTCCCACCCGGCCCAGCCATAGGCGACCTCCGGGGCCAGCGCGAGCACCATGAGAGGCAATTGCCAACGCCAGTCGTTTCGCGCGCTTTGGCAGATGAACTCCGGGGGGCAGAACGTGAGTTGCGGAGCCGCCTGGTCGACCATGACGTAGCCGATCATAGACAAGGCTGCTACGCCAACGGCGACCTCGCTCACCCAAACGGCCCGGTCACGATCGCCGCTAATTGCTTGACCAATTCCCGCCGTGCTTGAAGCAAGCAATCGGCCGACTGCAAAGTTCGCCCCAGAGCGGATCGTTATTAGCTCGATGGCGATCGGTATGCCGGTCGAGAAGACCGCGAACATCAGCGTACTTCCGGGCGGCGGATATCTTATCGGCGGCGCGGGGTCGCTGGCGACCGTCGCAATTGCTAGCAAACAAGGGATGGCGACCGACAGCATGCAGTTCTTCTACCCGGGGGTCGAAAGAACTGGCTTCCGCGGAACTCTTTGGAGGCAGGCCGCCGAAGGGTCCCTACGTCTCTGCTTTTCGAGAAGGGGCCGTCTGTCGTTTTGCTATAATGTTACCCCGTGCCATCACCGTCACTTGGTCCCGAGATCCCCTCGTTCGCGCTGCGATGCTGTCGCAGATCCCTGACGAGGCTTCTCGCATCGGTGTCCGGCTAGACGCACACCGCCAACGGGGGTCCAGCCCATACTGGCTGGAAACGTTAGTCAACCTCGTTCCACGGCGGGGAGGCCACCCGCGCCGGTGGGGTAACATTAAAAGCAAACCCATAGGAGCAGGGGCGCGCGAACAAAGCGCATCCTTGGGAAGTTCGGAATCCCTTCAACCGCGATCCCCGGAGCGCTATTCCACGCTCGTCGACCCGCTGGAACGCGGATGTGCGTCCTCGTTCCGGACTCCCGCATCCCGGCGGCCGATAAGGTTACAGGAGACGCCCGCGTCTGACGCGGCGATGCGGTAGATAGCTTGCTGGCGGACGTTGGCCTTTGGCGATTAGTCCGCCTTCCGCAGCAGGCGAGAAGCGTTGAAACCAATGGAGCGGACTCAGTCGGGAGGCATGTTCCTACCTTCCGCTAGGGCATTACCGCCAATTGGATGTCGATATCGAGATCCAACGCGCTGGGGAGCGGCGTTGCGGCGTCGATAGTAAATTTCCCGGTGAGCATATTCCCGTTTGGGTGGCCCGGCGCGACATGTAAGGGGCTGGTGGCCGGCGCGGAGTAACATACTTCTCGAGCGAGCTGGTCGCCCGCGACCGACAGCACGCCGACTTGAATCAAGTAGCTGCCAGGCTCGAGGCCGGTGAAATATACGCCGGGCACGCCGTCCAGCATGGACTTGCGGCTCACAACTTGTTGGTTCATACGCAAGCCGGCGGGGGTATCGGCGTCCGTTCTGGCGATGCGCACGATGTAGCGGTCGATATTGTCCGCGAGTGTCGCCAAAGCCAACTTCCGGTGGCCGAATTGCGGCGCCTGGGCGAGTTGGACCGCGACTCCTCGCATTCCAGGCGGCATTGGCTCGAGCGGCGACCCGGCCACGCTGCAGCCGCCCTGAAGCAGGGCCAGCAATATCAGGCCGGGAGCCAAACCGCGCATAAAAGGAGCCTCTTTCCGCAATCATGGCCGTGACTTGAACGGTGTTGCACGGGCGTCATGGACACATGGCGTTCGATTCGTTGGTCGAGTATTCCAGGCTCCGGGCCATTTCGGACAGGCAAAATCCAACAAGAATCTCCGGCGAGCGACGTGGGCACGGTAGGTCAACCGTCGCCCGCTCTCGTGACCGGCAAGCTCAAGCGAGCAGACTCACGCGGGACCTGAATGCAGATCGGAGAGGTGCTTGTGGGGATCTCATACCATCGCTGATGTTGTCTATGCCCAATTGACATAATTACTACTAATTTATCATTGCAGTTTTATGTCACATATTCTTGTTTAATGGCCCGACTCCCCGCCGCAAGAAATGTAGCTTCTACGTTGAAAGCGAGATCACGTCCATGCATCGTCCAATCACCGCCTTGCTGACGGCCTGCCTGCTCCTATCGTCCTGCGCGGCGACCTCGCCGCCAGGCGCCCTGCCCGGCTCGTCGAGCGGTCCCCTG
>JAQBPE010000037.1 GCA_028287685.1 Cyanobacteria bacterium RYN_339 | reverse complement strand
CATCTGGGTTTGCGCCCCCTACTAGAGGCTGGCATATGTTGTATCGACGAAGCACCGGTGATAAAACCGGTGCGAATGGCCCCCACACCGGGTGGGGGCCTCTGGGCTTCAACCGAGGATCGCGTTTATGAAGAAGTTAGCGCTGGGCATCGTCTGCCTGCTGGGGGCCTGCGCGAGACCCCCGGCCACCCTCACCGTGACGCCGCTTGCGGCCACGCCTCCGATCAATTGGGGGTTGTTGACCCCCAGCCGACACCTCACCTTCGCCCCCGTCACGTCGGCGGCGGGACCGCCGATCACGCAGCTGGGCCTGAGCCCGGCGTCGGCCCAAATCCCGTTCTATTCGGCGGGCGACCCCGGCCTGACGCCGGGCGTCTACCTGGCGGACCTGCCGGCGCACACCGTCTACCAGGTGCCGGCTCTGGGCAGCGCCACGGTGCCGATCGCCGTCAGCGACAGCGGCCACATCGTGGGCCTGAGCGTCAATGGCCAGCTGGGCGTGCTGGACCTCCGGACGCAGCTGATCCAGGTCTACCCGCAGCTGCAGAACCAGTTCATCACCAGCGCGGACGTGGATTCCCGCGGCGACATCGCCTACACCGACGACTTCGGCGTGGTACACCTCCTCAACCCGATCACGGGGCAAGACTACATCGTGCCCACGGCGGGGCGCGGCGTGGGCCCGGTCGGCGACATCTCCATTTCCGGCGATGGCCGCTTCCTGTCCTACACCGGCCTGGACGCCACGGGCACCAACGTCTTCACCAACGACCTCGCCACCGGGCAGCAGCTCTCGAGCGGCTTCCTGAACGGCGTGGGCGGCGACGTGCGCAACATCCAGACCAGCCCCGACGGCCGCAGCCTCCTCTACACGGAGTTCGGCCAGCTGCACGTGCTGGACTACGCCACGGGCGTGATCGACAACCTGGCGCTGTTGAACAACGGCTATCCGGTCTACGACGCCACCTTCTTCAACGGCGATCCCAGCAAGATCGCCTTCACGCGCAACGGGCTGTTCGCGATTTACGACCGCCGGACGGGGCTGATCGACACGCTGCCGTTCCTGAACCAGAACCTCGCCCCCGTCGCCCCGTTCTTCTAGAGCGCGGCATGGCGGAAAGAAACGCCCGCGTCCCGGGAATAAGGGGCGCGGGCAATCGTACTTTCCTGGAGGCATGCAATGGATCCCGCGCAGACCAATTCCGGCGCCGAGGGCGGCGAGTCCTACGACAAGGTCGTCGACGAGTTCTCCTTCCTGATCCGCGACAAGAACCACGACGGCGTGCTGGAGCGCGAAGAGTTCGACGAGGGCCGCAGCGCCTTCGACAAGCTCAGCGACCCGGAACGCTTCGACCGCTACGACCTGGACGGCGACGGCGTCGTGACCCGCGACGAGTTCCTGCAAGGGCGCGCGTCCGACCGCGACAACGAGACCGAAGTCGCGCAGCCGCCGGGCCCCAACGACATCCCCCTGGCGCGCGACACCGGCCCGCTGGCCCGCCGCGAGGACGAGGACTAGCCCATGGCCTCCCGCTCCAAGCCCACCAGCGGCCCGGTCGGCCGCGACTGGAAGGTCGCGGTGGTGATCGGGCTGGTGACCGGCCAACTGGGCTACCTCTACACGCGCCAGCCCAAGCGCCTGGCCATGTCCTTGCTGTTGGCCGTGCTGGCGCTCGCGCTCTCGATGGCGGCCTGCTACACCCAGCTGCCGCCGATGTCGGACCCCGAGCTCATGCTCCAGCCGGAGTGGATGGGCAAGGTCACGGCCGCGCTCTGGTTGCCGACCCTGGTCAGCATCCTCAACAACGTGGCCTGCGCGGTGGACCTCTACCTGCAGGTCAAGCAAGCCAACTAGGCCGCCGGCCGATAAGACCGGCATGCTCCTTCACCGCCTGGCCGCCGCCGCCGTTACCATCGCCCTGCTGGCCGCCTGCGGCCACGCGCAGGCGCTGGAACATGCGCGCCCCGTCGGCAAGCTCGCGCTCAAGGCCGTCGAGAACCCCGGCGTGGTGGAACTGGCGCCGGACGGCTTCGACCGCGTGGTCGCGCTCTCCGATGTGCACGGCATGGACGCCCCGCTGCGCGCGTTGCTGCGGGCGGCCGGCCTGATCGACGGCGCGGGCGCCTGGACGGGCGGGCGCACGCTCTTGGTCATCGTGGGCGACTCGATCGACAAGGGCGCCCACAGCCTGGACGTGCTGGATTTGTGGGTCGCGCTCGCGGCCAGCGCGCCCGCCAGCGGCGGCCGGGTGGTGCATGTGTTGGGCAACCACGAGGCGGAGTTCCTGGCCGACCCGCTGGGCGACGCCAAGGCCGCGGAGTTCCTGGCCGAGCTCGCCGCGCGCCACGTGTCGGTGGCGGAGCTGCTGGACCCCGCCACGCCGCGCGGCGCCTTCCTGGCGCACGAGCCGTTGGCCCTCAAGCTCGGCCGCTGGCTGTTCTGCCACGCCGGCAGCTACCCGGACATGCCCTGGCCGGCCTTCAAGGCGTCGGCCGCGGCCACCTTGTCCGCACGGCGCTACGCAGACCCGTTGCTGACCAACCCGGAGGGCATCCTGGAGGGGCGCGAGTGGGAGAAGGACCCGCTGGCGCGCCAGGCGCTCCTGGCCCGCCTCGCGGCCAACGGCCTGGCCGGCGTGGTGCACGGCCACCAGCCCAAGGCCTACGGGCTCAAGAACCGCATCGGCGCGGTGGACGGCGGCAAGCTGATCAAGCTGGACAGCGGCATGTCGCCGGACGCCGGCGCCAACCCGGGCGAGCTGCTGCGCTTCGTCCACCCCCAGGACTTCCTGGGTCAGGCCATGCCCGCGGGCGAGATCGTGGGCGCGGGACCGCTGCGGCCGCTGGTGCCCGAAGAGGCGAAGCCGCCGAAGGATTAGCGCTTCTCGCCCACCAGGATCATGTTGGTGGGGGGGTAGTCCAACAGGCTGTGGCCGCCCGCGTTCTCCGTGTAGAACATGACCTTGTTGCGGAAGCTGTGCTGCACCCGCCAGGCGCTGAGATAGGCGCGCGAGCCTTCTTCGGGCTGGTTGGGGTTTTCCAAGACGGCGAAGCCCGCGCGCGCGAGCGCTTGCTTCCACTCGTCGAAGCTCCAGAAGCAGAACTCCTCCTGCACCTCGGAGCGCCAGTTGTCGACGTAGTCTTTCTTGGTGAGGAACTCCATCGCGTCCTTCCAGCGCAGCCAGAAGCCGGGCCGGCCGGCCACTTCCAGCTCTTCGAACTGGATCTGGGTCTCCGGGCCGCGCGTGCCCGCCTGGCGTTGCTCCGCCAGGAAGTCGCGCGCGAAGCGCAGGAAGCGGGCGCGGGTGGAGAGGGCTTCCAGGTGGGTGGCCAGCGCCTCGTTGTCGGCGAACTCCTTGAAAATGTCGTCGTTGCTGCCGTCGGCGTCCTCGCACACCATCAAGACGGGCTCGTGCTTCTCCGGGAAGCCCACCACGTCGCGGATCACCAGGCGGCCGCCCTTGCGGGTCTGGCGGAACTTCTCGGCCAGGTAGGCGTCGAGGGTGGTTTGGCGATCGCCATAGCTCCAGAGCTCGTGGGTGGTGGAGTTGCAGATGGTGGTGTCGATCGAGCCCGGCGTGAAGATGGGGTCGAGCAGGTTGCGCTGGTGCACGTGCACGAAGGCGCCGCCGAACTCGCCCATGCGCTGGCGCTCGTGGCAGCGCGCGATGAACTCCGCGGCGATGTCGATGCCCAGCAGGTCGGAGTCCGGGAAGTCCTTGGCGAGCTGCACCAGGAGGGCGCCGTCGGCGCAGCCCTCGTCCACGATCTTGCCGGGCACCACGCCCACCTTGATCTCCTGGTACTTGAGCCCGATGATCGAATCCATCGCGCGGGCGTAGGTGCCGTAGTTGCGCGTGTCCGTCAGGCTGCCGTGGTCGTTGAGCAAGGGATCCTGGTACAGCCGCGTGATGCGCTTGGGCACCTCCGGGAAGTCGCGGAAAAGGCCGTACCAGGCGGGGGCCAGCGTGCGGCGCAGCTGCGGATCGTCATCCCAGGCACTGCCCAGGTCCGCCAGGCGCTTGATCACCTCGATCGGCGTGACGGCCTGGAAGCTGCTGGTGGCGGCGTCCCACTCCGCGGGCAGCACGGCGTAGCCCAGGGCCAGGTAGGCCTCGATCAGGGCGGGGGTGGAGCAGAGCACCACGGTGTTGGCCGGCGTGAGCGCCAGGTCGTCTTCCGTCTGCTCGCGGATCTCCTTGATCGTGAGCTCCGCGAAGCGGTTGGTGGGCCCGAAGTGCGGGATGCCCACGATGCGGTAGTCCAGGTCCAGCGCGTCCTTCAGGTGCCGCGCGAAGCGGTCCACCCCGAGCGCCCTGACATGGAACGGGATCGGGTTGAAGCGGCTGTTGGCCTGGTTGGCGCTGGTGATGCCGAAGACCAGCTCGTCGAGCGTGCCGTCACCCGGCACCGACCCGATCACGGGCAGGCTGGTCAGTGGCTGCTTCAGCCAGGCCAGCAGGTACTCTTCCTGGAAGCGGGTGTTGACGAGGTGCCGACCCGGGAAGAGCAAATAGGCCAAGGGGAGGTACCTCTAAGGACGTTCGCTTGCTTGCGCGTCCTTCTTACCCCGCTCGGCCTGCGGTCCTTCGTACGGCATCGGCCGCGACCCGTCCCAGGCCGGCTCGGCCCCCGGCACGCCCAAATAGAACGGCGCGTGCCCCCATAAGCTTTCCATCGATCACCCTCCAGAACTGGCACGAAAATACGCCAAGCGCCGTAACGGCGGGATAACGGCACGGTTGGGGTGGGTGGGGGGCGGGTATGGTAATTGGGATCCCCCCACCCCCCCGAGTCCCCATGGCCCTGCCCATCCTGCGTCGCAAGCTTGTTGTCCCACCCACGTGGCCCGAGGCCGTCGGGCGCGATCGGCTGGCGTTGGAGCTGGCAACTGCTGTGGGCGGAGGCCAGCACCTGGTCCTGGTCGCGGGCTCCGGCTACGGCAAGACCACGCTGCTCGCCCAGTGGTGCGCCGGGCGCGCCGTGGCGTGGGTGACGCTGGACGCCGAGGACGCCGACCTCGACTCGTTCCTGGCCTACGTGATCGCCGCCTGTGAACAAGCCATCGACGGCTTCACCACGGAGGCCCGCGGCATGTTGGGCCGCGCCCGCGAGCGCGAGGGCGCCTTCGCCGCGCTTTCGGCCTTGCTGGCCGACCTCGACGAGCAATGCGACGGACCGTTGGTGCTGGTGCTGGATGACTACGACCAGGCCGCCTCGCCCTCGCTCGACGCCCTGCTGACGCGCATGCTCAAGTACCTGCCGGACCGCATCCGGCTGGCCGTGGCGAGCCGCAAGGCGCCCGGCGTGGAAGTGAACGCGCTGCGAGCCAAGCGCCAGGTGCTGGTGCTGGGCGAGCGCGAGCTGGCCTTCGACCGGCTGGAATTGGGCCGCATGCGCCCCACGCTCGACGAGGCGGCGCTCAACACGCAGCTGGAGGCGACCGGCGGCTGGCCCGCCGCGATGGGCCTGACGCCGGAGCTCTTGGAAGCCTACCTCGACGAGCAGGTGCTGGGCAGCCAGCCGCCGGAAATGCGCGCGCGCCTGAGCCGCCTGGCCCTGGTGGACGCCTTCGACGACGCCTTCTGCGAGGCCGTGCTGGGCGAGCCGCTGGCGCCCGCCATGCGCGAGGCCCTGATCGCCGACCGCTTGATCGTGGTGGCCGACGCGGAGCGCCACGCCGTGCCCCAGCCGCTGCGCGGCCTCTTGCGCCGCCGCTTCGGCCGCGACGTGCCGCCGGCCCAGCGCCTCAAGCTCTTGCGCCAGGTGGGCGACCACCAGTGGGGCCGCGGCCAGGCCGCGACCGCCATCCGCTTCTGGGTCGACGCGGGCGCCGCCGCCTGGGCCGCCGAGCGCCTGGCGGGCGTGGCCGAGGATTGGCTGGCCGAAGGCCGCCTGGACGCGCTCGCCAACCTGATCGGCG
>JAQBPE010000034.1 GCA_028287685.1 Cyanobacteria bacterium RYN_339 | reverse complement strand
GGCGCCGCCCTCGCCCTTTTCGCCGGCCGGCTTGGCGGCAGGCTTGGGCTTGGGGGCCGGCGGGGGAGGCGGCGTGGGCAGCGGGGCGCTGCCCGGCGACGAGCCGTACGGCTTCAGTTCGCCCGGCTCGAAGCTCTTGAGGTTGCCCTCTGCGGCCTTGGCCATGCGCTCGATGTCGAAGAGCAGCACGGGCACCTGGGCCTCGCCGGGGATCTTCTGCGTGAGCAGGTCGATGCTCTTCTGGAGGGCGGCGGTCTCCGCCTTGATGGCGTCGATCTGCTTGGTGCGCTCCTTCAGCTCCGCGGCTTGGTGGTGCTTCTCTTCGACGCCGGCTTCCTGCTGGATGATCTTGTCCTGCGTCGCCATCAAGGTCTCCGACGTGATGAAGCCGAAGTAGCTGGCGTCCGCCACGTACAGCGCGGCAAGGACCGGCAGCGCGATGGCGATCGCGATGGCCGGGATTTCTTGTCCGCCGATGTTAATGGTTGCCATATGCCTGTCCCTACGTCTTGTTCTTAACTAGCCGGACTTTCACCGTCATGGTGAACTTCACGACATTCACGCCCGAGCTCTGGGTCAGCTCCGTCTTGGAGAGCTGCGGCTCGTAGAAGTACTCCGAGTGGTCGAGGTTGCGGTGGAAGTAAGCCACCGAACCGTAATCCAGCGCCCCGCCGTCGACGGAGATGGTGCTCTTGGCCTGGTCGCTCTTGAGGTTGTTGAACCACAAGTTGGCGGGGGTCTGGCTGCGCAGCTCGTTCAGGACATCGCCCCAGGAGCTCGTCACGCCGGCCACGCTCTGCAGCGTGGAGAGTTGTTGACGCAGGTATTCTTTATTATCGGCAATGCCCTTGAGCTGGTTGAGCGTAACTTGATACTTGTTGATCTCGGCCGTGACCTCATCGTCCGCTTGCTGGGCCGCTGCGCGGCGCGGATCCAGGTAGAAGCTCCCCACGGCCCACGGGATCGCGCCGAACGCGATCGCCACCGCCAGGCCGATCCCGATCGGGGCCATGGCGGCGCTGTCCAGGCCGGCGCTGCCGCCGAAGCTGACGCCGCCACCTGACTTGCCCGAACTCCGCAGCTCCTCCGGGAGCAGGTTAATGTTGATCGTGCTCATTCCCCGTCGAGACCTCGCATGGCCAACCCCATGGCCGTGATGTACGCTGGCGCCTGGGCCTCGTCGATTTCGACGCTGCCGGGGTCAAGCCCGGTGAACGGGTTGCCCACCACCACCTCGATGCCGAGGCGGGTGGTCAGGAAGCGGTCAAGCCCACGCAGAGACGCGCCCTTGCCGCAGATGACGATCCGGTCGATCGTGGCCGCGCCCTGGCTCATGAAGAAGTCCAGGGAACGGCTGATTTCCCCGGTAAGCTCGCTCAGGGCCGGGCGGATGATTTCCGTGGCCTGTTCGATCTCCGGGGAAAGCTCTTCGTAGCCCTGCGGGTCGACGTCCAGCTGATCCAAGAGGTACTTGGCGCTGTCTTCGTCGATGCCGAGGGAGTTGATCAAGTTGTCGACCAGGTAGCTATAGCCGATGAGCACGCTCCGGTTGAACTTGGGGACGCCGTTCGAGAGGACGTTGATGTCCGTCGACGGGCCCTGGATGAGCAGGGCCGCGATCGTCTGATTATCGTTGAGGTAGTCGGTCTTCTCTAGGGCCCTCATCACAGCGAAGGACGCCACGTCGACGCACGAAAGCGACAGCCCGGCCTCTTCCGCGGTGGAGATGAAGGATTGGACGAGGTTTTTCTGGGCGGCCACCAGCAGCACTTCCATCTGCTCGTTGCCGTTGTCGTCGACGATGGTGCCGACGATCTGGCTGCTGAGGTTCACGTCGTCGATGGCGAAGGGGATGTAGCGCTCCGCCTCGTAGTTGATGAAGGTGGCGAGCTCCTCCGGCGCCATCACGTCGGTGTTGATCAGGCGGATGATCACGCTCTGGCCGCCGATGGCGACGACCGCGCTCTCGGCGACGATGCCGTTGTCGTCCATGATGCCGCGCAGCACCTCGCCCACGCCCGTCGGGTCGACGATTTCGCCGTCCTGGATCGCGTTGGGGGGCATCGGGCCCATCGCCAGGGCCTGGACCGTATAGCCCGTCTTGGTCTTGATCAAGCTGGCAACAACGATGGCGTCGGCGGAGATGTCGATCCCTACCGGTGCCTTCTTCTTGAAGTTCAGCTTGGACTTGATGGTGTCCATCAAACCCATAACGAGGTTCCCCCTTGCATCAGATGGGTCCCATCTGGGTCATGTACCAGGTGAACAAAGCGTCGCCCCAGAAGAGGCTGACCATGCCGCCGAGCACCAGCGCCGGGCCGAACGGGATGCGCGGCTTCTCCGTGTCCCGGTCGCGCGTCGAGCGCGTGTAGAAGTAGCCCAGACTCGCCCCCACCAAGGCGGCAAACGTGCCGAAGGCCGCGTGCATCTCCCAGCGTGGCGTCATCGGCAGCGCGAAGCGGTACAGCGCCTCCGTGGCCGTGAAGAACACCAACGTGGAGCCGAAGGCCAGCGCCACCGGCGGCCAGAAGCGGTCGCGGACGTAGCCCACGAAGACCATCACCATCCCCATCAGGGCGCCGAAGAGCACGCCCAGCATCAGCGCCAGGATCATGCCCTTGAGGCCCAGCCAGGCGCCGATCATCGCCACCAGCGTGAGGTCCCCGCCGCCGATGCCCTCCTCGCGGAGGATCAGCCAGCTGAGCCCATACACCAACGACACGGCGGCCACGGCGTAGAGCGCCGCGGCCAGGGCCTGCCAGAACTGGTGCGTGATGAAGTAGCTGTAGAGCAACCCCAGCGCCACGCCGGGGAAGGTCGTTTGATCGAAGATGTACTGCGTGTCGAAGTCGATCCAGAAGATCGCCACCAGCAGCGAGACGAAGACCAGCAGGAACGCGGTCTGGGCCGTGAAGCCGAACGCCGCGAAGACCGCCCAATACAGGCCGCCCGTCAACAACTCGATGGCTGGATAGCGCCAGGAGATGGGGGAGCGACATGTGTGGCAGCGTCCTCGCAGGAAGAGCCAGCTCAGGACGGGGATGTTCTCCCAGGCATGGAGCGAGCGGTTGCACTTCGGGCAGTGGGACCCCGGCCAGACGATGGATTCCTCGGCCGGGAGGCGGTAAATCACGACGTTGAGGAAGCTACCGATCATAAGACCGAAGACGAAGATGACGGCGCCCACGAGGCGCGGGTCTATGTTCGCGATCGATAACATGAAGCGGTTGGGCACCTCTCTGGAGCGGGCAAGCAGCCTTTTCCAGATAACATACGAACTACCTGAATCTTACCCAGGCCGGGTCATTATAAGCGAGGAGGGTCTTGATCTTTTGTTAAATGCGTCACGTCAAACCAAAGTAGCATCAAGCGGAACGGCCGCTCGTGCGTTTCGACGCGGGACGTAACGTGGCTAACGGGGCTCGCCTGGTTTGGGCTTGCCGACCTTGAAGGCGCGCGCCGCAGCGCCCCTCATCTCGGCCTCGATGCGGTCGAGGTTGCGCTTGGCGATGTCCTTCGTCACGCGGTCCTGCGCGGTCTCGTAGATCCCGCGCCAGATCTGCAGGGCCTGCTGGTCCAACCCTTCCTTCTGGAGCATCCGGGCGGCCATCGTCTTGGCGAAACGCGGCGCGTCAGGGTGCCGCGTGGCGCGCTCGAAGGCCTGGTAGGCCGCCGGGTAGTCCTTGCGCTCGAGGAAGTGGATGAAGCCCTGCAAGTAAGCGTAGTTGTAGTCGTCTGGGTTTAGCTTTTCGCCCTTTTCCAGCAGGGCGATCGCCTTCTCCCCCTCGTGGTTGTCGGCCAGCGCCCAGCCGCCCAGCCAGTAGGCAAACCAGAAGCGCTGGTCGAGGTCCGTGATCAGGCCGAACATGGGGGCCAGGTTGACGGCGTGGCGGCGGTTGGCGTCCTCGTTGGTGAGGCGATCGCCATAGTACTGGAGCAGCCCGAGCCACAGACCGTCCGCGATCAGGTTCTCGTAGCCCGTGGCCATGCCGCGCGTCAGCTCCGCCGGCGGCACGAAGAGCATGTTCACGTCCACCTCCGGAGGCGGGATGCGGGCGTGCGCCCACTGGGCCTGGATGGAGACGAGGAAGCACGCGACGCCCGCGACGGCCCACAACGCGGCGCGCATGTCAGAACTCCCGCCGGCGGAAGATCAGCGCCGCGACGGCGAAGAGGAAGGCGCTGTAGCCGAAGGCGTACACCACGGCCCACGTGACTTCCTGCGCCGAGGCCACGTAGTTGTAGACCACCTTGTTCTTGATGTCGAAGATCTCGAGGTTCGGCAAGATATAGTACAGCGCCAGCAGCAGCTGCTGCAGGCCCATGCCGGCCTTCTTCGCGAGCGTGTAGAATGTGGAGGCGTTGTGCCCGATGAAGTACAGCGCGAAGGCGTACAGCATACACAAGACGGGCGTGGAGAACGTCGAGAAGACCAGCGTCACGGTGGTCAGCACCAGCAGCTCCAGCCACGAGAAGCCGATGGCCTGGAAGATGCCCAGCGTGAGGGGCACCTTGAGCAGGGCGAGCAACGCGATGTACGCCGCGCCCATCGCCAACACCAGCACGGTCAGGGTGGTCAGCAGGCCCAGCAGCTTGCCCACCAGGAAGACCTCGCGGTGCACGGGCTTGGTGAGCACCACGAAGACCGTGCGCTTATCCAGCTCCTTGTGCACCAGGCTGGTGCCCACGAAGATCGCGATGATCACGCCGAAGAAGCCCAGCGACGCGAGGCCGAGATCCTTGATGATCTTGATGTCTTGTCCGGCGGACAGCTGGCCCAGCAGGATCGAGGCACCGATCAGGACCACGGCGAAGACCACGATCGCGTTCAGGATGCGGTCGCGGATGGTTTCCCGGAAGGTGTTGCGGGCGATCGCGAAGATTTGGGTCATGCCTGGACCCCCACGTCCGCGGCCTTGATGGTCCGCACGAAGTAATCTTCCAGGCTCTCGCCGCCTTGGAGCAGTTCGTCGATCGTCCCGATGGCCACCAGCTTGCCCTTGTGGAGGATCGCGATGCGGTCGCAGATCTGCTGGACGTCGGTCATGATGTGCGAGTTGAAGAACAGCGTCTTGCCGCGCGCCTTGAGCTGGGCGATGATCTCGCCGATCTGCCGGTGGCCGAGCGGGTCCAGCCCGCTGGTGGGTTCGTCCAGGAATACGAGCTCCGGGTCGTTGATCAGGGCCTGGGCGATGCCGATGCGCTGGAGCATGCCCTTGGAGTACTTCCGCAGCTGGGTGCCGGCGGCCTCGCGCATGCTGACGAGGTCGAGCAGCTCCTCGATGCGCGGATCGCGCACGGCCTTGGGGATGCCGAACAGGTCCGCGCAGAAGACCAGGAACTCGCGCCCGGTCAGGTAGGTGTTGTAGTACGGGTTCTCCGGCAGGAAGCCCACGCGCGCACGCACGCCGGGGTCCATGGGGTCGTGGCCGAACAGCTTGACCTTGCCGCTGGTGGGCCGTAGCAGGCCCAAGAAGAGCTTCTGGGTGGTGGTCTTGCCGGCCCCGTTGGGTCCGAGCAGCCCGAAGGTCTCGCCGCGGCGGACGCTCAGGGTCAAGTTGGCCAACGTGGTGACGCGCTTGCGCGGCAGGGTGGACGTGTAAACCTTGGTGAGTTCTTCGGCTTCGAGGACGAAGTCGCTCATAGGGGGCCTCCTGGCGGTGACGTGGTGGCGATAGGAGCCTAAAAAAATGGGCCGCCCCGTGAGGGACGGCCCGGGGTAGCCAGATGAAACGGCTGGTTAATTACCGCCGTTGGACACCTGGGCGGCAGTGACGGCGGCCTTGGCCTTCTTGCCGGTGCCGTAGACCACGTAGGTCTGCGAGCCCACGTCCAGGTCGTACTCGACCGCGCCGTAATCGATCAACGCGGTCGGGTTGGTCACCGAGACGGCACCGCCGGCGGCCAACTGGGTGCCGAGCGGGGGCAGCGGGCTACCATTGGCGATCGCGCCGGCCAAGATTTCCGGCGCAACCGGGACGATCGAAGAGGTCTGGGCAGCCTTCGACCAGGGCGAGCGGGGCAACGTGTTACCTGGGATGTAGTTGTTGGTCAGGAACAAGCCGGCCGTGGCGAAGATGCCGAACGTCGGGTACGAACCGTTGTTGTCCGTCGCATATTGCTCGAGGCCCATGCGGATGGTGTTGATGTTGGCCTGGACGCCGGCGTTACGGGCCTTGTCCTGTGCACCAACGAAGGACGGCAGCGCGACCGAGGCCAGGATGCCGATGATCACGACGACGACCAGCAGCTCGATCAGCGTGAAGCCCTTGCGAGCGCGCTTCTTGAGCCGGTTTAGAAGGGTTTGCACCACCAGCAGGCGAGTGGTCGAGTTCATGAGTGTATCTCCTTTCACTTCTCGTCTTCCCCAATTGTTCTTCTTGAAATTTCCCGGCCAGCAACCCATCTAAACGGTTGCGTCAGAAATTCGTTTTCAGGCCCACGATCGGACCCGAGTCTTTCACCTTGCCGCGTCCGAGGATGATGTACCGGCTCGAGGAAGCCTCCCCGACGTAATACACGTAGCCATACTCGTCGAACTTGTCCGGGGCGCCGGTTGCGGGGACCTTGCCGAAGGCCACGCCGTCCGTCACGACCGGCGTCATCAATGACGCGACGGAGTTGTTCTGGATGAGCAGGCGCTCCGCGATCGAGCCCGGCGGCACCGGATTGTTCGCTGCCGAACAATACCACAAACCGCCGGTGTCCGTGTCCCCCTGCGACCGGCTGGCCCAGGGCGTCTTGGGCAACATCCCGCCGGGCACGTACTTGGTGGGCCAAGACCCCACGTCGGAGGCCTGGCTCGCGGCGATATATTGGTTCGGCGTCGTGGCGCCCGCCTTCACGAGCTCGACCGGCATGCCCTGGTAATCCGTACGCCACTGCTCGAGGCCCACCTGGATCGTCCGGACGTTGGACATCATCGAGGAATTGCGCGCACGATCCTGGGCATCTCGGAAGGCGGACACGCCCACCGAGGCCAAGATGCCGATGATCACGACCACCACCAGGAGTTCGATCAGGGTAAAGCCGGTGCGCTGACCGGACCTTGGAGGCATTCCACAATCTCCTATGTTGGCGCTTGTTCTTAAGACTCTTTCCCGTTTCGACGGCGGCCTAATCAGCCGCGGTCGATCTGGAAGACCTGGATACGGCCGTTGCCTCGGTCGGAGACGAACAAGAGGTCGTCTTGGGAAAGGGCCAGGCCCTCGGGGCCGGCAAACTGGCCTTCGCCCTTGCCCTTTTGGCCCAACACGGCCAACGGATCCCCGGTCGGGCTGAAGATCTGGATGCGGTGGTTGAGCGTATCGGCCACGAAAACGTAGCCGGAGCGATCGATGGCCACGTCGCGCGGCACGCTGAATTCGCCGGGGCCGGCGCCACGGCGCCCGAAAGGCTGACCGGGCTTGCCCTTGTTGTCGTACTGGTGGACGCGGCACTGGCCGTAGTCGAGCACGTACAGCATGGCCTTGGGCCCGACGGCCAGGCCGGAGGGCGATTGCAGCTCGCCGTTGGCGCCGAAGGCGGCCGTGAAGGCATGGGTGGAGCTGTACATCTGCACGCGGTGGCTGTTGGGCTCGGAGATGTAGATGTTGCCGTTCGGCGAGATCGCCAGCCGGCCGGGGATGGCGGACGGATCCGATGCGTTGCGGCGGCGATCCCACACGGAGACCTGCTTGCCGTCGCCGTCGAAGACGTAGATCCGGAAGTCCAACTCGTCCACGATGTAGATGCGGCCGTTGGTGGGCGAGATGGCGACGCTGCGCGGGAAACGGAAGCTTTCGCGGCCGGCCGCCGGCTTGATCTCGCGCTGGAAGTTGCCCTGGGCGTCGAAGACTTGCACGCGGCTGTTCTCCGTGTCCGCCACGTACAACAGCTTGTTGGCGTCCATCGTCATCCCGCGCGGCTGCTGGAATTCACCGGGGTTGAAGCCCGGCGTGCCGAAGGCGTACAGGAAGTGCGCGCCCGTGATCGGCCGGCCGGGGCGCAGGCCGCCCGTGGCGGGGCCGCCGGGGCGGGAGCCGGGGAAGCCGGGCCGCTGGGGGTTGGCGGCCGGCCCCGGGATCAGCGAGCCGGTGCCGGTGCGCTGGGGGCCGCCCTGCATGGGTGCGCCCATAGGGCCGGTGCCGCCGGTGGCGGGCATGGGGCGGGGGGGCACCATCTGGCCGGTGCCGGCCGGGCGAGGCG
>JAQBPE010000015.1 GCA_028287685.1 Cyanobacteria bacterium RYN_339 | reverse complement strand
CGCCTCGCCGCCGGCCGCGCCGGCCCGCGCCCGCGCCACCCGCACGTTGGCCTTGGCCACGGCCAGGGTGGCTTCCGCCACGGCCAGCTCCGCGGCGATGTCGCCGGCATCGAGCTGGGCGATCTGCTGGTTCGCGGTCACGGCCGCGCCCTCCACCACCTGCCAGGTGGCGATCACCCCTGCCACGCCCGTGCCCACCGGCACCACGTTGGCCTCTACCCGCGCGCTGCTAGCACGCACGCCGGAGGGCTCGTAGGCCAGCGCCAGCGCGATGCCCGCGATGAGAGCGACGCAGACGCCGCCACGAGCTAGCAAGGAGCTCATTCCGCGGGCTCCTTCGCGGGTTTCTCCACGCTCGGTGCAGAGAAGAAGCCCGCCAGGATCACCGTCAGGATCGCGAGCAGCATGCCGCCGGCGATCGCCAAGCGGTACAGCCCCACCCCAGCGGCCATGCCCGTGATGACCGCGGCCAACAGGGACAGCGCGTCGCCCGTCGAGCGCATCTTGATGCGGAAGCGCAACACGGACAGGATGCCCACGGAGCCGAAGGCGCGGCCGAGGTTGTCCCCCACGGCCAGCATGACCATGGCCATCAAGGCGGCCAGCATGATCTGCGACGCCGCGATGTCGCGGTCGAAGTCCTTGCCCAGGGCGATGCGGTAGGACAGCGCCAACACGGTGCCCATCACGGCCGCGGTGCCCACGGCCAGGATCAGGTTCGCGCCGGAGCCCGGCGGGGCGGCCAACAGTCCCGCCAGGGCGTGATCGACCGACGCGATCATGGGGCCATCCGCGGCGGCTCGCTCAGCCCGATCTCCGCCACGGACGGCACGAAGCCGCCCTCGGCCAACAGCGCCGCCGCCTTGCCGCGCATCTGCGTGTCCTGGTCGTCCACGTACTCCAGCCCCAGGATCGGCAGGCGGTACTGGCGCTTGAGGCCCTGCAGCTCCGCGGCGAAGGCCCGCGCCTGGGCGGCGTTGCGCCAGGCATACTTCGCCGGCTTGAACTGGTACTCCGTGAAGATCGACTCCACCGCGATGGCGGAGATGGCCGGCGCCATGCGCGGCAGCAGCGCAAGACCACGGTTCGCCACGATCAGGGCCTTGGGCGCCTTGGCGTGCAGCGCCAGCACCAGATTCGTCATCGCCGCCTTGGCTCCGGGCAAGACCTTCTTGGCCTCCAGGTCTTCGGCGGCGTCCAGCGTGTCGAGGAAGAAGCCGTCGAAGCCTCGCTCCAACAGGGCCGGCGCCAGCTCATCCAGCACCAGGGCCTTCCAGGCCGGTGCGCCCGGGTTCACGCGGCGGGCGTCCGGCCAGTCCGGGTTGGCGGGCAGCAGCGCCCCTTCCAGCCGGCCGATGTAAGGGCGCGAGGAATGCACCTCGCCCAGGCTGAGGTAGGCCAGGATCTTCTGGCCCGGGCGCCGGATCTTGGCCGGCTGCCACGCGTGGTCCGGCTCCAACACCAGCAGATCCGGGCCCTGCAAGGCGCCGATGGGCGCGTCCGCGCCGTAGTAGCACGCCCAACTGGCGAGGCCGTTTAGCTCGGGCGCCGGCGGGGCCCCACCCAAGGCCCAGAAACCGGCCAACCCGGCCAGCCAGGCGCGGAAGGTCACAGGGCGATCTGCCCGACACTGCCGCCGATCCAGTCCAGCGTCCGGGAGAGCCCCCAATCGAGCGGCGTTGCGGGGACCGCGCCGGTGCGCGCGGCCAGCCGCGTCACGTTGGCCACGGAGTGCAGCACGTCGCCCGGCCGCGGGCCAGCATGGACGAGGCGCGGCTCGCGATCCAAGATCCGGCCCAAGGTGTCCACCAACGCCAGCAGCGAGGTGGGCTCGCCCGTGCCGATGTTGATCACGTCATGGACGGCGTTGCGGATCTCGCAGAAGCCCAAGACGGTGCGCGCCACGTCCTCGACGTACACGAAGTCTCGGGTCTGTTGGCCGGTGCCGAAGATGGTGAGCGGCTCGTTCAAGCGCAGCTTGGCGCTCATGATCGAGACCACGCCCGCGTAGGGCGAGTCCGGCCGCTGGCGCGGGCCGTACACGTTGAAGTAGCGCGTGCAGATCGTCTCCACCCCGAGGTGCTGGCCGTAGTAGGCCGCATCCAGCTCGTTGAGCAACTTGTTGTCGGCGTAAGGGCTGGCCGGGCGCGGCGCGTCTTCCTCGCGGGCGGCGTCCAGCGAGCCGGGGCCGTAGATCGCGGCCGTGCTGGCCAGGACCACCCGGCGCACCTGGCACCGGCGCGCCGACTCGAGCACGCAGCGCGTGCCGACCACGTTGACGTCCCAGAAGCCCACCGGATCCGCGATGCTGTCCGGCACGCTCACGCGCGCGGCCTGGTGGACCACCACGTCGATGCCCTTGAACGCCTTCAGGAGGCGATCGCTATCGCGTATGTCGCCCTCGATGAAGCCCGCCGTCGCCGGGACGTTGGCGCGGTTGCCGGTCGTGAGGTTGTCGTAGACGGTGACGTCGTGGCCCGCAGATACACACTGTTCGGCGATCGTTGAGCCAATGAAGCCGGCACCGCCCGTGATAAGGATACGCATAGGTTACGTTTACCTTACCCGGTCGCCCGTTGGAACTATGTTACGCCTGGTTACGCTTCGTTACGGCTTCGCAACCGAAGCGCCGACCTGCTGGATCACCTCGCCGGAGGTCGCGTCCAGGACCGTGGCGCCATCCGTGCTGTTGGCGATCGGCGTCAGGCGCCAGACCAGCCGGTCGAAGTGGTGCGGGCCGGCCATGCCGGCGAGGGCCACTTGGTGCAACGGCTGGCGCTTGGCCTCGTCGCCGCGCAGCTTGAAGAACAGGTCCAGCGCGCGATCGCTGTCCAGCCCGGGCATCGGTGCGTCCATGTAGCTCACGCCGAGCGGCAGGCCGGACTGGGCCGTCTCCTTGAGCTTGGTCTTGCCTTCCGGGCTCACGGTGACGGTGATCCGGCGGATCCAGGGGCTGTAGGGGTTCGGCTTCGCGCCGGCGGGTGCGGCCACGGTGCTGCCCACGTACTGGATCTCCCAGTGGCCGCCGGTGGTGGGCGTGCCGTCCGCCGCGATCTGGGTGCCCGTCAGCGACATGAACGAGGCCTTGGGGTCCAGCGTGCGTGCGACGGCGTGGCCATAGGCCAACACGGTGGACGCCACGACGGGCTTCTCCAGCTTGGCGTCGCCCGCCGCGCGGACGGCCGCGGCCTGGTCGAACTTCGCCACGGCTGCCGTGGGGTGCGCGCCGCAAGCGGAAAGCAGGGCGGCGGATAGGGCCAGGGAAAGGACATGCAGGGTGCGCATATCCCCAAGATAGCATAAAGAACCGGTTAAATCCATGCTAAGGCAGGATTTAACCGGTTCGATGAAAGGGCAGATCTTAGAAGTTGCGCTGGCGATCCCAGTTGCGATCGCGGTCGCGACCCTTGTCACCCTTGAACATCTGGATGATGCCGGCAACCGCGCCGACGATCGACGTGATGGGGTCGGGCTGGCCGTAAGGGCCGTAGGGGTACTGCTGGCCGTACTGGCCCGGGTACTGCTGGGGGTACTGCTGCGGATACTGCTGCTGGGGGTATTGCTGGGGGTACTGCTGCGGGTACTGCTGCTGGGGGTACTGCTGCGGGTACTGCTGGGGGTACTGCTGCGGGTACTGCTGCACCGGGTTCTTGTTCCAGAGCTTGTCCCACCAGGAACGGTTGTCCACCTGGCCGGGGATCTGGGGGTACTGCTGCTGGGGGTACTGCTGCGGGTACTGCTGGGGGTACTGTTGCGGGTACTGCTGCGGCGCCTGGTTGTTGCCGAACAGCTTGTCCCACCAGGACTGCTGCTGCACGGGCTGCTGCTGGTACGGGTACTGCTGCTGCTGGGGGTACTGCTGCTGCTGGGGGTACTGGTACTGCTGCTGCACGGGCTGCTGCGGGTACTGGTACTGCTGCTGCTGGGGGTACTGGGCGTAAACGCCGTTCAAGCTGGCGGGCAACACCGGCG
>JAQBPE010000007.1 GCA_028287685.1 Cyanobacteria bacterium RYN_339 | reverse complement strand
CAAGTGGGTGCGGTACTCGCCGGCGGCCAGGTGCTCGGGCTTGCGGATCTGGATGCGCACGACCTGGCTTTGCTTCGGCGGCAACACCACCTGCTTGGGCGTGAAGCGGATCAGCGAGTCCACCAGCTTGTCCTCGGCCGAGAGGTCCTTGACCTCCTCGAAGCCGCCGTTCAGCGTCATGCGGTAGTGCACGAGGAACAGCCGGTACGTGCCCGGATCGCTGCCGTTGTTAAGTAAAGTGAGCACCGCGGTCCGCTTTGCGCCGTCGAACACCACGCGGGTGGGGGAGACCAGCAGCGAAGGGTCGGCCGCCGCCAGCCCTGCCGGCAAGAGGGCGAGGGCAAAGGCGGCCAGGCCGACCAACCGGGACAACGGGAGCTTCACGCGGGCCTCGATTCAGTTGTTCTGGAGCGTGACGTCGAACTCCGCGACGTACCGGCCAGGTGGCAGGTGGGCGTCCAGGGCGAGGGTCGCCCCGACGGCGAGCTCATGTTGCCCGACCACCAGCTCGGCCGCAAGGGGCAGGTCCGCTTGGTACCCCTTGACCGCGATGGATCGTCCCGCTATCTGAATCTGGGTCGGCAGCCCCAGGGCGTAAGCCGCTCCGGGCGGGACCGCGATGTGGAGGGCAGCCGGCCGCGTGACCGGCGCCCCATCTTCCTGGATGTCCACCTCGATCGCGTCGCCCGCCAGCACGCCCGTGGGCGAGATCAGCGTGACGCCGGCCTCGACCTCGGTGATGCTGGGACGGGCTGCCGCGCCAGGGGCGAGGGCGAGCACCATCAGAAACGCCAGCACGGGCTGCCAGGATGCCATGGGCCTGCTCATCGAGGGCCCGCGGCCCTAGTTGTAGGCAACGGTGACGTTGAACGTGCCCGTGTAGGAACCGGTGGGCTGGCTGGCGCCCACGTTCAGCGTGGCGCCCACGGCCAACCCCTGCGAGCCGCCAGCCGACAAGGTGCCGGTGGTGGAAGGGTTGCTCGTGTAGGCGTCTACGGTCATCGAGTTGGCGCCGCTCGCGATCGAGCTGGTCGACGGCAGGGTGATGGCGTAGGTGCTGCTGCCCTGGCCGCCCACCGTGAAGGCCGCCGCGGCGACGCCGGTGCTGTTGCCGAGCGTGGTGCCGCCGGTGGAAGAGCGGGCGGCGGCGGTGGTGACCACCACGGTGCCGGCCGAGCTGCTCGAGACGACGTCGCCGAAGTTCAGGTTGGAGACGTAGGTGAGCGAGATCGGCGTGATGATGCGCGTGTTGGTGGTGCCGGTGGCGCTGGCGGAGTTCTGGGTGCCGGCGAAGGCAGCGGTGGCGCTGCACAGGGTACCAGCCATGACGGCGGCCGCGAGGAGGGTCTTGGAGGTCTTGGTGGCGTTCATGGAAGAGCGTCCTTTCTCTACTGGTAGTTCGCGGAAACCGTCAGGATCCCGGTGTAGGACCCCTGGGTTTGGTTGGCGTTGACGTGCAAGGTGCCGCCGACCAACAAGGTGGCGGGGGGAACGGCGGGCAGCACGCCCGGGGAGGTGGGGCTCAGGACCCAGGTGTCCACCGTCATGGCGGTCCCGGGGCCCGTGAGGGAAAGTGTCGTGGGAGAGACCGTCACCGCGTAGGCCGTGCTGGGCTCGCCCGTGAGCGAGAACGTGCCGGCGCTGACGCCGGTGCCGTTGCCCAGCGTGACGCCGCCGGTGGAGGTCCGCGCGCCGGCGGTCGTGAGCAACACGGTGCCGGCGGTGCCGCCCGCGACCACGTCGCCGAAGCTGGGGTTAGCCGTCTTCGTGAGGGCCAGGGGCTTGGTGATCTTGAGGTGGACGGCAGTCAGGTCATCCGTGCCGGTCCGGCTGCCCGAGGCCTGGTCGACGTTCACCGCGCCGGCGTTGGCGAGCGTGTAGTTGCCGGCCGTGGCGGCCGCCGGGATGGCGACGTTGCCGCCAACGTTGAAGCTGTCATTGCCCCCGCTGAAGACGTCGCCGCCTGCAGACCACTGGGAGAAGGTAACGGTGCAGCCGCCGACGGTGGCGGAAGCCGGCAGGGTGACGGTGTAGGTCTTGGTGCCCTGGCCGCCGGTGACGGTGAAGATGGCGAACGAGAACGCGTCGGCCGCGATGGCGGAGTTGGCGGTGTCGTAAGTCCGGGCGCCGCCGTTCGGGTTGATGGCGAGGTTGCCGATGCCGCTGCCGGGCGCCGCGACCGTGCCGAAGTTGAGGGCCTGGGTCTGCGTGACGGTCAGCGACGCGGCGATCATGAACGAGGAGCCGAAGACATCCAGGGGGTCCACGACCGGGGTCACGATCGGAACGAGCAGGGCGGCCTTGGCCTCGCGGCTGGTGGTCGGGTTGATGCAAGCCAGTGCGGTCATTATCAGCAACCCTCCTTTCCGGTTCATCGGCGTTCCTCTCGGTACAAGGCCAATCTACCGAACGTAGCGCTGAAGGTCACTCGGGAAGCGGGTTGACCGGGTTGAGGCTACGCTGAAGCTAGGCTGGGGATTCAGAAAATCCAGACCATCTCGCGCGTCCGCTCCGCGAAGCCCAAGGCCTCGTAGAGCTGGACGGCGGGCTGGTTGTCGGCTGCCACGAACAGCCTGAGGCGACGCACGCCGCGACCTTCCGCGTAGGCCCGGGCCGACAACATCAACATGCGCGCCACGCCCTGGCCACGATGCTGAAGCTCGACCGCCAGGTTCAACACCAGGTAGTCCGGTTGCTCCGTCACGGGATGGTGGCCCGGTTGGATCCACACCAGCCCCACGGGGAGCCCTTCTTCGGCCTTGGCGATCCAGATGCGCTTGCGATCATGGGCATAATGCCGCTCGAAGATTTCGTCCAGCCGCTCGCGCAGCGAGATGCGCCCCAGGCCTGCCAGGTCGCCGTAGGTTTGTAGCGCAGCCAGCTCCAGCATCTTCCGCGCGAACGGTCGGTCGCTGGGGACCGCCTCGTGAACGGTGTATGGAGCCATTTCACGCCTCCTTGATTAACAAAAATTGAGCATAATCCGGGCAGGATCCAGGTACATAATCCCTAGAACCGCACCGCCGGCCAAGCTGCCAGGCCGTGCTCCGCACCATGTCGTACCCCGCACTCGGAGGCCCACCCTTGCACATCGAGCCCCAGGTCCACGAACGTTTCGTCCAGGACTTCGGTCTGAACATGTTGAACACGTTAACGTCCAAGGAGAACCGCACGGTCGCCCACAAGCGCCGGATCCACGTCTTTGACGAGCGCGGCGGCATCATGGGCGGCCGGGGCGACACCATCCAACAATACCAGAACCTCACCACCGGGGTGTTCCACTCCAAGAGCCGCAAGATCGTGGGCGTGCGCTACCGTTGCATCCCCAACGAGCTGACGAGCCCGGAGGTCGGGGCATTCCACACCCACCCGGCGCTCTACGACCCGGACATCGACAAGGTCCGCCGCCGCATCGACCAGCTGATCTGGCTGAGCGAAATGGACAAGAAGGCCTTCTTCAAGCAGCACGAGATGTACGGCTACGAATGGCACTTCATCGGGTGCGTGGACATCGGCGCGTTCAACATCCATGACCTGAAACGGGGGCAGCCCTACCCCCGCTACGTCTTCCGCTACCCCCGCCTGGAGGAGCTGATGGCCAAGCTGGAGCCGCAGATCCACCACTACGATCGCATCTTGCGTGGC
>JAQBPE010000004.1 GCA_028287685.1 Cyanobacteria bacterium RYN_339 | reverse complement strand
GAGAACGACGTGCGGGGGTCTCACGGTAGAATGGGCATCCTCGCCGCCATGGTAACAGGTCTGCCGTGAACCCTTCCGCTCCCCTACCGCTGCTCGCCCTCGCCATCTTCGCCGCCAACATGGGCCTGGGCATCATCTTCCCCCTGATCCCGCACCTGGCGGCAGGGGGGCCCGAAGGCGCGGCGGCGGTCGGCTGGATCTTCTCCAGCTATGCGATCACCCTGGTCATCGCCCAGATCATCGGCGGCGCGTTGGCGGACCGGCTTGACGCCGCCCGCGTCCTGAGCCGCGCGCTCGCCCTCTACTTCATCACCTTGCTGCTCTTCACGGTGGCCCGCGGCATCCCGTTCCTGATGGTCGTGCGCGCCCTGGAAGGCTTCGCGGTCGGCCTGATCGTCCCTTGTGTGATGAAGCTGGTGGTGCGCTCCGTGCCGCCGGAGCGCCTGGGGCGTGGCATCGGCACCGTCATGGGCCTGGGTGGCCTGGGCTTCATCGCGGGGCCATTGATCGGCGGCTACCTGGCGCCGATCGGGCTGCAGTTGCCCTTCCTGGCCGCGGCCAGCGTGGCCGGCATCGCGGCGAGCGCCAGCGTGATCTGGCTGCCGGCGGGCCCCGGCGAGCCGACGGCGGAGCCCCTGTCGGCCGAGTTCGCCAAGGTTGGCACCCGCCTCAAGGACGCCACCTTCTGGGGCCTCGTGTTGCCCCTTATCGCCGTGAAGATCAACTTCTCGACCATGCAGGCCGGGCTCCCGCTGATCGGCGACCAGGTGCTGGGCGTCGACCTCCCGCACGTGAGCTGGCTGTTTGTAATCACGGCCGTGGCCTATGCCCTGGCCCAGGCGCTGGCAGGCCAGCTGGCCGATCGGTTCGCCACGCGCTGGCTGATCACAGGCGCGTTCCTGCTCATGGCACCGTTGCTGGTGCTCCTGGCCAACCAGACCTCGTACACGGCGTTCCTGCTGCCTTACGCGCTGTTCTCGCTGGCCCAATGCGCCAGCGTCTTATTCGCCATGAAGCACCTGGGCGCCGGGCTAGGCGAAACGTCGCAGGGACGCGCGTTCGGGCTGGCTTCAGCCGTTGGGGACATGGGCATGATCGTGGCGCCCAGCGCCCTGCTGCCGCTGTTCGCCTGGCGCCACCCCGCGCTCTTGATCGCGCTCGCCGGGGTGATGATCGCGTGCCTGCTGCCGTTCCTGGTCCTGAGCAGGCGGCGGAGCGTTGTAGAGGCGGCGTAGGGTTTGCCACCATGTCCCTTCGGCAAAAGGAGGGGCGCATGCGGAACGATGACGTAGCTCGGGTGCTCGAAGACATCGGGGCGGCGCTCGAGCTGAAGGCCGAGAGCAGCTTCAAGGTGCGCGCCTACCAGGAGGCCGCCCGCCAGATCGGTTACATGAGCCACGACGTAGCGGAGCTGCACCGCAAGGGGCAGCTCGACGACATCCCCGGCGTGGGTCCTTCGATCTCGAAGAAGATCGCGGAGTACCTGGACACGGGCAAGATCGCCTATCTGGAGACGCTGATCGGCGAGATCCCGCGCGGGGTCTTCGACTTCCTCAAGGTGCCCGGTATCGGCCCGCGCACGGCCCACGAGCTGTTCACGGAGCTGCACGTCACCACCTTGCCCGAGCTGGCCGAAGCCGCGCGGCAGCACCGCATCCGCGAGATGCCCGGCCTGGGCGAGAAGACGGAGGAAAACATCCTGCGCGAGCTGGGCCGGCTGAAGGAGCGTGGCACGCGCCTGCCGCTAGGCGTGGCCTGGGCCCTGGCCGATGAGATCGTGGCCGCCCTGCGCGAGCACCCGGCCGTGATCGCGGCGGAACCTGCCGGCAGCATCCGCCGCCGCCGCGAGACCGTGGGCGACATCGACCTGCTGGTCGCGTCGAAGGACCCGGCCGCCGTGGAGCGCGCGATCAAGGCGTTGGACCGCTTCAAGGAGATCATCGCCGCGGGCGACACCAAGATCTCCTTCCTGACGCGCGACGCCTTCCAAATCGACGTGCGCGTGGTCGAGCCCGCCGCCTGGGGCGCCGCGCTCCAGCACTTTACGGGCTCCAAGGCGCACAACATCAAGCTGCGCACGCGGGCCCTGGAGCGCGGCCTGCGCATCAACGAGTACGGCCTGTTCCGCCTGGCGGACGACAAGCGCATCGCGGGCGCCCACGAGGCCGAGATCTACAGCGCCCTTGGCCTGGACTGGATGCCGCCGGAGCTGCGCGAGGACACGGGCGAGATCGAGGCGGCGGAGGCCGGCACGTTGCCCCAGTTGGTCGCGCTGGAAGACGTCCGCGGCGATTTCCACTCGCACACGACCTACTCCGACGGGCGTGCCACGCTCGACCAGATGGCCCGCGCGGCCATGGCGCGCGGCTACGAGTACCTGGTGGTGACGGACCACAGCCATGGCCTGGCCGTCGCCCAGGGCCTGACGGTGGAGAAGGCCCGGCGGCAGCGCGAGGAGATCGACGAGCTGAACCGCGCGCTCTACCCCTTCCACCTGCTGGCCGGCGTGGAGCTGGAGATCCGCGCGGACGGTGCGTTGGACTTCCCGGATGAGGTGCTGCGGCTCTTCGACGTGGTGTCGGCTTCGCTCCACACCAACACCCGCAAAGGCAGCGAGAGGAACACCCAGCGGATCCTGAACGCCTTGCACAACCGCCAGGTCCACATCCTCAACCACCCGAGCGGTCGGATCGTGCCGACGCGCGACGCCTACGCGTTCGATTTCGACGAGATCGTGGAGGCCGCACGGGTCGGGCGCAAGGCGCTGGAGATCAACGGCTCGGAGCGCATGGATCTGGATGCGGCGGCGGCCAGGATCGCGGGGCAGCAAGGCGTGACGCTCTCGCTGGGATCGGACGCGCACAGCGTGAAGGGCCTGGACGGGATGCGGATGGCGGTGGCGATCGCCCGTCGCGCCTGGCTGGAGCCGCGCGACGTCTTGAACACGCGGCGGCTCAAGGCGCTGATGAAGCGGCTCGAGCGCGCGGAGGCGCGGGTATAAGCAGCATGTGGAGGATCTCTTCAGCAAGTTGAGCCGCTACGCGCGGTCGCAGCCGGCCGGCTCCCCGGAGCCGGACGCGGCCCCCGAGAGCGTGGACTGGCGCGAGGAGTACGCGCGCGAGCACGGCGTGGCCTTCCGCCGCGTCCAGCCCGCGGAGCCGGCTGCTGACGACGAGGGCCTGACCTGGCAGCAGGAGTTCGCGCGCGAGCACGGCCTGGAAGGCGCCACCAAGCGCCCGCTGTCCGGCGGCGGGCCGGTCTGGGGATCGGAGCGCGCGCCCGCGCAGCTGCCGCCCGCACCGGCGGACTTCCCCCCGGAATTGATCCCGGCGACGTTCATCCAATACCGGGCGCTGCTGAACCGGGTCATGGAACCGCCCACCCAACGCTTTGCCGCGGAGTTGACCGGCCAACCCTACGCCCGGGCGGCGTTTGACGCCTGGAAGCCGGGCGCGCTGAAGCCCAACCTGAACATCGTCTACGAGCTTTACGACCGGATCTGCCCGCTCATGGGCGGCATCTACGGCTTCGAGCCGGCGGGCCTCGGCTACGAGCCCAACATGAGCGGCATGTGGGGGCTGTACGTGCCGGCCCAGCGCAAGGTGATGCTGGCGGAGCTGCTGTTGCACCAGCACGTGCGCGAGGTCTTCGCCACGATCATCCACGAGCAGGTCCACGCGTTGCAGCACGATATGCAGCGCCGGCTCTTCCGGCCCGCCGGCCGCCCCCTGACCCACGGTGAACGCGCCCTGGCCTATTACTGGCAACGCGAAGACCGCATCATCCGCGGCCTGTACGCCAAGGCGATGGCCGACATCGCCAAAGGCCGCGGCGACGCCGCCTACCGCCGCATCGCCAAGGAGCACCACGCCTTCGAGACGGAGGAGTTCGTGGTGAGAAGGCTCGTCCGGATGCTTTAGGCAATCTTCAGGCAGGCCCCTGTGGCACTTCGGCCTCCGTGCGGTAAAGTGAAATGAACCAGAAGGGGGCGCCATGCAGTTCGTCAACCTGACCATCGGCGATCGCCTCGTGATCGTCGACATCTCGAAGGACGTGCGGGGCGGCATCACGCTTTACGAGGCGTGCTGGTCGGAAGACCCCAAGGTCCTGGCGATCGCCCCCACCGCCCTGGAGGCCGTGAGCAAGGTCAAGGACCGGATCATGACGATGTTGAACGTGCCGCAAAAGCCTGCCCGGATCCTGCTGGTCGAAGACGACGAGGGTGCCGCGGAGGTGGCGAAGATGATCTGCGAGCTGGACGGCCATGAGGTGCTGCTCGCCAAGAACGGCGTGGAGGCGATGGTGAAGCTCGGCACCAACCAGATCGACCTGGTGTTGACCGACCTCAACATGCCCGCGCTGGACGGCGTGACGCTCGCCAAGCGCGTGAAGGACATCCCCGTGGTGGCCGTGACGGCCGCCGGCCCGGCCACCCTCAAGAAGCTCGAAGGCCTGGGCATTGCTGCCCAGGTCACGAAGCCGTATACGCCGGAAACCTTGCGCCAGGCCGTCCGCCAGGCGTTGGTGATGCACTAGCCTGGAGCGCCTTGAGGGCGTCGTGGCGCCCGCTTCCTTGCAAAGCGAACATGATGTGACGCTATGGCAAGTGGAAGATGATACGCGGCTGTTAACCCAGCGGGTTCAACACCTTCAGGATGCCGTTGCCCCGGTCCTTGCGCTTCCGCGCCTCGTCGCCCTCGTAGACGCCGTCTTGGTTGACGCGCAGCAGCTCCATCATCGCCATCACCTGGTTGCTGGTCAGGCCGGTCCGGGTGGCGTTCACCAGGCGGCTGTTGAGCTTGCCTTCCAGCTTGCCGCCCGGGTCCAGCACGCTGCCCACGGTGTTGGCCACGCTGCCGATGCCGTTGATGGCGTCGTTCAGTAACTGGATCTTGCCGACCGCGTCCGCGCCCTCGCCGATGTGGTTGGTGAAGCCCGCGAAGTCGCGGCGCCAGAGCGCCTGGAAGGCCGATTTCAGGTCGTCTGTGGCGAGCTTCGCCAGCACCTTGTCGGCCACGGCCTGGGCCTGGCCCAGCTTGCGGGCCTCTTCGGCCGTCTTGACGCCCTTCTTGAAGACCTGCTCGGCGGCCAGCATGCGCTGGGCCACCGAGCCTTCCGAGCGCAGCGTGCCGGCGGCCGTGCGGGCTTCCACCAGGCGCGTGCGCGCCGCCAGCTTGCCGCGCTTGCCGAAGCCCTTCAAGCCGGTGCTCAACCGTTCGGCCAGGCCGCGGAAGCTCAAGACCGGGTGCACCGCGGTCTCCTTCACCATCCGCGCCACGTTGCGCGAGGTGGCGAAGGCGGAGGCGCCGGCCGGCGTGATCACCAGCGGCTTGCCGAAGTTCGAGATGCCGTCCACCACGCCGCCCACGTCGAAGGTGGCCAGGCGGCGCAGGATCTCCATGCTGTTGGAGATCTTGGTGGTGGTCGTGATCATGGCGCGGCCCACGAGGGTGTTCTTCAGCAACGCGGAGTTGGCGACCTTGCCGATCAAGGTGCCTTCGGACGCGCCACCGGTGAACAGGATGGGAGCCAGGTTGCCGAAGATGTAGCCTGCCGCGTGGCCCCAGCCGCCGCGGCGCGCCTCCAGCCACATGGCTTGCAGCGCGATCACGATCTGGCTGGGGTGGATCACCATCGTGGCCAGGCCCTTCACCGCGACGACGGGGTGCTGGATCATGAAGCTCATTCCGTCGAAGGTGCCCTTGAAGGCATCGCCCAGGCCGGTGCAGAAGCCGTGGATCTCCTTGCCCACCACGTCCACCACCGTGACCGCCCGGGGACCAAAGGGCAGCGCGGCCAGGTGCAGGATGCCCTGAAGGGCCCAGCCCACGGTGTCCATGGTCTTGTCCGTGACGCGGCTGACCACGCCGATCACGCCGCCGATGACGCCGGTCACCTTGCCGAAGACGCGGCCCAGGAAGCTCTTGTGGTGCAGTGAGTCCTTGAGCTTGTTCTCGCGGCCGGCCACGGCCTTCTTGATGCCGGCCTCCACCGGCGCCACCAGCCCGATGGCCTGGGCGAAGGCGGCCATGCGGTCATGGTAGAGCTTCAACGCGGCGGCATCGTCCTTGCCGTCGAAGCAGGCGTCCAGAGCCTCGCGCGTCCAATGGTCGATGGCGTCTTGCAGCTCCCGTTGCACGGAGCGGTCGCTGCTGCCCGCCAGCGCCGCCAGCAGCCGCTGCTTCCCGGCGTCATGCTCCACGTCGTGGAAGTGCAGGTCGCCCGGGTTCAGCCGGCCGAGGTTGGCCCGATCCACGGCGGAGCTGGGGGCGTCCACGGACGCGATCGTGGCATCGCTCGCCCGCTGCGGGACGTTCGCAAGCGAAATCCGCCTGTTGGCCAGGCCCGGCACCATGGGATCTAACCCTCCAACTACCAACTCCAACAGGGTTATCCGTGGGTATGGGCGCTGGCATGCGTGACTTAATGACGGCTTAACCAGGAGCTAAGTCGCGGCTTCCTGCTGGCAGTGCGGGCAGACGAAGGTCGGCCGGCTGCCGACGAGGGACTGGGCGATCGCCGAGCCGCAGCGCGGACACGGCTCGCCGGCCCGCCGGAACACGCTCAGCGCCTCCTGGTGGCGCCCCTTGCGCCCGAACAGGTCGCGGTAGCGGCCGCGCGGCGCTGTGGTGCCGCGGTTGGCGATGCCCTCCGTGAGCACGTCCACCAGCGCGCGGTAGAGCGCGTGCCAGTCCGCGTCGGAGAGCGCATTGGCCTTGCGTTCCGGGTGCAGCTTGGCCCGCCAAAGCGCCTCGTCCGCGTAGATGTTGCCCACGCCGGCCAGGATGCGCTGGTTCAGCAGCAGCGGCTTGAGCTTGCCGCGCCGCCCGGCCAGGCGCTCGCGCAGCAGGGCCTCCGAGAAGTGGCGCGAGATCGGCTCCGGGCCGAATTCGTGCAGCTTCAGCACGTCACCCACGTCCTCGGGCGCCAGCAGGTAGGTCTTGGTGTAGCTGATGTCGTCGCGCAGCACCAACTGGTGGCTGTCGTCGAGCACCGCGACCAGCAGCGTGCCGGGCCGAAGTGCCGTGCCCCGCTTCTGGTGGAAGAAGCGCCCTTCCAGCGACAGGTGCACCACCCAGTAGCGGCCGTCGTCCAGCCGCAGCATGAGGTACTTGGCGACCCGCTCCGCTCGGGCGCCCGTGCCAATAGGCGAGCGGCCCGCTCGGTTGTTGGCCCGGCGCGGCTTCCAGGGCACCATGGGGACAGGAGGCAGGATCGTGATGGATGTCTTGTTCGGCCCGTCCGACGACGAGCGGCAGGTGGCGATCCCGTTGGGCGCCACGCACCTGGAGGGCACGCTGGCCATCCCGGCGGGGGCCCACGGCGTGGTGGTGTTCGCGCACGGCAGCGGCAGCGGCCGGCACAGCCCGCGCAACCGCTTCGTGGCTCAGGTGCTGCGTAACGCGGGCCTGGGCACGTTGCTCTTCGACCTCATGACCCGCGAGGAAGAGGTGGCGGACATGGCCGACGGCCACCTGCGCTTCGACATCCCGTTCCTGGCCGCGCGCCTGGAGGAAGCCCTGGGCTGGCTGGGCACTCGCCCCGAAACGGCCGACCTGCCGTTGGGCATCTTCGGCGCGAGCACCGGCGCCGGGGCCGCCTTGCTGGTGGCTTCGCGGCTGCCCGACGTCGTCACGGCCGTGGTCTCGCGCGGCGGCCGGCCAGACCTGGCAGGCATGGCCCTGGCCAGCGTCAAGGCCCCGACGTTGCTGGTGGTGGGTGGCGAGGACGACGTGGTGATCGACCTGAACCGCCAGGCCCTGAAACGCTTACGCGGCCTGGCCGAGCTCGTGATCGTCCCCGGTGCCACCCACCTCTTCGAGGAGCCCGGCACGCTGGAGGCCGCCGCCAAGCTGGCCGCCGGCTGGTTCTCCAAGCACCTTCAGACGCTGAAGCCCAGCTCCACGCCGCCGGAGACCAGGTAGCTGCCGCCCGTCAGGTTGCCCGCCAGGTCGGAGGCGAGGAAGGCCACCAGGTGCGCCACGTCGGCCGGCGTGCTCAGCTTGCGCGTGGCCGTCTTCAACTCGATCCACTTGCGCGCCTTGTCCTTGACCACCTCGCGGGTGCGCTCCGTCAGGACCAGGCCCGGGTGGACCACGTTGACCGTCACGCCGGCGCGCGAGACTTCCAGGGCCAGCGAGCGTGTGAAGCCCTCAAGGCCGCTCTTGAGCGTGGCGTACGGCACCTGCTTGGCCCCGCCGAGCAGCCCCGCCAGCGAGCCCAGGTTGATCACGCGGCCCCAGCCGCGCTCGACCATCGTGGGCAAGACCGCCTGCGTCACGCGCGCCAGGGCGCCCATGTTGTGCTCGAAGAGCCACAACCAGCGCTCCAGCGGCACGTCCACGAAGTCGAGGTAGCCTTCCAGGTTCTGGTTGGCGTTGTTGACCAGGATGTCCGGCCCGTGCGGGAGCGCCTTGAAGAAGTCCGCCACCTGCGCGCCGTCCGCCAGGTCGAGCGGGAAGGCCTCGGCGGAGCCGCCTCGCTCGCGGATGCCGCGCGCGGCCTCCTCCAGCTCCAGGGGCGAGCGCGAGACCAGGATCACGTGGGCGCCCTCGTCCGCCAGCACCTCGGCGATCGCCCGCCCGAGGCCTCGTCCGCTGCCCGTGACCAGCGCGGTCTTGCCGCTGATGCCGAGATCCATGGGCGGCAGTATAGCCTATCCCGGCACCTTGTAAACCGCCGCCCCCGCCGAATACCCGCCGCCCACGGCCAACAGCAGGGCCGTTTGACCGGGCCGCAGCCGGCCGCTGACGACGGCCTCGTGCAGCGCCAGCGGCACCGTGGCGGCCGTGCAATTGCCCAGCCGATCGACCGTCATCACGACGCGGTCCAACGGCACGCCCATGGCCTTCTTGGCCGCCTCGACGATCAACTTGTTGGGCTGGTGCGGGATGACCAGGTCGACGTCGCCCAGCGAGAGCCCGGCCTTCTCGAGCGCCAGGGCCGCGATCGCCCCCATCCCCACCACGGCCTGCTCGAAGATCGCCCGCCCATCCACCATGCGGATGAAGTGCTCGCCGGCCGCCACGGTCTCGGCGCTGGCCGGCTTGCGCGAGCCCCCGGCCGGCACCAGGACCTTTTCGGCCCCGCTGCCGTCGGCCTGCAGCACCGTGGCCAGGAAGCCCGTCCCCGCGGGCGCGGGGACCAACAACGCACCGGCCGCGCCGTCGGAGAACAGGGGCGCCACGCGGGGGTCGGTCTTGTCGATCCAGCGCGAGCGGATTTCGGCGGCCAGGGCCAGCACGGCGTTTTCGCCGGTCTGGACGCAGCGCACGCCCAAATCCAGGGCCACCATGAAGCCGGCGCAGGCACTGGAGACGTCGAAGGCGGGACAGCGGGCCCCGATGGCGTGTTGGACCACCACCGCGGTCGCCGGCGTGGGCCAGTCCGGGGAGATGGTGGCCAGGATCAGCCGGTCCAGGTCCGCGGCGTCGACGCCCGCCCGCGCCAGCACGTCCCGCGCGGCGGCCGCGGCCAGGTCCGACGTGAACTCGCCCTCCGCGGCCCAGCGCCGCTCGCGGATGCCCGTGTGGCGCTCGATCCAGCGTGCCGACACCGGCAGCCCGCCTTCGGCGATCAGGTCCTCGTTGGTGACGACCCGCGCCGGCAGGTACATCCCGGTCGCGGCTATCGCGACGCCTCGCATGCGGCCTCCCTCAGTTGGCGCTTGTCCACCTTGCCCAGCGCCGTGCGCGGCAAGGCCGGCAGCACCACGATCTGGTGGGGTAGTTTGGCTCGCCCCAGGCGCTCCGTCAAGCCGGCCAGGGCCTGCTCGGGCGTCAGCGCGCCCACCACGAAGGCCACGGGCACCTCGCCGTAAGCGGCATGGGGGCGCGCCACCACGGCGGCCTCCACGACGCGGGGGTCGGCCGCCAGGGCGTCTTCCAGCTCGGGCGCCCAGATCGAGACGCCGCCACAGACCACCATGTCCTTGAGCCGGCCGCTGACGACCAGGAAGCCGTCCTCGTCCAGGTGGCCAAGGTCTCCGGTGGGCAGCCAGCCATCCGGCGCCTTGCCTGCCAGGCCGGGGTAATAGCCGGCCATCACGCTGGGGCTGCTGATCCACAGCTCCCCGGCTTCCACGCGCACCTGCAGGCCCGGCAGCGGGCGGCCCACCGTGTGGGCCTTGGCGGGCACGTCTTCCGGATCCAGGGTCGCCACGCGGGGGCCGGCCTCGCTCAGGCCATAGGTGTGGTAGAGGCGGCAGCCGCCCCGCGCCGCCCAGGCCACCCAGGCCGACAGCTCCGCGGCCGCCACCGGCGCGGCCCCCACGGACAGGATCGGCGGCAGGTCCTGGGCTTCGGGGTTGCGCTCCACCAGCAGCCGCAAGAGCGCGGGGGCGAGGGCGGCGTAGCCGATGCCGTCCGCCGCCACCTGGCGCATGAAGCCCCGCGGCGTGAAGGCGCCCGTGGGCCAGGCCAGCGAGCCGCCCCGGAGCAAGGTGGCGAGCACCTGGGCCACCAGCGGGAAGGCGTGGGCCAGCGGGGACGTGACGAGCGTGCGCACCCCGGCCGGCAGCGCCAGGGCGTCGGCATGGGCGCCGGCGTTCCATAGCAGCCCGCTCTCCGTGAGCGCCACGCGCTTGGGTTGCCCGGACGAGCCGGAGGTGGCCAGCAGCAAGGCCGGCCCTGGCGGGCGTTGCGGCCCGGCTGGAAGCGGGTCGACGGGCTCGGTTATCAGGACGCGCGCGACGTCCAGGCCGGCCAACAGGCACTCGCGCTCGAACGGGGGGACGCCCGGCGGCAATGGCAGCGGCAGGGCGCCTGCCGCGATGGCGCCCAGCAGCACGCGGACCTGGGCCGGGCCCGGCGGGAGGTCCAGCACCACCACCCGGCCGCCATCCGCGGTCAGGGCGGCGGCATGAAGGCCCACGGCGTCGATGAAGGCCTGCCAGCCTTGGTCGCCCAGGCAGGGGGCATCGGGCTGGTGCGCGGCGATCGCCGCCAAGCGTGACAGCACCGTAGGGCTCACGCCGCCTCCAGGAAGTCCAGGACCTGGCCCCAGGTGGCGAAGCGGTCCGCCAGGTCCTCTGCATCGTCGATCTCGAGCGCGAACGCGTCTTCGAGCGCCATGACCAGGTAGAGCATCCCCACGGAGTCCAGCCCGAGGTCGGCGCCGAGGCGATCGCCGTCGGCAGCCGCCGCGCGGGTCATGAAGATGCGCGGCTCGCCGCGGATGGCCTCGACCAGGCGGCCGGCCAGCTCCTCGCGGCGGCTCACGGCGCGAACTCCCGCATGAACAGCCCGCCGTCCACCGACAGCGCCTGGCCGGTGATGTAGCCCGCGTCATCCGATGCCAGGAAGGCCACGAGCCCGGCCACCTCGTCCGGCTCCCCG
>JAQBPE010000003.1 GCA_028287685.1 Cyanobacteria bacterium RYN_339 | reverse complement strand
CGCCCGCGGGCACCGGACGGCGCAGGGCCATCATCGCGCGGAAGATGCTCGCGTTGTCCGGGTAGTTCATGATGTCCGGGCTGCGCACCATCGAGGTGGTCTGCGTGCCGGCAATGTCGCGCACCGTGAAGGTGCCGGTGCTCCAGGGCACCATTTCTTTCAGCGCGTCCATCCCCTTGTTCGGAGGCAGGGCGGCGCCGACGATCTTCCCTTGCAAGACCGTGATCTGCCCCTGCGTCGAGCTTTCCAGGGTGACGATGACATCGGCCCGGATACTTTCCAGGATCCGGATCAACATTTCTGGCCTGAAGCGGCCCAGGTCCCCCGAGAGGATGATTTTCGACATTGGGACTCCCCTAGTTAAGACCACCGGGAGCGGCAAAGGGCGCTATTCCTGGGCCTTTTAAGCGATATATACCCGCGGCGGCGCATTTTTATGGGGTTGCCAGATGGATCATAAACCCCCGCGGCGCGACCCGCAAGGGTCGGGACGAGCGCATCCTGAAGCGATCCTAGCGCGGTGGGCTTCGGGGGGCTGTAACGTCGCGCACGGAATCACGGAACGGGCGTCACGAGCGGCTGGAGTTCCAGGCGGCAGACGGGACACAGGGGCGCGTTTGCCAAAGGACCGGGTGCAGCGTTCTTGGCGTCGGCTTCGGCGTCATGCAAGCAACCGCAGCGTTGGCAGGCCTCCCAGCCGGCCGCACGCAGCCGATGCTTGCGGCGGGCGTTGGCGATGAGCAGCTTTCTGAGCCTGTCTTGGAGCATCGGGTCCTCCACGCCGCGCGCCTGGCGCGCGATCTGCTCCTGCTCGTCGGCGGGCAAGGGCGTCTCGTCTGCCCGTCCCCGCTTGCGCCGCGGCTCCGGCATCTCGGCGGGCGCGTCCGGCTCGGGCTCCGTGCCGGACTTCATGCGCAGGTCGCGGATCACGCCGGGGCCGACGCGCTCCTCGATCAAGGCCAGCAGGCGCGGCTTCAGCAACGACAGCTGGTGGGCCCACGCGCTGGAGGCCACCTGGACCACCAACGTGCCGCGGTTGACGTAGAGCGGGCGCGTCTTGCCGGCCGTCACGTCGCCCACGATGTCCGGCCAGAGCGCCATGGCCTGGCTCTCGCGCATCCGCTGGTCCAGGTTCAGCCCGCGCAGGGCGCCTTTGAGGGCCCGGGCGAGCGGCTCGGGCCGCCTCACGGGTGGGTGACCCGGGTGGGCATCTCGTCCTGGTACAGGGCCTTGTAGCGCTGGTAGGCGCGCATGGTGGCGCCGACGTAGGTCTGGGTCTCCGGGTAGGCGTAGGCCAATTGCTCGCCGGCCTGGCCCTGCCAGCTGCTGACGTTGCCTTCGCCGCCGTTGTAGGCCATCAGCACCTTGTCCGGCTCCTTGAACTGGCCGAAGAGGTAGCCCAGGTACCAGCAGCCCAGCCGGATGTTGGTGGCGGGGTCCTCCAACTGGTCCACCTGGAAGCCCTTCATTCCCACCTTGGTGCTGGCCCAGCGGCCCGTATCGGGCATCAGCTGCATCAGGCCGACGGCCCCCACCGCGGAGCGCGCGTGGGGGCGGAAGCCGCTCTCCTGCCGGATCACGGCAGCCACGAACAGCGGGTCGAGGTTGTAGGCTTTGGCCTGCGCCACGATCACGTCCTTGTAGAGCAACGGGTAGAACAGGCGGCCCACGCCGGGCAGCTCCGGCAGGTAGATCACCAACAGGCTGGAGACGGCCAGGAAGATCCCGACCGCCTTGATCGCCGATATCACCGCCCCCCCGCGCCGGGGAGTAGCATCGTCGCGCATTCCCGCATTCTACCAACTCCGGCCCGGCCGGTCCAAGCAGGCAGGCACCGACGTTCTAGCGTTGGGGCCCAAAAAGAGCATGTAACCTCCCCTTGCTTCATTAAGATTTAGGTCCCATAATGCGCGGTTTAAGGGGGTACCGGCACACCATGAAGAAGATCCTGGTCGTCGATGATGACACGACGATCCACCAGCTGATCCGGGCCATCATCCTGATCATCGGGGACATCGAGGTCGACTCGTGCTATGACGGCCGCGAGGCCCTCACCAAGGCCCTGGCGGACTCGCCGGACCTGATCATTTCCGACGTGAACATGCCGGACATGGACGGGCTCTCGCTGGCCCAGAAGATCCGCGAGACGCCGGCGATCGCCGATACGCCGATCCTGCTCCTGACGGCGCGTGGCGATACGCAGGACAAGTACCACGGCTTCCTGCACGGTGCCGACGACTATTTGGTAAAGCCCTTCGACGCCACGGAGCTGCAGTTCCGCATCAAGGCCCTGCTGCGCCGCGCCGGCCGCAGCGCGCCCGTCGTCGAGACCAAGCTGTCCGCCGGCCCGATCGAGCTGAACCCCCATCGCTACGTGGCGGTGGTGGCCGGGCAGGAGATCCGGCTGACGGCCTCGGAGTTCGCGATCTTGCGCTTCCTGGTGGGCAAGCCCGACCAGGTGATCGCCGTCGAGATGCTGCTGAGCGAGGCGCTGGATTACCCGGCGCGCACCGGCAACCCCCAGGTCATCCACACCCACGTGAAGAACATCCGCGGCAAGCTGCGCGAGGCCGGCACCGAACCGAGCTTCCTTTCTTCGTCTCGGCGCGGCTATATGCTTGTAACCGTAACCTAAATCACTTGCTCGGCCTCCTGCCCGGATCTATACTGTGGCGATAAACCCGGAGGCTAGAATGATCGTCTGGAAGCTCGATGAAGTGCTGCGCCTCAAGGGCGTGAAGGGGCGCGAGCTGGCGCGCCGGATGGAGATCGGCGAGAACTACCTCTCGCGGGTGCGCCACGAGGTGCCCGATCGCCTGAGCCTGAGCCTGCTGGACGGACTTTGCCGCGAGTTGGATTGCGGCATCGGGGATCTCCTGGAGTTCCGGCCGGACAAGCCCGTCGCCAAGAAGCGGCCGGCCCACAAGGCGCCGGTGGCGCAGCCCGATGAAGATTTCGGCGCGATCGTGGCGGAAGCCTTGGGGGCCGCGTTGCAAGAGGAGCCGGAAGCCCCGGCGCCCCCGGCGCCTGCCCCGCGGGAAGCCGTTGTTGCGGCTGCCGCACCCGAACCCGTCGCGCCGGCGGCTGCTGCGCCTGTCGCGCCCGAGCCCGTCGCGCCGGCGGCTGCTGCGCCTGTCGCGCCCGTTCTTGAGGTCATTCCGCCTGCACCCGCCGCCCCCGAGGTCGTCCCCCCGGAGGCACCCGCCCTGGAAGTTGCCGCCCCGGAGGTTGCCGCGCCGGAGTCCGTGCGCCGCCCGCCCGAAATGCCGACGCCGTCGTTCGCGCCCATCGTCATCCGCCGCAGCGAGCCGGTCGCGGAGACGCCCGTGGTCGCCCCACCGGCGGCCGAGCCCGTGCCCGTAGCGCCCCTGGAGCCTCCGACGCCGGAGCTCGCGGTGCCGCAGCAGCGCTGGTCGGAAGAGCCTGTCCCCGAAGCCCATCTGGATGCGCCCCTCGACACGACGACGCCCGCGGCCCCGGCCGAGTTGGCCGAATCCGCGGGCGTGGTCCCCGCAACCGTGCTCAAGGGTGGCGCGCTGGGCGCTCGCCTGAGCCAGCTAAAGCGTCATCGGCCTACTTGAAGGCTTCGACCGTCGCCGGCTGCACGATGCCCTTGGACAACATGTAGGCCTCGACCTCGTCGCCGCTCACGTCGGCGAGCATCTCGCCGTTGATCTCGACACAGGGCTGCAGGGGCTGGCCACTCTTCATGACCATCTCCTGGTAGTTGGACGGGTTGTTGATGATGTCCTTGTCTTCGTAGGCCAGGCCATACTTCGCGAAGACCGCGCGGACGGCGCCGCTCCAGCCGCAAGACGGCTTCAGGTAGGCAACAATGGTGGGGTCGGACATCGTGATCCTCCGTAAAAATACGTTCCGTAAGCCAATTATACCACGCCGGACGCCAGGTCCCGGTTGGGACCTGGCGTCCGGGAGGAGGGAGCGGTGGTGTTCCAGGCCCTTCGATTGTGGATCAACGTAGGGGCCGGATACAAGCGCCAAGCTGTGGTAAGCTGAAGCCGGCTTATGTCCTTGCACTTCACCGATTCCGTCCGCGACCCCATCCATGGCCTGATCCAGCTCACGGCCTGTGAACGCGATATGCTGCGCACGCGCCCCCTGAGCCGTCTGCGTGGCGTGCGCCAGATGGGCATGGCCTACGTGATCTACCCGGGCGCTCACCACACGCGCTTCGAGCACGTGATCGGCGCCATGCACACGGCCTGGTTGATCGCCCAGGACCTGCCGATCTTCGGCTTCCAGGAGCTACGGCTGCTGCGTCTGGCCGCCCTGACCCACGATCTGGGCCACCGTCCCTTCAGCCATTCGCTGGAGGATGCGGCGCGTCGCTACGCCCACAAGCCCGGCATGTCCTTCCTCAAGGGCTACCTGGACCACGAGGAGCACACGCGCCACCTGCTCTTGAACGATCCGGAGATCGGCGAGGTGTTGGCGCGCCACCCGGACTACCGCCACGTGGACCGCGAGGAGCTGGCGGCGCTGGCGACCGGCGAGCACCCGCGCCGCGATCTGAACTTGCTGATCCACTCGGAAATCGACGCCGACCGGATCGACTACGTGATCCGCGACAACTACTACTGCGGCTTCACGCACGGCATCGACATCCAGTCCGTGAAGAACCTCTGGAGCCTCGACGCCACCCACGGGCTGGTGGTGAACCAGAGCCACATCTACGTCGCCACCCAGGTCCTGGCGGCCCGCTACCAGCTGATCTCCAACATTCAGAACAACCCGTCCTCGCGGCTGGGGGACCTGTTGTTGGCGGAAGCCATCCGCGAAGCGCTGACGGACGCCACGGAAGAGACCCAGGTCATCTTCAACCGGCTGGCCAACGAGGGCCAGGACGTGGACATGGAGCACTTCCTGCGCGAGCGGGCGGGGGCTGCCTGGAGCGCCCTGGCGGATCTGGTGGCCGGCCGGCCCTCCTACGAGCTGGTGGAGGCCTTCGACTTCCCGCTGCTCTCGCCCGCCGCCCGCTATGCCTTGCAGTCGTTGCACCAGCGGCCCGGCAGCGTAGCCTTGCCCTTGCAGGAGCGCCTGCGCCAGGAGACGGGCCAGCCGCTGCTGGTGGACGTGGCGCGCGTCAGCCCGCCGGTCGCGCCGCTGCGCATCGCCAAGGTCGGCCATGTGCCCTGGCATGGCCGCCTGACGGACGTGCCCACGGTCGCCGGCGTGGTCACGGCTTCGTTGGAGGCGACCGCGATCCAGGCCTACATGGACCCCGAGGTGGGGTTCCGCATGGACGAGGAGACCTTCGCCGCGTGGGTGGAGCGCTACAAGACCGTCGATCCCACGCTGACCTTGGAGAAGGCGCGGCACTTCGTGCAGGAGTTCTGGAAGGGCGAAAGCTCTCGTTTGGGGCTCTTGTTGGCCCTGGAGAGCCTGGCGGTCGATCACCTGATCGACGAGCTGGCGATCGCCCCCGCGCGCCTCGACGTGCTGTTCCTGACGCTGTATGCCGCGTTGATGCGGCTGGAAGCGGCGTTGGACGAGCCCCGTTTGTACATCGACGGGCGCGAGGCGGTCTCCACCTTGCTGCGCCACCCGGCGACGCGCCAGATCTGGGGCGAGCACTATCCAAACGTTTACGGCGGGGAGGAGATCTCCGGGCAATTGCGCAACGACTTGCAGTACCTGCGCTTGTCGGGTCTGTTGTATGCCACGACCCGGTTGGAGCGCGTGCGGAACGTCTTCGTCGAGCGCCACAAGTATGGCGCGACGGGATGGGGGCGGCGGTTGGCCAGCCGGCTGTTGGAAGCCGGCAGTGGGCCGAAGCTTTCCGAGGAGCTGGCGACGGCCATGGACCTGATCTTCGGTTCGAGCATCCCTGCTTACCAGGGGTACTTTGGCTTGCTTGGCGAGGAAGAGGCCGGTAGCTCCCAGAAACGGCGCGAACTGCGGCGGCAGATGCCCATTGCCGTCACGCGGTGACCAAAGCGCGATCCTGCTGCAGAAGGCAGTCTGCACGCCGTCGGCTATCGCGTGAGGTGCGCCGGTAGTCATGCGATCCGGGTTCCGGTGTCAGAACGCGCACCGGACACTCTACACGTAGGGTGCTATCTTAGCTGGCCGCGCATGATCTGCTGGAAGACTTGTTGTAGCTCTTCTGACGGCGCCAGCCCGAACTTCTTGTTGAAGTGTTCGCCGGTGCGCTTGAAGTGCCGCAGCGCCTCTTCGCGCTTGCCCTGCCGCGCCAAAGCGATCAGCTTGATCCGGTGGGCTTCCTCGTTCAGGAAGTCTTGCTTGATGGCTTGTTCCGCCAGGCGCAAAGTTTCGCGGAAATCTTGGCGCTCCATGAACGCCTTGAACAGCAGCTGGTAGCCCTCGTTGGCCAACAACCGGAAGCGCTCGCGCTCGATCAGGCACCACTCGTCGTCGCAGGCCGGCAACAACGCGCCGCGGTAGAGGTCCAGGGCGTGCTTCAGCGACGCCAGCTGCTCATCGGGCTTCACGTGGGGGTCGCGGGCCTGTTGGCCCAGGTAGAGGAACTCCTGCGCGTCGAAGGTGTAGTTGAGACCGAAGTTGAAGGTATAGCGGCCATCTTGCAGCAAGATGAAGCGGCTGGGGTGGTGCTTGCCCAGGTCGGGCTCCAGCGCCTGGCGCAACCGCGACACCAGCATCAACGAGGCGGAGTTGCGGCTGTCGCCCTGGTGGCCGAACAGGTTGCCCAACTCCTCGCGGGTGAGGCCTTTGCGGTGTAAGAGCAAGTACACCAGCAACTGCTGCATCTTCTTGCTCAACACCAACGGCTCTTGGCCTTCCAGCCGCAGCTCGAAGAGGCCGAAGGAGTAAACTTGCAAGTCCGGGCGCAGACCTTCGTGGGCGGCCGGGATGACCAT
>JAQBPE010000495.1 GCA_028287685.1 Cyanobacteria bacterium RYN_339 | reverse complement strand
TAACAAACGGTTAATAATTGGCGCCGGTTATTTAACAAACCTAATCTTCAGCCAAGCGCCTGCACCAGCGTGAGCGTCAAAGTCTTCTCGCTGGCGTAGTCTCCGGTCGACAGCCACAGCACGAAGCCCTTGGGCACCTCGGGCTCGATCGGGGGCGGAAGCCGCATGTCGAGACAGCTTGCGGCGCGTTCTGCGGTCTTTAACAGAAAGGCGTCGACGTCCGCTTCGCTCGCGCTGTGGGTGCGCAAGATCTGCCCGTACTGCAGCTCGTTGAAGGCCAGGACCACGTGGTGGGACGGGTCGCGCTGGATCTCGCCCGCGGCCAGCTTGCGGTGCATCCGGATCGACAGCGCCTTGCCGGCGTTCGCGATCGGCACGGGCTCGTATTCGAGCATGTACTGACGACCCGGACCGTTTTTGGGCAGGAACCAGAGATCTTTGGTGGCCATGGCCCCCTTATACCCGCCGGGAACGCCCGTTCGCCGCTTGACGCGCCGATTATGCACCCGCATCATGTCGGGCATGCAGCCCGCCAACGCCGCGCTCTTGCAAGCGACCATCCGCCAGACCGCCCCGGCCATCCCCCAGGCGGACAACGCCGGGGTCTCGGGCGATCCGCGTGACCTCTTTTACCTGCTCGACTACCTGACCTTCGCCGTGGACCGGGCCTACCCGGAGATCCCGTGTACGAAGGGCTGCAACCACTGCTGCCACAACCAGGTCTTCCGCGTGACGGCGCTGGAATGGGCCAACGTGCGCGGGGCGCTGTTCGCCATGCGCCCGGACGAGCGCCAGGAGACGCTCGAGCGCACGGAGGCGCTGTTCGGCGCCTACCGGAGCGAGTTGACGACCATGGCCGAGCTCTGGACCCGCGGGGAGCGCGTGCCGGAGTCGCTGCACGAGCCCACGCCCAAGACCTGCCCGATGCTGGGCGGCGACGGCCGCTGCACCGTCTACGAGGCGCGCCCCGCGATCTGTCGGGGCTACGGCTACTTCTCCGCCACGATCGACGATGTGCCGCGCCTGCTGATCTGCAAGCAGGAGGGCCCGGGCTGGATCCACCACCTCGAAGACACGGGCATCGATCAGCTGCCCATGCCCAACTGGAACCCGGTCCAGCGCCGGCTGGAAACCCTGAACGAGGGCCAGCCGATCAAGCCGCTGCCGCTGTGGCTGTTGGAATTAGCGGACGAGCTCAAGCCTGCTTGAGCGCCCGGAAGTTGGCGAGCACGGCGGGCACGTAGGCGCGCGTCTCCGCGAAGGGCGGGATGCCGCCGTAGCGGTCCACGTTGCCCGCGCCCGCGTTGTAGGCGGCGAGGGCCAGGCTGGTGTTGCCGTTGTAGTAGGCCAGCAGCCACTTCAGGTAGCGTGCGCCGCCGTCCACGTTCTGGCGCGGGTTGAGCGGATGGGTCACGCCCAGGGCGCGGGAGGTGCCGGGCATCAGCTGCATCAGGCCCTGGGCGCCGGCGGGGCTCACGCGCCCGGGCTCGCCCTTGGACTCCTGCTGCACCACGGCCATGATCAAGTTGGGGTCCACGCCGTGGCGGCCGCCCATCTCGCGCGCCAGGTCCCACAGCCAGCCCTGGCCGCCCACGGAGTCGGGAGCCGCGGCAGGCGCCGGGATCGCGCCTTCGCCGGGCAGGCGCAACACGGTGCCGACGGAGACGGCGTTGGGGTTGTCGACCTGATCGCGGTTGGCGTCGAAGATCTCGCGCCAGCGCTTGGCGCAGCCCAGCGTCTTGGCGGCGATCGCCGTCAACGTGTCGCCGGCTTGCACGGTGTAGCCGCGTGGGCGGCTGGTGGGCGCCGGCGGCGGCGGCGCGGGCAGGGCGCCCGTGAGGGTGTCGAGCCCCAGGTCGAGCGCCGGCGCCACGACGGGCGCCGCCACGGGGGCCTCCACGGCCTTGCGGCCGGACCACTTGTGCTTGAGGGCAGCGAATGCGCCGCCCACTTCGCCACGCGCCTGCATGGTCGCCTCTCTCTCTCTCGGTTGGCAATCCTGCCGTGGGGGTTGTCAGGCGTTCGCGCACCGTTAAGAGTAAAGGGCGCCTTAAGACCTCGCTAAGCTTCGTGGCATGGTTTGCGCGTTCGTCTTGAGATCGTGACGGGAATGTGAAAACAACCTCTTTCGGTCGAGCAAGGGTTTAGGATGGACGCCTGGGTGACGATGATCACCTCGTACCAAGCGTCCACCAGGGAGGCTCCCCATGAACCCCACGCAGTCCCACCCGATCGAGTTCGCGCAGGCCTCTCCCACGGAGATCCAATGCCTGGGCGCGTCCGGCCTGGCCTTCTACCTGCCGGTCGTGCCCGTCTGCGGCCACCCCGGCCGCGCGACCGCCACGGAATCGCGCCGCCCGGCGTAAGCGCCTGGGGGTCTGCTATCATGCCCCCATGTTCTGCCTGGAAAGCACCACCGATCCGCGCTGGATCGCCGTGGTCGTCGCCGACACCGACCGCCTGCTGGCGGACCACGCCTACTGCGAGAAGAAGGCCGCCGCCACGGCCATGAGCCTGATCGGCAAGTACCCCAACGACGCCTTCCTGGTGCCGCACATGCTCAAGCTGGCCCAGGAGGAGCTCGAGCACTTCGAGCGGCTCTACGGCGTGTTGGCGGCGCGCGGCATCCAGCTAGGCTACGTGGACAAGGACCCCTACGTGGGCGAGCTGCTGCCCTTGGCCCGCAAGCAAGGCGTGGAAGGCCTGATCGACCGGTTGTTGATCTCGAGCCTGATCGAGGCGCGCAGCGCGGAGCGCTTCTTCCTGCTCGCCGAGCACCTGCCCGACGCGGAGCTGCGCGCGCTCTACCAGGAGCTCGCCGTCACGGAGAGCCGCCACCACACGCTGTTCGTGACACTGGCCAACCACTACGCGCCCAAGGACGAGGTCCGGGCGCGCTTGAAGGAGCTGGCGGTGGAGGAGGCGGCGATCGTCGCGAGGCTCCCGATCGCCGCTCGCATGCACTAACCCAAGAGGAAGGTGAACTCGACCTCGACGGCCGCGCCCAGCGGCAGCTCGCCCACGCCCACGGCGGCGCGCGCGTGGCGGCCGGCCTCGCCGAAGACCTCGACCAGGAAGTCGCTCGCGCCGTTGATCACCTTGGGCTGGTCGGTGAAGCCGCTGGCCGAGGCCACGAAGCCGCCCACGCGCACGACCTGCTTCACGCGGTCCCAGTCGCCGTCGATCACGCCCGCGAGCGCCGCGAGGCCGTTGATGGCGCACTGGCGGGCGGCGGCGTAGCCGTCCTCGACGCTGACGTCGTTGCCCAGGTAGCCCTTGTACGCGAGCGCGCCGTCCTTCATGGGCAACTGCCCGCTCACGATCACGAGGTTGCCGGCCACGACGGCGGGCACGTAGTTCGCCACGGCCTTGGGCGCGGCGGGCAGTTGGATACCGAGGGAGGCGAGCTTGTCGAGGACGGCGGGCATGGTTCTCTCCTTGAAAGGGGTCAACCGGCCTATTATACGGCATTGTGGTATAACGATTCACCCGTGTAGCCGTGACCCCCGGAGGTTCCATGTCGTCCCGCCACGTCCTGAGAGTGCTCTTCGCCGCCGCCTTGCTGACGAGCGTCGTCCTGCCCGGGCCCGCCGGCGCCGCGCCGTCGCCCGCGCCGATCAAGAAGCCTTCGCCCTTCACCGCCAACAGCAACAGCGCCAGCGCGGCCGTGGAGTTCGTCGAGGATCTGGAAGGCGCCAAGCTCAACTGGAGCGACGGCCGCCTGGCCGTGAGCGGCATCGGCACCCCCGGCGACCGCGGCCCCGTGAGCTACCGCCGCAAGCTGGGCGAGCGCGCGGCGATCGCCGACGCCTACCGCCGCCTGGCGGCCACCCTGGACTTGGTGCGCGTCGACAGCAACACGCGCGTGAAGGACCTGGCCGTGACCGACGATGCGCTGCGGGCCAAGCTCAACGACTTCGTGAAGAGCGCCAAGGTGCTGGAAACCAACTTCTGGCCCGACGGCACCGCCGAGGTGGTGCTCTACGTGCCACTGCGCGGCGATCGCAGCCTGACGGCCCTGGCCTCCGGCAACATCGGGGGCGCCGCGCCCGTGACCTCGACGGAGCCCGAGAGCAGCCCCACGCCCAAGCCCGCGCCCACCAAGGAGGTCGTCACCGCGCCCGTGCCGATCCACGCCAACTACACCAGCATCATCGTGGACGCCCACGGCCTGGGCGCCCAGCCCGCCCTGATGCCCCAGGTGCGCGACCATGACGGCAAGGTCGTGGAATTGGGCACGGACGCCGCCAAAGCCACCGTGAAGTACCTCAAGGACGGCGCCGAGCTGGACCCCGCCGCCGGCATCAACCCCCTGAACCTGCGCGCCGTGCGCACCCAGGGCGCGCTGAAGGCCGACCTGGTGCTCAACCCGGAAGGCTCCGACGCGATCAAGAACGCGCTGAAGGACAAGAAGCTCGCCCCCGGCGCGGCGATTCTCGTCAGGCTCTAAATGCATCGCATCGCGGTCCTGCCCCTGGACGACCGCCCCTGCACCTACGACTTCCCGGCGCGCATCGGCGCGATCGGCGGGGTGGAGGTGCTGTTGCCGCCGCGCGAGCTGCTGGGCAACCTCGAAAAGCTCGCGGACCGTGCGGCCCTGGGCGCCTGGCTGAACGAGGTCGGCCCGAGCGCCGACGCGCTGGTGGTGGGCCTCGACACACTCGGTTACGGCGGGCTGATCCCCAGCCGACGCTCCGAAGACGACCTCGAGACGATCATGGGCTACCTGGCGCCCCTGCTGCGCCTCAAGGAGGCCCACCCCACCAAGCCGATCTACGCCTTCAACGTGACCATGCGGCTCTCCGACTCCGACGTGAACGAGGAGGAGAAGCCTTACTGGGACAAGTACGGCAAGCTGATCTACCGCTGGAGCTTCCACCAGCACCGCTTCAAGGCCGAGGGCAACGAAGAGGACCGCACGATCGCCAACCAGACCCGGCGCGAGATCCCGCCGGAGATCCTGGAAGACTACCAGGGCACGCGCGCGCGCAACTTCGGCTTCAACCAGACCATGGTGCGCTGGACGGGCGGCGACGTCTTCGACACGCTGCTCTTGACCCAGGACGACACCAGCCCGTTTGGCCTGAACGTGCAAGAGCAGCACGAGCTGCTCGACATGATCCGCACCACGCGCATCGAGGAGCGCGCCCTGATCTACCCCGGCGCCGACGAGGTGGCGAGCGTCCTGGTGGCGCGCGCCGTCAACCGCCTGCATGGCCGCACGCCGCAGTTCGCGGCCAGCTGGCACCCGCTCGACGGCAAGCGGGTGGTGGCGATGTACGAGGACCGGCCGCTCTGGCAGACCCTGCGCGGGCAAATCCGCGCGGCGGGCGGCAAGGAAGTGGGCGACGAGGCCAAGGCCGATGTCGTGATCGCGGTCAACACGCCGGCCGGCGGCCAGGGCGAGCTGTGCCTGCGCACCCATCTGGAGCGGCCGGACACGCCGCCGCGCAACTTGGAACCGATCATCCTCACCGTCGAGGACGCGCCCAAGCGCCCGCTGGCCTTCGCGGACGTGGCCTACGCCAACGGCGCCGACCCGCGCCTGATGCCGGAACTGGTCCAGCGCACCGGCTATCAGGGCCTGATGGCGCTGTACGGCTTCGCCGCCTGGAACACGGCCGGCAACACGTTCGGGACCTTGGTGGCCACCGCCGCGATGGCGAGCCTGCCGGGCGCAGATCGCCAGGCCCTAGCGCGCTTCATGACGGAGCGCCTGGCCGACGATTGGCTCTACCAGAGCGTGATCCGGCCGGAGCTGCAGCTGGCGTTGGCCGCCGGCGCGGACCTCGCCACGCTGAAAGCCACGCTGGACGCGCGGCTCGCCGCCCTCTGGCAGCAGCACTTCCCGGACGCCCCGGCGACGTTCAAGACGTTCTTCCCCTGGAAGCGCCTGTTCGAGGCCGGGATCTTCTTAAACGATTAGTCTTCGCCCGGATCCGGCAGCAGGCTCAAGAGCGTCTGCACCTCGTCGCGGTAGTGCTCGTAGTCCGCGATCGTGAGCGGCTCCTCGTTGGGCTCCGTCTCCGCGCCGAGCTCCTCCGGGTGCTTCTCGTAGTGCTCGATGTCCTCTTCGACCTCCTCGAGGCGGTCCTTCAGGATCTCCACGATCATGGAGAGTTCGCGGTCGTTGAGTTCGATGGTGTGGGTCATAGTGCTTCCTTCTCCGACAATAGCGCCCTACTATAGCGCCATGCCCTTGCTTGCCGCCACCCGCATCGTCCTGATCCACCCCTCGCTGCCCGAGAACGTGGGGGCCGTCGCGCGCGGGATGCGCCACTTCGGGCTGATCGACCTGGTGCTGGTGGGGGGCGTCGCACCGACCCACTCGCTGGCCGTGGCCGCCGCCGCCGGTGCGGACTCGGTGCTGGCAAGCGCCCGCGTGGTCGATACGCTGGACGAGGCCCTGGCAGACACGGTGCTGGCGCTGGGCACGACCGCCCGGCCCCAGGACGGCATCGGCCGCCGCGCGATTCTGCCTGCCGCCGCCGCGCGCCTGGCTGCCGCCCACGCGCCGGGCGGCAAGGTGGCGCTGGTGTTCGGCACGGAGAAGGACGGCATGCGCGTGGCGGAGCTCAGGCGCTGCCACCAGATCGTCACGATCCCGGGCACGGAGCATGCCTGCCTGAACCTGGCCCAGGCCTTCACGATCTTGGCCTACGAGTGGCGGCTGGCGGGCGTGCCGGCGCCCGGCACGGTGCCGGCTCTTGCGGCCGTGCCGGGGCTGGACGCGGCGATCGCCGACGCCCTGACCGCGGCCAACATGCTCAAGCCCCACGAGCGCGAGGCCAAGCTGCACACCCTGCGCCGCGTGCTGTCCACGCTGGCCCTCGCGCCCGACGAGGCCGCCATGCTGATGGGGCTCGCGCGGGGCTACGCGGGCCAAAAGCATAAACCAACCTCTGCCAACCCATAAACATCGGATAAAGCTCCCGGCGGCCCGCGGCGGTTATAACATTCTACGTACACCCGCGAGAGGACCCGCCATGCTGCGCCCATTGGGAAGCGTTTGGGGCCAACCCACCCCCAGCCCCACCCGTCCGAAGCCCACGACGCCGCGCGCGCCGCGGGCCGATGCCGCTCCCTCGCCCGCCGCCCCGCGCGAGTTCCGCGCGGCCTGGGTGGCCACGGTGCAGAACATCGACTGGCCCTCGCAGCCTGGCATGACGGCCGACCAGCAGAAGGCCGAGCTCGTGGCGATCATGGACAAGGCGGCGGCCACCGGCCTGAACGCGCTGGTCCTGCAAGTCCGTCCCAACTGCGATGCGCTGTACGCCTCGCCCTACGAGCCCTGGAGCAAGGTCCTGACCGGCCAGATGGGCAAGGACCCGGGCTACGATCCGCTGGCCTTCGCCGTGGACGAGGCGCACAAGCGCGGTCTGCAACTGCATGCCTGGTTCAACCCCTTCCGCGCCGGCCAACCGGGCGACGTGCCGTCGGCCGAGCACGTCTCGAGGAAGCACCCGGAGTGGGTCAAGCATTACGGCGGCCAGCTCTGGCTCGACCCGGGCAACCCCCAGGTCCAGGGCTATGCCCAGCAGGTGTTGATGGACGTGGTGCGCCGCTACGACATCGACGCCGTGCACATGGACGACTACTTCTACCCGTACAAGATCTCAGAGAACGGCCATGAGGTCGACTTCCCCGATGCCACCAGCTACAAGGCCTACAAGGACGGCGGCGGCACGCTGGAGCTGGCCGACTGGCGGCGCGACAACGTCAACCGCTTCGTGCTGGGCCTGAGCACGCTGATCCACATGGAGAAGCCCAAGGTCTCGTTCGGCATCTCGCCCTTCGGCATCTGGAAGCCCGGCAACCCGCCCGGCACCACCGGATTGAACCAGTTCGAACAACTTTACGCCGACGCCCGCCTGTGGCTGCAGAAGGGCTGGGTGGACTACTTCGCCCCCCAGCTCTACTGGCCGATCGACAAGCCCGCCCAGAGCTTCCCCAAGCTGCTGGAGTGGTGGACCCAGCAGAACCCCTTGAATCGCCACGTCTACGCCGGCATGTACACCTCTGCCGTGATGGAGGGCAAATGGCCGGTGAACGAGATCACGCGCCAGATCGAGGCCACGCGCAAGCAGCCCGGTGCGGAGGGCGAGATCCACTTCTCCATGAAGCCGATCCTGACGGGCGCCAAGGGCGTGGACAAGGCGCTAGAAGCCAGCTACGCCGCCCCGGCCCTGGTCCCCGCCTCGCCCTGGCTCGACGCGGAGCCGCCCGCGGCGCCGGAAGCCACGCTCACGACCAACCCCACCACCAACCGCAAGACCCTGACCTGGAAGCCCCAGGACGAGGCCGACGTCTTCCGCTGGGCCGTCTACACGCAAGCCCAGGACGGCAGCTGGCAAACCCAGATCTTCCCCGCCAGCAAGCGCACCCTGCTGCTGGGCGCCGATGCCAAGGCGATCGAGATCGCCGCCGTCGATCGCACGGGCAACGAGAGCACGCGCGTGCGCGTGGAGGGCTAGCGAGCTACGCCGTTCCCGGGCATCCCTGCCCTCCACGGCACTGCGGCGTCCTGCCTTAGCCGATCACGACCTTCTTGATCAGGGTCAACTTGGGCAGGGCCTTGAGCACCCAGCTGGGGCGCTTCTGCACGAAGGTCTCCGTGGCCAGCGTGCAGGCCTTCATCAGCACGTTCGGCACCAGCCGCTCGAAGGCCGTCACGTCCATCGTGTCGGGCGCCGCGATCATGCCCCGCAGCTGCGCATCTTCCGCTTCCGTGAGCGGGCGCGCGTAGTTGTGCTCGTGCATGTAGGACTCGAGGAACGGGCACAGGTCCTGGGCGAACCGCGGCGAGCGCGTCTGCAAGAGCCCCGCGATCGCCTCGAGCAAATCGGGGTAATCCACGCCAACCGACTCCATCGCCTCGTCCACCTCGCGCGGGGGGAAGCACTGGATCTCGAACGGGTCGATGAACGCGTAAGTGGGGGGGGGCTCGAACAAGGTGCTCAAGGCGGGGCTCGCAGGCGGGTCGATCCCCATTGTTCCCGGGCCTGGGGGCGCGATAACGCCGGGCCTTGGCGCATACCTTTACGGGAGCTTTACCGCGGCTTGGCGTGCCCCTAAACGCCTTTAACCCGTCCGCGCGCGATAACCCCCGGGTGTAGCTCCGGTGCGAGAGGATGGTTCCCCATGGCAATCGATGCGCGGATGGCAAGCGCCTATGCCTACTTCTGCGGCCAACGCGGCAACGGCGTGGCCCCGGCGGCCGTGCAGCCTCAGCCGGTCTACCAGCAGCCCCAGCCGGTCTACCAGCAGCCCCAGCCGGTTTATCAGCAGCCCCGGCCCGTCTACCAGCAGCCCCAGCCGGTTTACCAGCAGCCCCAGCCCGTCTACCAGCAGCCCCGACCGGTCTACCCCCCGCAGCCGCAACCGGTCTACGCCCAGGACGCCTACAACGGCTTCAACCAGCAACTCGCCCAGCTCGAGAACGCCATGCGCAACGCCGGCCAGCAAGTCCAGCAGGTCTTCAACAACGCCGGCGCCCGCGTGGCCGCCGTCAACCAGCCCGCGTATTACCCACCTCAGCAGCCGGTGGTCTACCCGCCGCAAGTGAACCCCAACCAGTTCAACCAGGCCATGCAAAACGGCCAGTACCAGGCCCAGCGGGTCGCCCAGGACGTCCAGTACAACGTCCAACAAGTGAGCTACCAGTTCCAGGACGCCATGCGCCAGTTGGAGAACGCCTTCGGCGGCCGCCGCTAACGCCGGGTGATTTTCCTTTAGGATCGGTTAACCTACGGATATCCCGTCCCTTACCGGCTTTCGGTTCGGCACCACGATAAGGGAAGTGGGTCCGGTGACCCGCGAGAGAGAGGACACTACGATGGGACTGTTCGATAACGTTTACCAGACCCCGGTGCAACAGCCGGTCTACCAGTATCCCGTGCAGCAGCCCGTGTCCCAGTACCCGCAGCAGGCCTACCAGCCCGCCTATGGCCAGGACGCCTTCGGCTCCAGCCTGCAGGACACGGCGACCCGCGTCTACCAGCTGGCCCAGACCGTGCAGAGCCAGGGCGCCGGCGCCTACAACAACTACGGCCTGCAGCAGCAGTGCAACGACCTGATCACCCGCCTGGGCCAGTACCAGCAGGCGCTCGCCAACAGCGGCTACCAGGGCAACAGCCCCTACCAGGCCACCCTGACGGACCTGGCGACCCGCCTGCAGCAGATCCAGACCACGCTGCGCACGCCCCAGTACCAGCAGCCGCAGCAGCCGCAGTACTACCCGCCGCAGCAGCCGGTGTACCAGCCGCCGCAGCAGCCGCAGTACTACCCCCCGCAGCAGCCGGTGGTCCAGTACCCCCAGCAGCCGCAGCAGTACCCCCAGCAGCAGCGCCCCTGGCCCCCGCGCCACCACCACCACCGCCCGATGGGCCCCTACGCGAACAACAACTACGGCAACAACAACCCGATCAACCAGATCGGCCAGATCTTCCAGGGCTTCGCCGGCGCGATCAGCGGCAACCAGAACCAGCCCTACTACCGCCAGTAGCACCTTTCCCCCCCGCACGCCGCGTCCGATGGACGCGGCGTTTTGGCGTCTCTCATCGATTTCTCGGAATCCTCTCACCGTGGCCTTAGCTTCGTGCCGCATCGTGAGGGATCGAGGCGGACGCACCGCCCACTCGCCAGGAGACTTCCCCCTTATGAACTTCGTCAAAGCTTTCGCCAGTGTGCTCGTGCCCATGATGGCGACGCTCGCCATCGGTGCCGCTCCCGCCATGGCCGCCGACAAGGCCACGCCGATGGCTGCCGCCACCGCGACCCCGGCCCCGGGCGGTACGATGACCAA
>JAQBPE010000469.1 GCA_028287685.1 Cyanobacteria bacterium RYN_339 | reverse complement strand
GGTCGCCGGGGGCCAGCGCGCGCCGCGCCTCCAGCGCCCGCACGCGCTCCTCCGGCCCGCTAGCGGCCCGCTCGCGCAGGTCGGCCAGCTGGCTGGGGCTGGGCCACAGGGCGCCCAACGAGGTGGTGGTGCCGGCGAGCGCCAGGGCATATGCGACGGGACGGCGGGTCATTGGAGGCTCCTACAACGGTTGGCGGGTGAAGACCAGGCGCTCGAGGTCGGCCAGCGCGCCGTCCAGCGTCCACAACGCGGCCCCCAGTGCCAGCGCGCAGGCCCCGGCGTAGCCGAAGCCATAGGCCGGCAGCCCACCGGCGAAGGACGCCGTGGTCAGGACGACGTTGGCCACGAACAAGAGGGCGGCCAACCAGGCCGCCTCGCGCGCCATATCGAGGTACAACAGGTGCACCAGCGTGGCCATGAACAGCACTTGCAGGAAGGCCGCCACGGCCCCGACGCGGAAGACGAAGATCGAGAGCCAGGGCAGCGCCAGCGCGTGCACGAGCTCGGGCCCAAACACCACCACCGCGGCCGTGATCACGCCCTGCACCAGCGCCAGCAGGCGCAAGTTGGCGAAGGCGGTGGCCGCGAGGTCCGCCCGCGCACGTTCGACGGAGGCCAGCGAGGCCGGCGCCTGCAAGGTGGCGAAGTAGGTGCCGACCTTGGTCGCCAGATCGGTCTCCGCCAGCAGCACGAACAGCGCCAGCGCCGGCACGGCCGTGAGCGCGGCCAGCGACATGCCGTTATCGTATATCGGGCACACGCGCAGCGCGCCCGCGATCGCCACGCCCGGGGCGCCCGGATGCCACCAGAACAGCAGCTTGTCCACCCACATCCCGGCCCCATACGCGGCGCCCGCGGCCACCAGCCAACCGCGCGAAGCCAGGCGGCCGCGCAGGTCGGCCAGCGGCACGGTGGGCGAGCCGAACTCGCGGTCCGCCAGGGCCAGCAGCCCCAGGAAGGCCGCGGTCTGGCCGCCCGCCAGGCCGGTCAGCAGGCCAGGCAGCCCCCAGGAACGCTCCAGCGCCAGCGCCAGCGCGGCCCCGCCGGCCACGCCTGCGGTGACGACGGCGGCGATCGCCCCGTACCCACGCGCGGCCGACAGCGGCACCATCGTCACCCAGGTGCCGCCCAGCGCCAGCAGCAGCGCGAAGGCCGCGAACCGGCTCGCGCCATCCAACGGCAGCGTGGCCAGGAAGGCCGCGCCCGCCACGGCCAGCACGCCCAGGAAGGGGCCCAGCACCCGTGCCAGCGCGGCGGGGAAGGCGTCGACGCGGCCCTCGTAGAGCAAGTCGCCCAGGATGCGCGCGAACGCGAATTGCAGGGGCGCGAAGGCCAGCATCGAGGCCGCCGTGGCGTAAGCCAGCAGCGCCATCCCCGTGCGCGCCGAGGCCGTGCCGGTGCTGGCCCCCAGCGCCACCACGGCGAGGCTGGAGCCCAGGTACGGGCCGGCGGCCAGCATCAAGGCGAAGCCGTAGGCGCCCAGCGGGCCCAACAGCCCGCCGCGATCCGCCAAGCGGCGCATGGCGAAGCCCACGCCGGCCATTACGCGGCCCGCCGATCGTGACCGGCCAACGGCTCGTAGCGCTCCCCGGCCAGGTCCAGGTAGAGCTGCCGGTAAAACGCGTACACGTCCGCCTGGCGGTAGAAGCGCTCCACGCGCTCGATACCGGCGGCGGCCATGGCGGCATGCCGCCGGGGATCGCGCGCCAGGGCCACGATGGCGCGGGCCGTCTCCTCCGGCGAGAGCGGCGGCGTCACCAGCCCGGACTCGCCCAGCGCGGCGTCTTCCGGCGTGCGGCCTTCCAGCATCTCCCGGCAGGCGCCCACGTCGGTGGCGATCGACGGCACGCCGGCGGCGGCGGCCTCCAGGATCACCAGCGGCTGCGATTCCGAAATCGAGGTCATGGCGAGCACGTCGAGCCGCGGCAGCCAGGCCGCCACGTCGACCTTCCCGGCGAAGGTGACCTTGTCCGCGATGCCCAGGTCGGCCACCAGCTCGTGGCAGGAGGCCACGTAGTCCGGCGACTCCTCCCCCGGCCCGAGCACCAGCCCTTCCACCGGCTCCTCGCGGTTGGCCAGGGCGATGGCGCGCAGGAAGGTCTTGAGATCCTTGATCGGCACGATCCGCCCGATGTAGCCCACCCGGAACGGCCGCTCCGACCAGTCCCGACCGGCTCGCAGCGGCACGTAGGGCTCCGGATCGATGCCGTTCGGCACCACCGCCAGGCGGTCCGCCGGTGCGCCGCTGTCCACCTGGATGCGGCGGTTGGCGTCGTGCAGCGTGATCAGCTGATCCGCATGGCCGTAGGTCAGCTCGCACATGGCGTTGAAGCTGGCGCGCCACCAGCCCTTCAGGAAGCGCTCGTGCTCGGGGTTGGCCCGCCCGGCGGGCGCCCGGTAGATCCAGTCCGCGTTGAAGATCTCCAGCTCGCGCTCGCGGCCGAACAGGCCGTGCTCCGTGACGGCCACCCCGGCACCCAGGCGCAGCTTGGCGAGCGCCGCCAGCAACCCGGCGTAGCCGGTGGAGGTGGTGTGGTAGACCTTGGCGGCCGGCAGCTCCACGTCCAGCAGCCGCAGCAGCGGCGTGTGGATGGCGCGCCAGGTCCAGAAGTAATCCATGATCGGCACGCTGCGTCCGCGCTGGCGGTACAGCTCGCGCACCAGGCCCCAGGCAGCCTTGGAGGCCAGCAAGCAGGCCGCCGAGCGACCCTGGGACTGTCGTGCCAGTTGGCGGAAGAACGGGCAGCGCAGGGCACCCGGGGCGTGCAGCCCGCGCGCGGCGTCGATCAGGCCCCGGGTGGGCTCGGCCCGACGGCCGTCGTCCGGCAGCTTGCCGAAGAGCGCCACGTCCTGGCGGAAGACCACGTTGGGCGGCACCAGGTAGCGGTCGGGCGGCTTGCCGTCCTCCGCCACCAAGCAAACCAGGCCGAAGCGCACGTCGGGCAGCCCCGAAATCAGCTGGTGGACCCAGCTCGCCACGCCTCCCAGCACATAGGGGTAGGTGCCTTCCAGCACCAGGCACACGTCAAGCATCCACATCGCTCCAATACGCGGCTACCAGGGCCGTGGTGCTTCCCGCAGGCGCCGCCACGGCGCGCGCTTCCGTCGCCAACCGGTCGAAGGCGCCCAGCCGGAACAAGGCTTCCAGGCGGGCCAGCACCGCCGCGGGGTCGTGCCCGGCGGCGTCCAGGGCACCCTGGGCGTCGCCCAACGCCAGCCGCGCGGCTGCCAGGTCCGCCGGGGCGGTGGCGATCGCCGCGACTTCGCGCCACAGGCCCGGCACCAGCACCTCCGGCGGCAGCCCGGATTCCGCATAGCGGCGCAAGATCCCCGCCAGCGCCGGGTCCGCGCCTTCACGGGCCGCGCGGATGGCCGTCTCGAAGTCCGTTTCCAGCTCCGCCAGCGCCATCGAAGCCAGCAGCACGACCTGGTGGTCGTCCGCGCGCAGCATCGACCGCAGCACGACCACGCCTTCCGGCCCCTCCAACCCCTTGATGGCACGCAAGGCGCCCAGCCGGGCCTCGATGTCGCCATTGCGCAAGATCGGCGCCAACTCCCACAGGCCTCGGAACGGCGCGGGCAGCGGCGACAGGTCGGCCGGGCCCAGCCGCGGCCGGCCCTGGGGCTCGATCGTATGAGGGGCGTGGACGACGACACGCGGGGCCAGGGCCCAGGCGGCGATCGCCCCCGTGAACGGGATGGCGAGGGCCAACCAGCCAGCGCGCTCCGCGGCCAGGGGCGGGCGGCCCAGCACCCGCCATGTCAGGCAGGTCGCGGCGGCAAGCGCCAGGTGGACGGCGGCGAGCCACGGCAACGGCAGGCCGGCGGCCGCGAGGTCAAGGCCGAAGACGACCAAGCCCCAGGCGGGGACCATCGGGCACATCAACCGGCCTCCGGCAGGGCGCGCCCCTCCTGGCGCTCGCGGGCGGGGGTCCAGGGCAGGACCACGCCGGCCGGCGGGAAGGCGGCGCCCAGGGCGTCGGCCAGGACGGCCAGGGCGCGGGGCGCCACCGGCGTGAGGTGCGTGAAGGGCAGGTCATGGATGGCCAGCACGCCTACCAAGGTGCCGTCGGCGCGCCGCACGGGGGCGGCCAGCCAGGCGCCGTCCGGACCGCGGCGGCGGGTCGAGATGGCGCGTCCCTCCCGCGCCGCCCGCGCGATCGGGCCGTCGGTCCACGGCCCACCCGCGGGCGGCGCGCCTTGCGCCGTCTGGAGGCGCCATCCCTCTCCCTCCTCCACATAGAACCCGGCCACGCGGGCCTGCAAGTACGTCTTCGCCAGCGCCAGGGCGGCAATGGGCGCGGCCAGGCCGTGGGCACCCAGGCCCGCGGCCTCGACGGCGAGAGCCTCCACCGGCACCACTTCCGCGGCCAGCCGGCGCTCCAACGCGCCGCGCGCCGCGGTAACCGCGGCCAGGCGGGCCTCCAGATCGTCGGCATGCGCGGCCAGTTGATCGAAGGCGTCTCGCCCGGCCGCCCCCGCGCGCCGGTGGCCTTCCGCGGCCAGCCCGGCCAGCGTCCCGAAGCCCAGGTGGGCGAAGGCCGGGCCGAGCGCGGCGCGGTTCCCAGAGAGCTCCACCAGGTCCGACGGCCCCGCGCCCGAGCCCACCAGGGCGGCCAGGCCGGCCAGCGCCCCCGTGGCGACCCCGGCGGCCAGCCCATGCATGGCGGCCACCAGGACGACGGCCGCCAACAACAGCTGGCCACCGCCCGGCGGCAGGTCCAACAGCGCACCGACGGCGGCCGCAAGCGCCAGGAACAGCACCGCTTCCAACATCCAACGAGCCGTGGAGCGCGTCCGCATCTCGATCCTTCCCGTGTTCGACCCTTGCAAGCCCATCGTAAGCCGGGGGCCGGGGCGACGGTGTCGTTCATCTCGCCGAGATCTCTTGGCCGCCAGGACGTCCGCCGGGCGCGGCCCAAGCCTGGATCGGCGGCGGGAAGCCGCCCGGCGGGCGCAATCTCCAAGCAATGACGACGCAACATTAATAACGCAATAGGATCACGGGTATGAAGGCGACGCTGCCCTTGCCCTCTGGAGGCCCCATGTTCCGCTTCGCCCTCGCCCTCGTCGCCGCCCTCGGCGGCTGCGCCACCAGCCTCCCCGTGGTCCCACAGCCCGCGTTGGATGCCAGCGCCGACCAGAGCACCGCCTCGGGCCTCAAGTACATGATCCTCGCGCCCGGAAAGGCCGGCGCGGCGGTCGCGAAGGTGGGCGACAGCGTCTCCGTCCACTACACGGGCTGGCTGACGACCGGCAAGCAGTTCGACAGCTCGTTGACGGCGGGCAAGCCGTTCACGTTCAAGCTGGGCGCGGGCGAGGTGATCAAGGGCTGGGACGAGGGCGTGGCCGGCATGAAGGTGGGCGAGAAGCGCAAGCTGGTGATCCCGTCGGAGCTGGGCTATGGCCCGTCGGGAACCCAGGGCATCCCGGGCAACAGCACGCTGATCTTCAGCGTCGAGCTGATGTCGATCAAGGGCTAGTTCTTGGCGGTGAAGGCCGCCTCCAGCTCCTTGCGGTGGCGCATCACCACGTCCACGGAATCCTTGTCCGACAGCTTGGCCATGAGCTTCATGGGGATATCGGCCCAGCCCTTGCTCTTCGTATAGTTCGCCTCGATCTCGGCCTTCGCCTTGGTGAGCTCCGCCTTGGCTTCCGCCGGCACGGCCGGGTTCGCGAGCTGCTCGTCGATCTTGGCGTAGGCGTTCTTGTGGGCGTCGCTCATCTCGGCCATGAACGCCTGGCCCTGGCCCTGGCTGAAGGACCAGGCCACGGCGGCATTCACCCGCACGAACTCCGGGTAGTTCTTGAAACCCGCGTCCTTCACGGCCTTTTCAATGTCGCCGAAGCCGGCCTGGCCCGCTTCGGGCAGCCCGCCACCTTCCTTGCCCACCTTGCCCGCCAGGTCGGGAGCGACCTCGCGGATGGCCGTATAAGCCTGGATGTACTTCGTCACCTGGTCGTCAGTGAGCGGCTCCTTCTTGCTGCAGGCCGGCATGAGGGCGAGACAGAGGGCAACGGCGACGAGGCGGGAGAGGGCGGTCAAGCGAAGCTCCTTCGTGATCCAAGAACGTTATGACCGCTTCTTACCCGGTCGTTCCGACGCCTAACACCCACTGCCGACGCGCTCGCCCCGTTAGCCCCACGCACCGCCAAGGTACGTGAGACCCATGCGTTATGTAACCCCATTGATCGTGGCCGCCGCCCTGTTGACGCCGGCACCCGCCTTGGCCCAGCGGACGGTGGTGCGGGAAAGCCGGCAGCAGTTGGGGGTGCCCTACGTCTGGGGTGGCGCCAGCCGCGCCGGCTTCGACTGCTCGGGGCTGGTGCAATATGTCTTCAAGCGCGAAAAGATCCAGCTTCCCCGCACGGCCGACCGGCAGGCCGCCTGGGGCTCGCCGATCGACTTGAAGCACGCACGGGCCGGCGACTTGCTGTTCTTCCACACCTCCGGCAAGGGCCGCGAGGTGACCCACGTCGGCGTTTACCTGGGCAACGGGCAGATGGTCCATGCGCCCAAGCCCGGCAGCCACGTCAAGGTGACAAGCGTGGCGCCGGGGTCTTGGATGGCGCAGCGGCTGGTGGCGGCCCGCCACGTGGAGCGCCACAGCTACCACCTGCCTCGGCCGTCGGTCTTGGCCCCCGCCGCGACCGGGTTACCGGAAATCGTGGCCGCGGCCCACGCGGACCACGGCTACACGATCGGCCACTTCTAGCCCCGGCCGTTGGGTGTCGCGCCCGGGGTCGGTGAAGGCTGCTCGCAGCCGAACTCGGCCGGCGTGAGCTTCCCGTCCTTGTTGGCGTCCCTCTGGTCGAAGGCCGCCTCGGGCGCCTGGATAAAGGTCTTGCCGGCTTCGGAGGCCACCCATTCGGCCTTGGAAATCGCGCCGTCGCCGTTGGTGTCGCGGCCGTTGAAATCGGCCTGGCAAGGCGTCAGGACGGCGGCGCCGCCGGTAGGCCGCACGGTTGCGCCGGCGCTGGGGGCGGC
>JAQBPE010000455.1 GCA_028287685.1 Cyanobacteria bacterium RYN_339 | reverse complement strand
GAGGCTCGCCCCTGGCCGTGGTCAAGCAGTACATCGAGAACCAGAAGCGGAGCGAGCCCCGATGATTGTCGCCAAGACTTTCCGCTTTCGGCTCGAACCGAATGCCGGGCAACGGCAACTGTTCGCCCGTTTCGCCGGGTGCTGTCGCTTCGTGTTCAACCAGGGCCTGGCCGCGAGGAAGGCAAGCTACGAGACCGAGGGCAAGACCCTTTCCTACGCCGACCAGTGCAAGGCGCTTCCCGACATGAAGAAGGCCGAGGCAACCGCGTGGCTGCGCAAGGTTCACTCCCAGGTCTTGCAGCAGGCCCTTAAGGATCTCGATGCGGCCTACCAGCACTTCTTTCGACGGGTCAAGGGTGGCGAGGTCCCCGGCTTCCCCCGCTTCAAGAAGAAGGGTCAGAAGGACGCTTTCCGCTACCCGCAGGGTGTCAAGGCCGAGGCCGGCCGGGTCTACCTGCCCAAGATCGGCTGGGTCGCGTACCGGGACTCCCGGCCCGTCGAAGGCGTGATCCTTCAAGCGACGATCAAACGGGAGGGCGAGCACTGGTTCGTCAGCCTGGCCTGCGAAGTCGAGTTGCAGGACCCCGCGCCCTTGCCCGTCACCGAAGAAAGGGCGGTTGGCATCGACGTGGGGCTCAAAAGCTTCGCGGTCTTGTCGGACGGGACGGCGATCGAGAACCCGCGCTACTTGAAGTCGGCCCTCGCCAAACTCAAGCAGGCGCAACGCCGCCTGGCTCGCAAGACCAAGCGGAGCAACAACTGGAAGAAGCAGGTGGCGAAGGTCGTCAAACTGCACATCCAGGTCAAGAACGCCCGGAAGGACTTCGCACACAAGGCTTCTACCGTTATCGTCAAGAACCACGACGTGATCGCGGTGGAGGACTTGAACATCAAGGGCATGGTCAAGAACCGACGCCTGTCCCGCGCCATCAGTGACGTGGGCTGGGGGCTGTTCTTGGACATGCTCGCGTACAAGGCAGCCTGGGCGGGCAAGCACTTCGTCAAGATCGGGCGCTTCGAGGCTACCTCCAAGACGTGCTCGACCTGTGGCGAGAAGAAGGCCATGCCGCTGTCCGTCCGCACCTACGCGTGCGGCGGATGCGGCACGGTCATGGATCGAGACTGGAACGCCAGTCTAAACATCAGGGCGGCGGGGCTCGCCGTTCTCAATGCTTGTGGAGGAGTTTAGCAATGGCGGCTCCGGTGAAACAAGAATCCCCCGGCTTTAGCCGCGGGGAGTGTCAAGGCGCCTCGATTTCCCCCTCCGCCTCCGGCACCTCCCCCGGGCGGGGGGAGGGAACGCAGTTGATGCAGGTGAGGATCTCTTCGACCACGGCCTGGGCGGCTCCGGGGGCGCCCATGAGGGTGTGGAGCTGCAGCTTGATGTCGCGGCGGCGGACGGGGTCTTCGAGCAGGTCGCGCACCATCACGGCGAGCTGGTCGGGCGGGAAGGCGCCAATCAGCTCCGGGACCAGCGCGAACCCCGCACGCTGGTTGGGCAGCGCGGTCAGCGGGGCCTTGGCCTCGAAGCGGCGGGCCAGGGTGCGCTTGAGCCAGGGCCCCAGGGCAGGCAAGTCGCCGATGCGGCCCACCAGGCCGTCCAGCGGGATTTCCTCCGGCCGGTGCAGCGGCAACGCCACCGCCATCGGCACGCCCAGGATGGCGAGCTCCGCGGTGTTGGTGCCCGGAACGGCCAGCGCCAGGTCGGCCACGGACATGCCTTCGTAATGCATGTCGGGCGGCACCACCAGCACGCGGGCGCCCCCGGGCGTCACGATCCAGTCCAGCGTGCCCTCGCGCTCCAGGCGACCGCCCGCGCCGCCGGTGGCAACACGATAGGCCGGGTTCTCGACGGCCTCCACCAGCTGCTCGCGCGGGGTGAAGGGCGAGCGATGCAGGATCACCTGCAGGCGTGGGTTCTCTTGTTGCAACAGCTCCGCCACGCGCAGGAAGAGCGGCGTCACGTAGCGCACCTTGAACGGCTTGGAGCCCGGCAAGAGCCCCAGCACCAGCCCGTCAGGCCGCAGCCCCAGCGCCCGGCGGGCCTGGATCGGGTCGAACTGGGTGCGCACCGCGTCGACCATCAGGTTGCCGGCCAGCCGCAGCTGCTCCGCCGGGTAACGCTTATTACGTAGGTGCAGGAACTGGTTGCGGTCGGACACCAGGTAGCGGCGGACCATGTGCTTCCAGCGCGCCTGGCGGTCGGTGTAGACCAGCAGCGGGTAGCCCGTGCGGGCAGCCAACAGCGCGGCGAAGACCTGGTCGCCGCCCATGAACACCACCACGCCGCGGCCGGCAGGTTGGAACCCCGCCGGGCGCTGGTTCAGCGCGATGTACTTGATCGTCTCCCGCGCGGTCCAGACCGCGACGGGTTCGGGCCAGGCCCTCAACGAGTCCGGCTCCTCGCCGCTGGCGTAGGGGCAGGGCACCAGGGCCACCGTCACGCGCAAGGCCGGCGCGGCGAGCCGCAGCTGGCGCACAACGGGATGCACCCAGGAAGCCAACTCCCCCGGGCCGTTGCTAACGATCAAGATCTCCGACTGCATAATGTCTGACACCCGGGTTTGGTCGATTTGCACCATGACCGCGTCGTGACTCCAGTGTAGCCTTTGGAAGAGGGCAAGTAAAGGGCCTGTACGCCTGTTCGGGTTGCATCCCGGATCCCTCGCTGGCCAAGTGTTACCACTTTACAAATTGTGATATTATCGGCCGGACGACCGCGCGATAGGGAGGAAGTAATCCGATGGCGAAGACCCACAAGGAGCAAAACGGCTCGGTTACCCGTTTTGTCACCGAGAGCCTGGACAATGTGAAGCAATTTATCGACCGGACGTCGGACGAGGTGGCGAAAGCCGACCTGATCGGCGCGAACCGGCGCTTCGCCGACGTGCTGATCGACGGCACCAAGGACACCTTCACGAAGGTGGCGGACTGCGCCAACAAGCGCGAGGCCATTGGCGCGGTGCGCCGCCTGGCCGAGGGCATGTTGGACAGCGCCCGCGAAGCCCTCAAGGTGGCCAACGAGGAATCCCAGCGGATCAACCTCATGGAAACGGGCACCAAGGTGACGATCGAGGGCCTGGACCTCGTCCGTCGGGAACTGGACATCGTCTTCGACGCGACCGTCGTGGTAGGCGACGCGTTGGGCGAGACCGCGGAGACGGTCAGCTCCAACATCAACAACGGCTTCAACACCGTGACGAACATGATGCCCAACTTCATGGGCGGCGACGAGCCCCAAAAGCGCCCGGGCGTGGTCACGCGCGTGGAGATCGAGTCCGACAAGACCACAACCCGCACGGAGTCTCATGCGGGTGGCGGTGGCGGCGGCAAGCACGCCAAAGACGACAAGAAGTAACGGTCGAAGCTTAACCTAAGCTTGACCGGAATTCACAAATTTGCGACGATAACTCCCCTGGACCACCCAGGGGAGTTTCTTCTATGCGCCTTTCGCCCAACGCCATCGGTCTCGCCCTCATCTGCCTCATGGCGACTGCCATGCTGGTGTGGTCGCCCATCAGCTTCACGACGGCCGCCAAGGCCGATGAGTTGACGCCGCAAGAGTTGGCCCTGTCTCTGGTCGACGAGCGCGAGACCCTGCGCGCCATCGCCCACGAGGATCCCCGCGCCGCCATCGACGTTGCTCGCCGGCGCAAAATCTAGGCAGCTGCTATCCGGGCCTTGACCAAGGCCCTTTATGTTGCGACCATGGGGACTGATGCATATCAACCCTAATGTCATCGGCGTGGGCTTGGCCATTCTCGCAGCGGCCGTCATCGTGCTCGGCTCGCCGCTCCTGTTCGAACGGGATCCCATGGCGGAAGGCGTGAAGAACGAGCCGCCCGTTCAGATGATCACGGACGATGGGAAGACTTCCATCAAGCATTAGTCCTTCATGCCGGCGGTCGCCACGCCCTTGATGAAGTAGCGCTGGAACAGCACGAACACCAGCAATACCGGGATCGTGTTGAACATCGAGCCGGCCATGATCAGGCTCCAGCGCGTGATGAACAGGCCCTTGAAGAAGTTCAGGCCGATCGGCAGCGTGAACAGCTCCGGCGAGTTCAGCACGATCACGGGCCAGGCGAACTGGTTCCAGCTGGCCATGAAGCTGGTGATCGTCATCGACGCGACCACGGGGCCGGCCAAGGGCAAGATCATCACCCAAAACATGCTGTAGCGGTTGAGTCCATCCAGGGTGGCCGCCTCCTCGATCTCCTTGGGCAGGCTCTTCAGGAACTGGGACACCAAGAAGATGCCGGAGGTCACGGTCCCGATCAGCCCGGGGATGAGGCCCCAGTATGTGTTGACCCAGCCCAGGTGGGTGAGCGTGGCGTAATTGGGGATCCACAGTACCTGGCCCGGGATCATCATCGAGGCCAGCATGATCGTGAAGACGGCCTCGCGTCCCATAAACGGGATGCGCGCGAGCGCATAACCGCCCATCAGGCTCAACAACACCAGGATGCCGACCGAGATCACCGCGATGAGCAGGCTGTTGATTACCCAGGTCATGAACAGCGGCGTGCCGTGGATGATCGCCCAGTAGTTCTCCAGCGTCCACGGGTTGGGCAACAGGCCGGGATCGAACGCCTTGTCCGCCTGCTTGAACGAGGTGAGGATCGAGAAGATGAACGGGAAGACGGAGAAGAAGGTGAAGCCCGCCAGGACGGCGTAAAATAAGGCTTTTCTCATCACTCCCCCATCAACCGTTTCTGGAGCATCGTGCTCGCGAAGATAATGCCCGCCAGCACGAAGGCGATCGCGCAGGCATAGCCCATGTTGAAGTTCACGAAGGCTTCCTTATACAGGAGGTAGGCCGTGGTCAGCGTGGCCTTCAGCGGCCCACCGTCCGTCATGACGTAGACCTGGTCGAAGATCTGGAAGCACCCGATCAGGCCCATCGTGACCACGTAGAAGGTGGTGGGCTTGAGCAACGGCAACGTGATGTGGAAGAACTGCTGGACCGGCGTGGCGCCGTCCACCCGTGCCGCCTCGTACAGCGACTCGGGGATGTCTTGCAACCCCGCCAGGAAGATGATCATGAAGAAGCCGGCGGTCGACCAGATGTTCTGGATCATGATCGTGGGCAGGGCCGTGCGCGGGTCGCCCAGCCAGTCGACGGGGGTCGCGAGCCCGATCAGCCGCAGCAAAACGTCCAGGTGCAGGGCGGCCAGCGCCTGGTTCACCACGCCGTTCTTGAAGAACAGGAACATGAAGATCAGCGAGATGGCGACGGAGCTGGTGACGGAGGGCAGGAAGAACGCCACGCGGAAGAAGGTCTTGCCGCGGATCCGTTGGTCCATGATCAACGCCAGCAGGATCGACAGGCAGGTCTGGAAGGTCACCACCACCACCGTGTAGTAGGTGGTGTTCGCGATGCTCTTCCAGAAGTCGGCGGTCTTGAGCAGGAAGATGTAGTTGTCGAGGCCTACCCAACGGGGCGGCGAGAACAGGTCGTAGGAATGGAAGGAAAGCCAGAAGGCGTTCAGCAGCGGCCAGATCACGAACAGCCCCAGCCCCAGCAGGAAGGGGGCCATGAAGACGTAACCGGCGACCGTCTCGGAGACGTGGGTGCGCTCGAGCCCCTTGGGCGTGCTCATGACGTCCTCCTACAGCTTCACGAGAAGGTCGATGTCGTCCGCCGCATCCTTGAGGGCCTGTTGGGGACCCTTCACGCCGAGGAAGACTTCCTGCATTGCCACGCCCACGCGATCTTTGATGCGATCGCCGCGCGCCCCGAACTCGTAGGGGCGCGCATATTCGGCACCTTTGAGGATCGGCTGGTATTTGGGCCGCGCTGCGGCGTACTTATCGGCCTCGGCCCTGCGGCTGGGCAGCGCGAACGTGACCTGCGCCTGCGACGCCTCGCTGGTCAGGTACTCGATCACCTTCCAGGCCGCGTCCGGGTGTTGGCAGGACTCCGGGATCACGTACGACACCGTAAACAGCATGTTCGACGAGCCGGCGGGCCCCTTGGGCAGCTCCGTCACGCCGTAGTCCACCTTGGGGAAGGTCTCCGCCATGTAGGGCACCAGCCAGCCGCCCTCGAAGACCATGGCCGCCCCCTGGCGCCCGAACACGTCGCCGGGCCAGCTGCTGCCGACTTCGGAAGGCAAGACGCCGGTCTTGTCCTGGTTGCGGAAGCCGGTGTACCAGCCGAGCGCCTCCACGGCCTGGGGCCCGCCCAGGCCGCAGTGGCCGTCCGGGTTGAAGAGCTGGGCGCCGTAGTTCCAGGCCACGGGCATGTAGCGCGCGAGCTCGTCGCCCGACATGCAGAAGCCGGCATGAGCCGGCGTGGTGAGCGCCTTGGCCGCTTCACGGACGCGCGGCAGGTCCCAGCTGGCGTCGGGATAAGGCACCTTGGCCTCGTCGAACATCTTGGTGTTGTAGAACAGCGCCAGGCAGTTGAAGTCCTTGGGGATGCCCCACTGCTGGTCGTCCTGGGCGAACGAGTTCCACAACGTGGGCAGGAAGTCGGCCTTCTTGGTGGTCGCGCTGCTTACCAGGAACGGGGTGAGCGGCTTCAGCACGTGCTTGGCGAGGAAGGGCTTGAATTGGAGCACGTCCAGGTAGAACACGTCCGGCGCGGTCTTGCTGACCAGCATCGTCAGCATCTTCGGGTAGTACTGCCCGGGCACGGGTTCGTACGAGACCGTGATCTCCGTCTGGCTGGTGTTGAAGTCCTTGACCAGCTTCTCCATCAGGTTGGTTTCCGCCGGGTTGCCGGCGTACCCCGAGAAGCGGATCGGGATGCGTCCGCCCGCGGCTTCGTGTCCGCGCGGGCAACCGCAGCAGAGCAACGCCAGGACAAGGACCAGACTACGTGTAGAGGGCGACATAAGCTCTCCGGGCGGTGGATCGGACGGTAGGTCGCTTATACCCAACTGCCGTCGCAAACCTTTTCATGTGATTAAGCCAGCCTTAACCTGCTCTTCACCGGAACTACCGACGCCGGGGCGATAGGAGAAGGATGACGCGCACCCTGTTCCAAGGCGCCCTGGCCGCCGCGCTGCTGCTCTCCGGTTGCGGCAAGGCCGCCATGATCGCGACCGCCGCCGCGCCCGGCCTCCTCGCAGCGCGCGCCGACGTGGCCTCCGCGGCCGACCTGGCGCGGCGAACGCTGCGCACCAACACCCACCCCGTCAAGGTAAACGCCGCCCCGCGGGACCGGAACGTCGTCTTCGCCGGCGGCGGTCACTTCGGCTCGCTGTGGGCGCGCGACGGCATGTACGCCTGCCTGGGCCTGTTGGCGGCCGGCGAGCTGCCCACCGTGCACGACACCCTGACGGCGTTGCTGGACAACCAGCGCGCGGACGGCCTGCTGCCGCGCCGCATCGGCAATGGCTCCAATGCCCTCGGCATCATCCGCAGCGCCATCGGCCTGGCGCCGCAGGCCGGCAACGAGATGAAGAGCGTCGACTTCGCCAAGCTCTCCGTGGACGCCAACGCGCTGGTGATCTGGGTGGCCGCGGACTACGCCGCCAAGGCGCAGGACCGGGCCTTCACGGCGAGTTACCTTCCCGCGCTGGAGCGCGCGGAGGCCTGGCTCTTCGCCCGCATGGAAGGTGGGCTGCTGAAGCAAGACGCCTACTGCGATTGGAAGGACATGAACGCCCGCGGCGGCAAGGTCCTGTACTCGAACGCACTTTACTACAAGGCCCTGAAATCGTTGGCCGCGCTGGAGCTCGACCCGACCCGGGCGGCCACCTACGAGACGCGGGCCGAAGCCCTGGCCACCCACATCCAGGCCGCCTTCTGGGACCCTACGGCCGGCCACTTCCGCGACACGCTGGAGCTGAACCAGTTCTCGCCGGATGGCGACCTCTTCGCGGTGCTGGTCGGGCTCACCACCCCCGCGCAGCGCGAGGCCGTCTTCGCCCGCTGCGATGCGCTCTTGACCCTGCGGCCGCTGTTGCCCGCGCTGGACGGCGACTACCCCGCCGCCATGATCCCGCTGCAGATGAAGCTGGCGGGCTTGTCGGACTACCACGACCGCTTCGAGTGGCCCTGGCTGACCAGCCTGTACGCCTGGGCCGCCGCGGGGGCCGGTGAAACGGCCCGGGCCCGCACGGCGCTGGCACGTGTGGGCACCTACGCCTTGCGGGACGGCACCTTCGAGGAAATCTACGAGGGCGCGGAGCCCAAGCCCGTGAAGCGGGCGCTCTACGCCTCGGAGATCGATTTCTCCTGGAGCGCGGGCATGTTCCTGGCCGCCGACGCGGCCAATCGCTAGCCCACCTCGACCCGCACGCCGTCGGCCGCCAGCACCTCGCAGGTGGTGCCGTCAGGTCCCCGGCGGAACGCCAGGTCGACGCTGCCCGTGCCGACGCGCAGGCCCGTGAGGCGCACGTCGCCGAGCCAGGCCGGCAACACGGGCGCGACGCGCAGGACGTTGTTCGCGCCGTCCGGAGCCAGGCCCAGCGCCGCCGCCAGCAGGTGGAGCGGGGTGCCGGCCGCCCACGCTTGCGGCGAACAGGCGACGGGGTACGGCACGGGCTTGGCGAAGCGGCTCTGGCGATCGAAGCCGCAGAACAGCTCCGGCAGGCGCTGGTACTCGAAGTGCTTGGAGGCCTCGAACAGGCCGGTGAAGACGGTGGAAACGCCGTCCTGGCGCCCACGGTCGGCCATGCCGCGCACGATCAGGCTGACGTCATGCGGCCAGACCGTGCCGTTGTGGTAGCTGATCGGGTTGTAGTTGGGCGACGAGCTGGCCATGGTACGGATGCCCCAGCCGTTGAACATGTCCGGCGCCAGCATGGTGTCGATGACCTGGCCGACGCGGTCCTCCGCGATCAGGTCGGACCACAGGCAATGGCCCGGGTTCGAGGTCTTGGAGCGCACGGGCTGCTTGTGGCCGTCCAGGGCGACGGCGTAGTAGCCTTCGTCCTCCAGCCAGAAGGCCTCGTTGAAACGCTGCTTGAGGGTGGCGGCCTGCGCCTCCAGGACGTCCGCAAGCGCGGCGTCGTCCATCAGGCGGGCCAGTCCGGCCAGGCGGCGCTTGGCGTCGTAGACGTAGCCCTGCACCTCGGCCAGCGCGATCGGGGCCAGCGCGTACTCGGCGTCGGGGTGGATGATCGAGTCGTGGCTGTCCTTCCAGCCCTGGTTGGCGAGGCCCTTCTCGTCGGAGCGCGCGTACTCGACGAAGCCGTCGCCGTCGATGTCGCCGTACTGGTCGATCCACGCGAGCGCCCGCAAGGCGTTGGGCCAGAGGGCCCGGACCAGGTCCATGTCGCCGGTCCAGCGGTAGGTTTCCGCAAAGAGCACCAGCCAGAGCGGCGTGGCGTCGATCGTGCCGTAGTAGGTCGAGAAGGGGATTTCGCCCAGGGCCGCCAACTCGCCACGGCGCAGCTCGTGCAGGATCTTGCCCGGGGCTTCCTCGTGGTAGGGGTCTAGCTTGGTGCCCTGCTTCTCCGCCAGGTACTTGAGGGTGGCGACGGCGAAGCCGGGGCTGAGCGGCAGGGCTTGCAGCGCGGTGATCAGGCTGTCGCGGCCGAAGGGGCAGCAGTACCAGGGGATGCCGGCCGTGGGAAACAGGCCGTCGGCCGTGGGCATGCACAGCGTCAAGAGGTCTTCCACGCCGCGCGAGACGAAACCTTGGAACTGGAGGTTGGAGCTGGTGACCCGCGTGAGGCCGGCCTCGCGCTTGGCTTGCATGGCCTCCAGGCGCGCCAGGCCGATCGGCGGCGGCGGCTGCTCCGTGGCGCCGGCGCCGTCGATGCAGGGCGTGAGCGTGAGCGCCACGGCCCAGGTGCCGCCCTTGGCGGGCAAATCGACGTCCCAGACGATGCGCACGCCGGTTTCGTGGGTCTCGGCCCACGTATGGGTGGTGAGGCCCGCCGCTTCCCGGTCGTAGCCGATGCGGGTGTGGCGCACGGCGCCGTCCGCGCCCTGGTAAAGCAGCTCGGCGCCGGTGGCGCTCGTGCGGGGCCGCAGGAAGGTGCCCTGCTGCTGCTTGCCGAAGAAGCCGCGCACCTCGAAGATGTCCTTGAAGTCGGACCGCAGCTCCAGCGCCAGCGTGGTCTTGACCGGGAACGGGTTGAAGTTCGTGAGCTGGATGCGCTCCTGCACCCCGCCATCCACCACGCGCGTGGCCTCCAGGTGCAGCGACTCGCGGCGCACGGGCGTGCCATCGGGCAGGATCCAGGCCTCGTTGGTAGCCTCGACGCGGCTGAAGAAGTTGTGCTCCGCCGTGAAGCCCAGCACGATGGGCGGGCGGCCTTCCAGGGCCATGGTCAGGCCGCTCAGGAAGCGTGTGTCGTGGTAGTACACGCCTTGGCCGCATTCACAGCCGGGGTGCAACTGGCCGTCCGTATGGCTGACGACGAAGACGTCGCCGTGCTTCACGGCCTGGCGCGTGTGCGTGCAGACGGGGGCCAGCGCGGGCTTGGCCGCGGCCACCCGGCCGGTCAGCTCGATGTCGACCGGCAGGTCGGCGCCCAGCACGGGCAAGGAGGCGGGGATGTCGATCTTCGTTTCGGGCATACCAGAGGTTCTACCCGGCGGGGCCGTCGGGCGGAACGGTGGCAGCGAGCGTTTTTATCCCACGGCGATCTGGTAGCCGCCGTTGCGGTTGCTGCGGATGAACGTCTCGAGGTCCGGCCCCGAAACGAGGTGGACGTTCTTGTCGGCCGGGTCGTTCACGATGAACCGGTCGCCCTCCAGGCCTATTACCGCGACGTAGTGGCCGCCCTGGCCGATGTTGCGGCCGTTGTCATGGGGCGCCATGGCGTAGTAGTCGCCGTTGGCGACCACGAGGTGACCACCTTCGAGTTGGTCGCGGATCCAGGCCGCATCGGCGCCCTGCTTGATTTCTCCCGATTTGCCGATCGCGCGCGCCATCGCCACGATGCCGTTGACGGAAGTCCCCTCCGCGGTGGTGCCGCCGGCAGCACCCAAGCTGTTGATTAGCTTGGCGTCGGACAGGTCCCCGCCCCAACCGAAGGCGCGGGCGATCATGGCCATGGAGGTCGGGCCGCAGTTGGCGCTGCCGTTGTAGTAGCCCTGGTCTTCACCGTTTGGATGGTATTGGTCGATTTCGGGGGCCCTGGCGGGCTGGTAGGCCCGTTGCAACGCCGCCAGCTCCGCCTGGATCGTGGCCAGTTGCTGCGTGAGCAGCCGGAGCGGCGTGGGCTGATAGACGTCCTGGCCAAGCACCGGAACCGCGACCGGCGGCGCCACGGGGCTCGCCACGGGCGCTGCCGCCGGCCAGCGGTACGACATGGCCCAACCGAGCAACGCGGAGATCGCCAACGGGTCGCCTCCTAGGGGTGAGCGTAGCCCATGATGTTGTCGCTGCTGTTGCCGATGCTCCGCTCGCGCACGGGCTGGTTGAAGTCGTAGCTTTCGATGATCTTGCTGGCGTGGCCGTTGCCGTCCACCTCCGTCACGATGGCCACGTGGTCGCCCTCGCCGTCGCCGTCCCAGTCGAAGAACACCATGTCACCCGGCTTGGCCGTGTGGGCGAACTCTCCGTGGTCCTTCATCCAGTTCATGATCGTGGGCACGTAGTGGGGGTTGGAGATCTCGTGGTAGAGGTCCTTGCCCGCCTTGGCCCAGCTGTCGATGGCGAAGTCCGCGCAGCAACCAATCTTGAAGCGCACCGGGTTGTAGTTCGAGGTCAGGTTGACCGTGTAGTGGTAGCCATCGCCCTTGAGGGCGCGCGCGGCGTCCACCACGTTGCTGGCGTCGCCGCCGGGGTGGTTTTCCGGCGCGGGGGCGGGCGCATCCGCGCCGCCGGGCAGCTTGAGCACCTGGCCGGCGTAG
>JAQBPE010000409.1 GCA_028287685.1 Cyanobacteria bacterium RYN_339 | reverse complement strand
CGTATCCCCAGCCCTACCCCCAACCGAACTACCCGCAGCCTTACCCGCAGCCGTATCCCCAGCCCTACCCCCAGCAGCACAGCCACGGCTTCTTCTCGAAGCTGTTCCACAACATCGGGAACTTCTTCCGTCGCCTGGTCGGCCGCCCGCCGGTGCTGGACGACCGCGACATCCCGACGTACCCCGGCTACCAGCAGCCGTACGCCCCGCAGCCGTACAGCCCTTACGCGGCATCGGCCGCCAACGCGTCCAGCGCGCCCGTGATGGGCGGCGCCAGCGAAGAGGCGTCCGGCCCGCCGCCGGTGCCGGGTCCGCTCCCGACCCTTCCCGCCGTCCCCCTGAACCTCGTGCCGCCCCCGCCCCCGCCGCCGGCCCCCCCGGCCCCACCGATGCTGGAGGCTCCGCCGATGCTGGCCCCGATCACGCCGCCGCCGTTGTTGGGATAGATAAGCAGCCAAGCAACGCCAACGCACTGACGACGCCCGCTCCCATGATATGATGGGAGCGGGTCCGTTTTTGCTCGGGAGCATCGTTCTTTGTCCGAGGCAGCCGTCACAGCCGGCAGGAAGCTCTTCAAACCGTTCGTCCACCCGGAGACGGGTCGCGTCCTGCTGCCAGCCGGTTCCACGCTCACGCCGCAGAACATCAAGAACTTCCAGGAAGCCGGCTTGCTTGCCGCCCTGGGGCCCTGCATCGACACCCGCACCCGTTTCAAGGACCTGGACGGCTTCGAGATCGAGATCCCGGAGCTGCCGGACATCATCGCGATGTTCAACCTGAAGGACCCGCCTCCGGAAGCAGGGGCGATCGCCAAGCGCAAGGCGCTGGTGGTGGATGACGCGGCCTTCATGCGCACCCTGCTGATCAAGCTGTTGCAGCCGGGCGGCTTCGAGTGCTTCGAAGCCGCCAACGGCCGCGAGGCGATCGGCAAGTACGCCCAGATCAAGCCGGACGTGGTGACGTTGGACGTCAACATGCCGGAGATCGACGGGTTTGCGACGTTGCAGGCGCTGCGGCAGCTGGACCCGGCGGCGAAGATCGTGATGTGTACGTCGAGCGGCCACCTGGAAACCGTGCAACGGGCGATTTCCGCGGGCGCGAGCGGTTTCCTCAAGAAGCCGGTGACGCCGGAGTCCCTGCAGAACGCCATGAAAGAACTTGGGCTGCCGTTCCCGGCCGCGACCTAAAGCTAGAAAGCCCGCCTCTTGTGAGGCGGGCTTTCCATTGATACCTTAGAAGATCCCGGGCATCGGCAGCTTGGGCCCGTCCGTGACGTGCTTCGCGTTCGGGTTGCCGGCCTCGTCGATCAGGTAGGTGAAGTTCGACTGCCACGCGGTCCAGTCGCGCTGCGCCTCCGAGATGGGGGCGCTGAAGCCGCTGTCGGCCAGCTCGGCGCCGAAGGCCAGCGTGCCGTAGGTGTCGTACTCCCAGGTCGAGAGGTCGCCGTAGGTCTTGTAGATCGTGCGGGCGATCGTGCCGGCCTTGTAGTTCAGGTGGTCCGCCAGCTTGCCGCCGACGGCCTTGAAGTGGGCCTCGTCCTTGGTGAAGTCGGTGGAGTACCCCGGCGGCCACAGGATCATGCCGGCGAAGTTGTGGACGTCGATCGAAGACTTGAAGCGCATCTTGCCGCACAGGTCGCGCATCGCGCTGCTCTCGGGCTCGCTGAAGGGCTTCTCGCCGTGGTAGTCGTCGGCCCACTGCATGCTGTCGCCGCCATCCCAGTGGTCGTCGGCGTTGCGGTTGGTATCGACGCCGGCGGCGCCCATGCCCAGCTTGCGCGTGTTCTTGCGCCACATGCTGTTGCCTTCCTGGACCTTGAAGCGGCCGTCCGGGTTGACGATCGGCACGATCCAGATGTCGCGGGTGTCGATCAGGCGGGTCAGGTTCTGATCCTTGCCGTAGCCGTCCGCCAGCAGGTGGGTCAGGTTGGTCGTCAGCTCGACCGGGGGCAGCTCGCGGGCGTGCTGGCCGGAGTTGATGCGGACGGCGGGCAGACCGGTGCCCGGCTTGGAGGTGAAGTTCAGCGCGAAGATCGAGCGGCCCTCGAGGCTCTTGCCGATCTCGACGAGCTTCACGAAGTCGGGGTGGGCCGCGGCGATCGCCTTCAGCTCCGTGTAGACCTGGTCGACGCTGCGGTAGCCGGCGGGCATGCCGCCCTTGGCCGCCAGGGCCTCGGCCGACTGCAGCACTTCGAACTTCAGGCCCGACTTCTCCAGCACGGGGCGCGACAACGCCGTCAACGTGGCGCCGACGGTGCCGTGGGCGCGGTCGACGTTCTCGAAGAGGTCGACGCCGGCCTTCTCGAGGGCTTCGAGCTCGGCGGGGTTGGAGAAGTGGATGCGGGCGACGGTGCGCGCCTGGGTGAAGGCGGCAGCCTGGGGGCCGGCGGCGGTCTTCACCGTGGCAGCACCCGGGTGCACGCCGCAACCCGCCAGGGCAGCTGCGAGGGACAAGGCCGGAAGGGAGCGGGTCCAGGACGGGATCATCGCGGCAGCTTCTCCTGTGGTAAAGGGGACGTTAAATTCACATTAACACAGGAAGAACGGTGATGCAATCACTTTTTCGTTGATGACCTGGCAACCGGCAGTTTCCGATGCGCCTTGAAGAAGTCCCACATGATCGCGCTGGCGTCCGGGCCCTTGGGGTCGGTGTAGCTGCCCTTGGCGTCGCCGCCGGACCAGGCGTGGCCCATGGCGTCGACCGTGTAGGTCTCGATGACGGGGTGGCCCGCGCCGTCCTGGTAGATCGCGCGCGTGAACTTCTCGCCGCCAGGCGCCTGCCCCGGCAGGCTTTGATCGGGTGTGTCGTCGAGGCCGATGCCGTGGCCGGCCTGGTCGTCCGCCTTGGCGAACTGGGTCGCGATCTGCTTGCCGTTGATGGGCGCCACGATGCGGTCCGCGCCGCCATGGAAGACGATCACGGGCAGCACCCGCGCGGCGGCACCCATGGCCTTGAAGGCGTCGGGCGCCGGGTTGGGGCCGCCCACGTTCATCGCCACGCGCGCGGCGCTCTCGTCCTTGGCCGCCTGGAACTCCAGGCCGCTGCCCACGCCGATCGCCGCGAAGACGTCCGGGTAGGTGGCACCCAGGATCGCGGTCATGGCGCCGCCGGCGGAGAGGCCCGCCACGAACACGGCGTTCGCGTCGACGGCGTAGCGCTTGCTGACGTCCTGGGTGACGGCCACGATCGAGGCCGGCTCGCCGGAGCCGCGCACCTGATCGGCCGGGTCGAACCAGCGCCAGCACTTCATCTGGTGCGCTTCCTTGGGCTGCAGTGGGTACGCCACCAGGAAGCGCTCGCGGTCGGCCACGGCGTTCATGTGGGTGCCGGCCGCGAAGTCGTCGGGATCCTGCGTGCAGCCATGCAGCATGACCACGAGCGGCGCGGGCGTGCCGGCGCGGTAGCCGGCCGGCACGTAGAGCTTGTAGGTGCGCCCCGCCACCGTGCGGGTGGTGAATCCCGCCTCGGCGGCCCGCAGGCCGGCTGCCGGCACCGCAGCGCCGGCCACGAGGGCATGCGCGCAGCCCGTGGCCGCAACGGCGAGGTAGATCGAGAGGACGATGCCGAGGCGCTTCATGGGATCTCCCTTAGTGGAACTGGGCCGCTTCCGTGGAGCCCGCGAGGGCGCCGGTGGAAGCCTGGCCATTGGTGACGGCGGTGAGGATCTGGTCGAAGTAACCCGTGCCCACCTCGCGCTGGTGGCGCGTGGCGGTGTAGCCCAGGGCTTCGGCCTCGAACTCGCGCTCCTGCAGGCGGACGTAGGCGGGCATGCCCTCTTCCTTATAAGCCTGGGCGAGCTCGAAGGCGTGGAAGTTGATCATGTGCCAGCCGGCCAGCGTGATGAACTGGAACTTGTAGCCCATCGCGCCCAGCTCGCGCTGGAACTTGGCGATCGTGGCGTCGTCCAGGTGTCGCTTCCAGTTGAAGCTGGGCGAGCAGTTGTACGCCAGCAGCTTGCCCGGGAACTGGGCGTGGATGGCCTCGGCGAAGCGGCGGGCCTCGTCGAGGTCGGGCTTGGAGGTCTCGAACCACAGCACGTCGGCGTAGGGCGCGTAGGCCATGCCGCGGGCGATCGCGGCAGCCAGGCCGTCCCGCACCACATAGAAGCCTTCCGGCGTGCGCTCGTAGGTCAGGAAGTTGCGGTCGTACGGGTCCGCGTCGCTGGTCAACAGCGTGGCGGAGAGGGCGTCCGTGCGGGCCACCAGCACGGTGGGCACGTCCAGCACGTCGGCCGCCAGGCGCGCCGCCGTCAGGGTGCGGATGAACTGGGCCGTGGGCACCAGGACCTTGCCGCCCAGGTGCCCACACTTCTTCTCGGAAGCCAGCTGGTCTTCGAAGTGCACGCCGCCCACGCCCGACTCGATCATCGCCTTCATCAGCTCGAAGGCATGCAGCGGGCCGCCGAAACCGGCCTCGGCGTCGGCCACGATCGGCGCGTACCAATAGGTGCTTTTGTCGCCTTCCAGGCGGGCGATCTGGTCGGCGCGGGACAGGGCGTTGTTGATGCGCTTCGCCACCAGCGGCACGGAGTTGCTGGGGTAGAGGCTCTGGTCCGGGTAGGTGTTGCCGCTGGCGTTGTTGTCCGCCGCGACCTGCCAGCCCGACAGGTAGATGGCCTGCAGGCCGCCGCGCACCATGTTCACGGCCTGGGCGCCCGTCAGCGCACCAAACGTGTTGACGTAGCCTTCGCCACCCAACAGCGTCCAGAGCCGCTTGGCGGCCACGTTGGCGAGCGTGTGCTCGACCTTGATGCTGGGGCGCAGGTCCAAAACTTGCTGGGCGCTGTAGTCACGGCGGATGCCGCGCCAGCGGGCGTCTTCAACCCAACGTTGCTGCAAAATCTCGACTTCGGTCGTCATGGGGTTCCCCTCGCTCTCACGGCCCACCTTGGGGCTCACTGGGAACGAAGTTACGAGACCGACGTTACGAGGTCGTTACAGGCTGGACTTGGGGGCGGCGCTCAGTTTGATGGCGCGGTACTCGCCCCGTCCGCTCAGGCCCAGGCCTTCGCCGGGGCCCGCGGAGCGACCCACCAGGATCGGCGAGGTCCGGCCGTCCACGCTCACGCGCACCTGCCGGCCGTCGTCCACGACGTGGAAGCGGTGCCAGCGGTTGTCGGCCACCCAGGCGGACGAGCGGGCGATCGCCACGCCGCCCTTACGCAAGAACAGCCCACCCGGCGCCGCCCGGCGGGCCTCCAAGGTCAGGTCGGCGCCCAGCGCCACGCTCATGCGCTCGTCGATCAGGCGCGCCTCGAAGTCCAGCGCGTAATGCGCCTGGGGCTTCGGGAAGGCGGCGTAGATCTGGCCGAAGTTGCCCTCCGAGAAGCTCAGCCGGTCGCCCAGCACGCCCACGGTCGGCGTGCCGTCCTTGCGGGTGAAGCGCAGGCCGGCATACGTGAACGACTGGCCATCCGCCAGCTTGCCGATCCAGCGGTCGCCAGGCCGCGCACCGGCAGGCTGCGCCAGCTTGACGTCCGGGTGGGTGCCGGAGAAGCCGGTCCAGGCGGATGCCAGGCGGGTCGGCGCGGGGTGGTAGCCGTCGTAGACGTTGAGGGTGTTGGTCAGCTTGCGGCCAGGGGAAAGCAAGGTGCGCGAGCCCACCGCCAGCCCTTGCGAGGTGCCGCCATCCAGGTTCATGGCCTGGTACGTGCCCACGGCCTTCATGATCTTGGCCTCCTGGGCCAACGAGACGGGCGTCAGGATGCTCACCAGCAGGAGCTTCGAGCCGCTGCGGTCGTAGCCCAGCGCGGTGCGCGTGGCGCTGGCGAAGACGTCCGGATCGCGGAAGCCTTCCTCCTTGGGGTGCAAGTAGACCTTGCCGTCGCGCAGCAGGCGCGGGCCGCCGGTCATCGAAAGCCAGTGCGAGCTGCGGTCGGGGGCGCCCTGGGCCCGCTCCGTCACCATCTCGGGTCGGTTGCCCGCGTGCAGGATGAAGGTGGTGCCTCCGTCCTCCCACGGCGTGAACTTCACCAGCTGGCCGGCGCGCACCATGTCGCCCATGACGTGCTTGGGGCCGTCCTCGCTGAAGAAGGTGCCGTTGATCGAGGCGGCGGGCTTGGCGCGCGCCACCATCTCCTCGAAGCTCTCCGCCCCGACGCTGGCACCCTTCTGGTTGGGCTTGGCGGCGCCGCCGGCCAGCCCGATGTCCAGCACGGTTTTCGGATCGGCCAGGTCGACGGTCACGACGCGCACCTTGGCGCCTTCGATGGTGCGGACGCCGGCCTCGTCAGCGAAGGCGGGCAGCACGCCGGCGGGCTCCATGGTCGAGCACGCCGCGACCAGCGTGGCGATGGCCAACGTGGCGGCGATCCTGAAACCAAACGAGAGTGGGGGCATACCGGTGCTTTCCGTGACGTAGGGGAGGTAGCTGGATCTTACCCGTGGTCGCTTCGGAACGTACCCCCCGGTTGGCCGAATGCGCTCGTAGATTGTGCTATAACGGGGACATGTCCGATGTGACCGCCGCCCTTTCCCGTGAGCTCGGCCTGCCTCCCGCCCAGGTGGCGCGGGTCTCGGCCCTGTTCGATGAAGGCAACACCATCCCATTCCTGGCCCGCTACCGCAAGGAGCAGACGGGCGGCCTGGACGAGGTCGGCCTGCGCGCCCTGGAAGACGCGCTCGGACGAGCACGCAAGCTTGAGGAGCGCCGCCGCGAGGTGCAGGCTTCGCTGACGGAGCAAGGCGTGCTCACGCCGGAGCTGGCCGCCCGCCTGGCCGCCGCCGACAAGCTGGCCGTGATCGAAGACCTCTACCTGCCCTTCCGCCCCAAGCGCCGCACCCGCGCCAGCCAGGCCCGCGACCGCGGCCTGGCCCCGCTGGCCGCCATGTTCGCCCGGCCCCCGCGCGAGTCACCGCTGGAGGCCGCCAAGAAGTTCCTCGGCGCGGAGGTACCGACCGTGGAAGCTGCCCTGGCGGGCGCCCGCGACATCCTGGCCGAGCAAACCAGCGAAGACCCGGAGGTGCGGGGCCGCGCCCGCGCGCTGTCGATGAAGGAGGCCGTCTTCACGGCCACCAAGGCGCCCAAGGGCGAGGACCCGCAAGGCAAGTTCGCCCAGTACTACGCCTTCAAGGAGCCCGTGGTCCGCGTCCAGCCCCACCGGGTGTTGGCCTGCGACCGGGGCGAGTCCGAAGGCGTGCTGCGCATCGGCGTGGACCTGCCGGAGGCCCGTATCCTGGGCTTCATGCGCGATGCCGTCCGCGTCCAGGCGCCGGGCTGGCGCGAAGAAGCCGATGCGGCCCTGACGGATGGGTTGGCGCGGCTGCTCGGACCCGCCATCGAGCGCGACGTGCGCGGCGCGCTGACGGAGAAGGCCCAGGCGCATGCCATCGCGGTCTTCGCGGCCAACGTGAAGGCCTTGCTGCTCCAGCCGCCGCTCAAGGGCAAGGTCGTGATGGGCATCGATCCCGGCTTCCGCACCGGCTGCAAGGTCGTGGTGGTGGACAAGACGGGCGCGCCGCTGGGCACCGGCCTGGTCATCTACCCCCACGAGCCCCAGAAGCAGTATGACCAGGCCCTCAAGACCCTGCGAGACCTGATCGCGCGGCATTCGGTCGACATCCTCGCGATCGGCAACGGCACCGCCAGCCGGGAGACGGAGATGCTGGCGGCCGAGGCCATCAAGGGCACGCCCGCGGCCTACGTGATCGTCAGCGAGGCGGGCGCCAGCGTCTACTCGGCGTCTGACGTGGCCCGCGAGGAGTTCCCGGACCTCGACGCCACCCAGCGCGGCAACATCTCGATCGCGCGCCGGCTGCAAGACCCGCTGGCCGAGCTGGTCAAGATCGACCCCCAGGCCATCGGCGTGGGCCTCTACCAGCACGACCTCGACCAGAAGGCCCTGGCGCGCTCGCTGGCAGGCGTCGTCGAGGACGCCGTGAACCACGTCGGCGTGGACCTCAACACCGCCTCCGCCTCGTTGCTGACGCACGTCGCCGGCCTGACCAAGAAGACGGCGCAGGCGATCGTGGCGCAACGCCAGGCCCAGGGCGGTTTCCGCCGGCGCGACGAGCTCAAGGCCGTGAAGGGGTTGGGCGATCGCACCTTCGTGCAGGCCGCGGGCTTCCTGCGCATCTCCGGCGGCGCCGATCCGCTAGACAACACCGCCATCCACCCGGAGTCCTACCCCGCCACCCGCAAGCTGCTGGCCCGCCTGGGCCTGGACCCGGCCGCCCCTGGCCTGGGCGCCGCCGTCAAGGCGCAGCGTGCCGGCCTGGATCCGGCGGCGCTGGCCGCGGAGCTGGGGTTGGGCGTCCCCACCCTGACGGACATCCTGGAAAGCCTGGAAAAACCCGGCCGCGACCCACGCGAGGCCCTGCCCCAGCCGCACCTCCGCCAGGACGTGCTGAAGCTGGATGACCTCAAGCCCGGCATGCGGCTGACGGGCACCGTGCGCAACGTGGTCGACTTCGGCGCGTTCGTCGACGTGGGCCTGAAGAACGACGGCCTGGTGCACGTCTCCGAGCTGTCCGACCGCTTCGTGCGCAACCCCATGGAGGTGGTGGCGGTGGGCGACGTGATCGAGGTGGAGGTGCTGGAGTTCGATGCCAAGCGCGGCCGCGTCTCGCTGAGCCGCAAGCGCGCGCTAGCGCCGAAGGCTTAGATCCAGCGCGCAGCCGACGTTGCCCAGGATCAAGGCCGCGGCGGTCCAGGGCGCCCAGGATCGCCAGGCGCCCAGCCAGGCCGTCGAGGCCGCGATCGCCGTGTCTGTCAGCTCTTTGGCGCTCTCGCCCCCGTCCGTGATGGCGGCATAAATCTGCAAGTACGGCACATAGGCCGCGAGACCGGCAAGCAGGATCATGATCACGGCCCAGCCAAGTGCCCGCCGGGCAAAGCCCGCGCGATAAAGGGCCCATGGGCCGGTCGCCAAGGCCAGCAGGACGCGGTTCGGCACCTAGGGCGGCGTCGGCGAAGGCCAGGGCTTTTGGCGCCGTTGGGCGGCATCGATCCGCTTGCCCATCGTCTCGACCTGCTTCTTCAGCGCGTCGGACTTGGCATGCAGGGCCTTGGCGCGGGCGTCCATGGCCCGCTGGCGGGCGTTGATCGCCTTGATGTCATTGCCGAGGGTGTGCAGCCGGCTGCGGGTCAAGGTGTTCTGCTGCTGAATGGGGCCAGGGGTGGGGGTCGCGGCGATCGCCGCGGCCAGGAGCAACGCGAACATCAGGCCGCCTTGGGAACCGCGACCAGTTGCCGGTGCGCGTTGAGCAGCTTGATGCTGTCCGGCACGGAGTGCACCAACTTGACCCCGTTGCCCAGCGCGTCCATGGCCTGGGCCTTGTCGCCCAGGGCACCGGCGGCCCGCGAGAGCGCGACGGCGTCGTTGACGGTCTGGATGTGGTAGTAGCCCAGCGTGAAGGCGTTCGTGGCCGCCTCCTCGTAGCCCATCAAGCGGGCCACGCTGGCCAGCGTGGCGCCGTCGGTGCCGGTGCGGACCTTGAACAGGCCCTGCTCCAAGATCGCCTGGGCCTGCTTCTTGTCGCCCGCGCCGTAAGCCACGCGCGCCAGGTGGGCGGCGTCGCGGCCGGACTTGAGGTGCTGGGTGCCCTTGAGGATGGCCTCCGCGGCCGCCTGCTTATCGCCCAACTTGAACGAGATCTTCGCCAGCTGGGCGGCGCCGGTGCCCGACTTCACGTGCTTCAGGCCCTTCTCGATCGCCGCGCGCGCCGCATCCTGGTTGCCCGCGCTCAGCGCGGCCTTCGCCAGGCGCGTGCCGCCGGTGGCCGTGCGGATCAGGCCATGGCCATTCGCCAGCGCCTTGCCGGCCATCTCCTTGTTGCCGAGCTTCAGCGCGGCCTCCACCAGGTGGACCGCGTCACTCATGTACGTCATCTTCTCGAGCCCGGCCGTGATGGCCTTGGCGGCGGTGTGCTTGTCGCCCGCGGCCAGCGCGGCCAGGGCCAACGCGGCGCCGTCGCTGCCGGTGCGGATGGCCTTCAGGCCCTTCGCCAGCGCTTCCGCGGCGGTCTTCTTGTCACCCAATTGCAGTGCAGCCTCCGCCAGGCGGGCGCCGTCCTTGCCGCGCTGCACGTCCTGCAGGCCGTGCTTCAAGGCCTTGGCGGCCTGCTGCTTGTCGCCCAAGGCGAGGGCGGTGTGGGCCAGGCGGCCGCCGTCCTTGCCGCTGCGCATGCGCTCCATGCCGAGCTTCAGCGCCTGGCCGGCCTTGGCCTGGTCCTTGGCGGCCAGGGCGGCCTTCACCATCATCTCCGCGTCGCGGGCGGTCTTGATGTGGTACATCCCCAGCGTCAGGGCCTTGCCCGCGCGCTCCTTGTCGCCGGCGCCGAGCGCGGCCAGGGCCAGCTTGGCGCCGTCGGCGCCCGTCGAAACGTGGTAGAGCCCCTGCTCGATGGCGGTGCCGGCGTGGTCCACCGCGGCCTTGCCCGTCAGCGAGAGCGACTCCTTGCCGAAGGCCTTCTCGACTGCCCCCGCCGCACGGCGTACCTGGCCGGCCGTCAGCTTCTTGACGGTCTTGTCGGCCACGTTGTCGCCGCTCTTGCTGACGAACTGCTTGACGACGGCGCTCTCGATCGACATGGGACACCCTCCTGGTAGTTAACACTTCCCTTACACCTATCGGGCCTTACCGGGAGTTTCCCGGTTATGGGGGCGGAAAGAATGATTTAAATGTGAGATTATGGGCCCATGGCGCGCACGTGCTTCCCCCCCTGCCCGACGTGGCGCGGGTCGACGCCGAGACGCTGGTAACCGGCTCTTATGACGGGCAGGTGCGGGTTTGGTCCTGGGTTAAGCAAACCCTTCCCTGATCTTCACCAGTCGTTAAGAAGTTTTTTGCGCTAAGCTGCGATAGCACCAGCCAGAGGAGTTGCCCATGACCCGTGCCGTCGTCCTGCTTGCCCTGCTGCTGAGCGGCTGTGGCGCGCATGTGGCCCCCCAGGCCCATGCCGTGGCCGGCTCGGGCGTTGCCAGCCAATCTCTGGCGGGCGACCTGTTGGGCCTGGTGGGCCCGTTTGCCGCCAAGAAGGCCATCCAGGCCGCCATCGGCACCGCCCTCAAGAAGGATGCCACCAGCGTCCAGAACTGGCAGGCAGACATCTCCCGCAAGCCGGAGGCCGAGCAGAAGGCCTACTTGCAGAAGCGCATCGGCGCCTTGCAGAAGACCATTGGCGCCGCCGAGATCGCGCTCATGCCCATGAAGAACGTCGACAATGCCCATGCCGCTCTGGACGCCCTGAAGGCCGAAGACGACCTGCGCTCGCGCGTGGCGGACAAGACGCCCGCCGTGCTGCTGGCCTGGGGCGACGCGCTCGCCAAGGGGCTCGACGCCTTCAAGGCCACGTTCTAAGGAGTTAGCGCCCCGCGCCCATCACCGCGCGGTAGGCATCCACGCGGCCCGCGCCGGCCTTGTCGTCCAGGCCGGGCGCCTCAATGTCCAGCGCCGTTTCCATCAAGATCTTCTTGATCGCCGCGGGATCCTTGGGCGCGCCGTGGCCGAGCATCAGGGCCACCACGCCGGCCGTCAGCGGGGTGGAGAAGCTGGTGCCGTCCACGCTGCTGTAGCCGCCGCCCTTGGCCGTGGTCAGGATCTTGGCGCCGGGGGCGGAGACGCTGGTCCAGTTTCCAAAAGTGGAGAAGCTGGTCACGTGGTCGGTCTTGTCGGTGGCACCGACGGCGATCAGGCCGGGCACGGAATTGCCGGCGAAGTAGGACGGCACGTTCTTGCTGGAGGTGCCGGTGTTGCCCATCGAGCAAACCATCGGAACCTTCTTGCCCATCACGTACTCCGCGGCGCGGCGCGTGGTCTCCACGGCGGTCGGGTACTCGTCCATGTTGGGCTTGAAGCTCAGGCTCATCGAGATCATGTCGGCGTGGTCGGCCGCGTAGATCATCGCGTCGACCACGGACGAAGCGGAGTTGCCCACCTTGATCGGCATGACCTTGGCGTTGGGGGCCACGCCCGCGACGCCGATGCCGTTGTTGGCGACGGCGGCGATGCAGCCCGCCGTCATGGTGCCGTGGCCGGCCTCGTCCATGGTCGGCTGGCCGGGGTTGGCCGCGTTGTAGCCCGGCACCAAGTTGGCCTTGAGGTCGGCGTGCAGGCCGTCCACGCCGGTGTCGACCAGGCCCACGATCACGCTGCTCAGCGTGCCCGCGGCGTCCCAAACTTTCGGCACGTTCATGGTGTCGAGCGCCCACTGATCCTTGCGCATCGGGTCGGTGACGTCGCGGCCCTGGCTGGGCACGGTGGCGACCGGCTTGCCGGTGGGCAGGTCCAGCGCCGGCAGCAGCTCGCCTTCGACGAACTGGACGCCCGGGGCGGCCAGCAGAGCCTTGCGGGTCGCGGCCACGGTGGCGCGGGTCTCGATGACCACCAGCGCCAACTGGGCGTACTGCTTGACGGCCTTCACGGCGTGCTGCGTCTCGAAGGCGGCCAGCTCCGCGGGGGTGGGCATGGCCTTGAAGCCGACGATCAGGCGCTTCGCCAGCACGGCCTTCGAGGCCTCCACGGTGACGGCGCGCTCGGTGGGCGTCACGAGGGCGGCGTGGCCGCAGCCGGCGAGGGTAGCGAGGGCGAGGAAAACACCCGTGTGCTTGGCGATATGCTTCAAGGAGGGCCTCCTGTGGTCGGGTCGTGGTCGGTGCCGCATTGTAACATTAAGGACAGTTTAATTCAAGTTTAGCCAGCCTTTAAGAAAGGACCCCTTGGCGGAGCGCGACAAGCTGTGGCATGCTGCGCCTCCATGCCACCTTGCTTTGCTGCCTGCTCGTCGCCACGGGGTGTTCGATGAAGCGTCCCGTTCCCACCGCCCGCGACCTCGCCGATCCGGCCGCGCTAGCCGCCGCGCCGCGCCTGTCGTCGCAGCTGCACGGCGAGAGCTGGCGAGAGGTGCTGGGCGCGGAGTTCGGCAAGGACTACTTCAAGCAGTTGGAGACCTTCCTGGGCGCCGAAAAGGCCGCCGGGCAGGCCTACTTCCCCACCGACGACCTGGTCTTCAACGCCTTCAACACCACGCCCTTCGACCAGGTCGACGTCGTGATCATCGGCCAGGATCCTTACCCCACGCCGGGCGTGGCTATGGGCCTGTCTTTCTCCGTTCAGGACGGGGTGAAAGTGCCGGCCTCGCTCGGCAACATCTATAAAGAACTGCAGTCGGATCTGGGCATCGCGCCCGCCAAGTCCGGCAACCTCTCCAAGTGGGCCCGCCAGGGCGTGTTGCTGCTGAACGCCACCCTGACGGTGCGTGCCGGCGCGCCGAACTCGCATGCGGGGCAGGGCTGGGAGAACTTCACGGACACGGCGATCGCCGCGGTCAACGCGCGCCGCAAGGGCGTGGTCTTCCTGCTCTGGGGCAAGTTCGCCCAGGCCAAGGCGCCGATGATCGACACCACCAAGCACCACGTGCTGACGGCGGGCCACCCGTCGCCGCTGTCGGCGCGCACGGGCTTCTTCGGCTGCCGCCACTTCTCGCAAACCAACGCCCTCTTGGCGAAGGAAGGCCGCAAGCCCATCGACTGGACGATCGAGTGAAGACCGCGCTGATCACCGGCACGTCTACCGGTATCGGCCTCGCCACGGCCGTGGCCTTCGCGGGCGCCGGCTTCAAGGTCTACGCCACCATGCGCGACCCCGCCAAGGCCACGGCGCTGCTGGCGACCGGGGCGGCCGTGGAGATCGTCCAGCTGGACGTCCAAGACCCCGCCTCGATCGCCGCCGCCGTCGCGCACTGCGGCCGGATCGACGTCTTGATCAACAACGCCGGATCGGGCTTCCTCGGCACGACCGAACAGACGTCGGAGGCGGAGCTGCAGCGTGTCTTCGACGTGAACTTCTTCGGCGCCTGGCGCGTCACCCAGGCCTTCCTGCCCGCCATGCGCGAGGCGCGCCAGGGCCGCATCATCGGTATCTCCAGCATCGGCGGTATCCACGGGCAGCCCTTCAACGACGCCTACTGCGCCGCCAAGTTCGCGATGGAAGGCTGGCTCGAGTCCTTGGCCTCCGTCATGATCCACTTCGGCGTGCACGTCTCGCTGGTCGAGCCGGGCCCCGTGCTCACGGCGTTCGCCGCCAGCGTCGAAAGCCGCCTGCCCGATCTGAGCGCCGATCCCTACCACGAGGTGCAGGCGGTCTACTTCCGCAACGTGAAGGAGCGCTTTGCCAGCCTGGGCCAGACCCCCGCGGAGGTGGCCGCCGTGATCCTCGAGGCCGCTACGGCCGAGCGGCCCCATATGCGTTACCAAACCTCGGAGCGCATGCGGGATCGGGCCGCGCAAAAATTAGCAGATCCCTCGGGAAACGCGGTGCTAGCGGCTACTGCGGCATCTTTATCAAAATAATCAGCCAAGCGAGCCTACACAAATTAGAATTTCGTGTCATGATGGGCGAAGCAATAACCCAATCGGAATTGGGGCGAACAATTTGATCTCGACGCGGGTGTTTGCCGGTCTAATGGCAAGCACCCGCGATCCTTAAGAAAACGATCGGTCGCCTTTTTCCACCACCCCATGAGGAACATTCATGATGTCTACCGATCAGACCCTAGTTTGCGCGGACTGCTCCACCAACTTCACCTTCTCGGCTTCCGAGCAGGAGTTCTATCAGCAGAAGGGCTTCAGCGCCCCTCGCCGTTGCAAGCCCTGCCGTGACGCCGTTAAGGCCGCCAAGGGCCAGGGTGGTGGTGGCTCCAGCTACGGCGGCGGCGGCCGCAGCAGCAGCGGCGGCGGCGGCGACTACGGCAGCCGTCCGCAGCGCGAGATGCACGATGTCATCTGCGGCAACTGCGGCGTGCAGACCAAGGTGCCCTTCAAGCCGACCGGCGACCGCCCCGTGCTGTGCCGCGACTGCTTCCAGCGCTAAGCTACTAAAAACTAGGCCGAAGACCCACCCGGGTCTTCGGCCTTTTTTTGTGCACCTTGGCAACGATGCACATGCGGGATCGTCGATCGACCCGATCCCGTCCGGCCTCAGAACGCTAGAATCGACCCTGACATCCGGAAGTATGGAGGGTCGATCATGTCGAAGCACGAAAAAGAGGCCGAGAAGGCCAAGCACCAACACCTCAAGGGCTCGAAGAGCGGCATGCCGTTCAAGAAGCTGAGCGCCACGGAGATGGCGGAGTTCACCGCGCGACGCGCGGCCGGGGAAAGCGAGATGCAGATTGCGGCAGACTTGAAACGCCGCAAGCGCGCCTGACCCTCCCTCCCGCCCCGCCCGACTTCGGGCGGGGCGGCTCGTTTTAGCCCCGGCTGAAGTTGCCAGGGAACCCCAGCGGCAGGTGGTGCGGCTTGGCCCTCGGCCAACTTTACGGAAAGCTTCATTGGGAATTAACCGGCTTCGAGACGAAATACCGGATAAACCCCTTGGAGTTGGAGAGTTCAATGGGGAGGTACGCACATGATCAGTGCGTTCAATTTGCTGCGTCCGGCTTTGCCGACGACCGCAGCCGCTGCCGTGCCGTCGCCCGTGCAGGCCAAGCCTTCCGTGGCCCCGGCGTGGGCGCCGGACCAGCTAACGCTTTCGGTGCCTTCCGATGCGGCCCTCTTGAGCCAGCTGGCGGGCCTGCAAGCCAACGTGGACGCCCTGCGCGCCCAGATCGACGCCCTGTCCTC
>JAQBPE010000392.1 GCA_028287685.1 Cyanobacteria bacterium RYN_339 | reverse complement strand
CCGTCGGGATGTAGCCAGGCGTGACGGGGTCGGCTTCCACGTAGATGGGCGCAGGCGCAGGCGGCGGCGGCGGGGCGGGGGCCGCGAAGCCGCCGCCCAGGCCGATCGCGCGGGCGATTTCGGCCATGATGTCCGTGACGTCCGGCACCTCGATCTCGAACCCGTCGAGGTCCTTGACCTTGTCGTGGCCGCTCCCCTGCGCGCCGCCGTGCGCGACGTCCAGGCATTCCAGGAGGAAGTTGTCGAGGCCTTGGCGGCCGATGCGCTCGATGTAGGACTCCGTCAGAACCGTCCCCGCGGGAAGCAGAACCTTCCCCGTGACCGGGTGGAGCAGCGCCTTGTTCAGCTTCATCCCCGGTGAGATCAGTTGCTCCATGGATTCCCCCAGCCAACCGAGACTCCCCCCTTATACCAGACAAACAGGCCGACGTAACGCGCGGCAGGCAAGGGTTTTTGTGCTAGAATGTGCCGCCAACGGAGCTATTGGCCACGCGCAGGCAAAAAGGAGCCCCATGAGCTCGGAGGTCTATTTCGCCCAAAGGCGCGCCACGCAAGGCGGAGGGCTCCTCGAGAAGCTCGAGCAGCTCTGCGATGCGGCCGGCTTCGGTGTGCTCTTCGGCGGTGGCGTGGTGGCGGTCCGGTTGAGTTTCGGCGAGGTCGGCAACACCACGTACCTGCGCCCGCAGTTTGCCCAGCGCGTGGTGCGGCGGCTGCGAGGCTACGGCGCCCAGCCCTTCGTGGCAGACACCCTTTCGCCGGGCTCGGCCCGCCGTGGTAACGCCGCGGAGCACCTGGCGGCGGCTGCGGCCAACGGCTTCGCGCCCGGCACCATGGACGGCGCGCCGCTGATCGTGGCGGATGGCCTGTTCGGCGGCGACGAGCGGATGTTGGGAACAGACGCCCGCGTAGCCGCGGCCTTCGCCGAGGCGGACGGGATCCTGGCGCTGACCCACTTCACGGGCCAGGAACACGCCGGGTACTGCGGCGCGATCTACCACATGGGCTTCGGCACGGCCTCGCTGGGCGGGAAGCGCCACATGATGAGCGGAGCCGTCGGCGAGAACGGCACGCCCGGCGCCTTCCAGGAGCGGATGGTCGACTCCCTGCGCGACCTGGCCGTGGCCAAGGACCGCAAGCTGGGCTACGTCACGCTGCTGGTGGACCTCACGCCCGGCAGTGACGATCTGGACTGGAGCGACGCCGCCGTGGCGCCGGACATCGGCCTGTTGGCCTCGCGCGATCCCGTCGCGATCGACCAGGCGGCCATCGACCTTTTCCAGAGCGCCCCCGGCGTCGCCGGCACGCGCCTTACGGATCCCGGCACCAAGGACAAGCTGCGGGACCTCTACCCGGGCGTAGACTGGGAGCACGCGCTGCGCTATGCGGAGCGCGTGGGCCTGGGCACGCGTGACTACGAGCTGATGATCATCTAGGAGCAACCATGGCGGAACGAATCGACGGCCGCGCGGCAGACCAGCTGCGCGTCACCACCATCCAGCGCAACTTCACGCGCTACGCGGAAGGCTCCGTGCTGATCAGCGCCGGCGAGACCAAGGTGCTGGTCACGGCCAGCGTCGAGGACAAGGTGCCGCCATTCCTCCGCAACACCGGGCAGGGCTGGCTGACGGCGGAGTACGCCCTCTTGCCCCGCTCCACCCACACCCGGTCCGCGCGCGAGTCCGCCCAGGGTCGTGTCGGCGGGCGCACCCACGAGATCCAGCGCCTGATCGGCCGCTCGCTGCGAGCCTGCGTCGACCTCTCCAAGATCGGCGAGCGCACGATCCTGGTGGACTGCGACGTGATCCAGGCCGACGGCGGCACCCGCACCGCCGCCATCACGGGCGCCTTCGTGGCGGTGGTGGATGCGCTGCATTGGCTCAAGGAGAAGCGCCTGATCGCCACCATCCCCGTGACGGACCACCTGGCGGCCATCTCCGTGGGCGTGATCGACGGCGTCGAGATGCTGGACCTCTGCTATGAAGAGGACTCGCGCGCCGGCGTCGACATGAACGTGGTCGGCCTGGCCAGCGGCCAGTTCGTGGAGGTGCAAGCCACGGCCGAGGGCCAGCCCTACGACCGCGCGTCGCTGGACCGCTTGTTGGATCTGGCCCAGGGCGGCATCGCGAACCTGGTGGCTATTCAGCGTGAAGCGCTGGGCGAGGCGCTGTCGGTTTAGCGTCGCGCTGATAGAACACTTCGCCGCCGGTCACCTCGAAGCCTAGCCGCTGGTAGAGCGTCAGGCCCGGGCCGGCGTCGCCGCCCGTCACCTCCAGGCGCACGCAGCGCTTGCCGGCGGCATGGGCGTTTGCCAGCGCGCGCTGCAGCAAGTGCAACGCAAGTCCCTGCCCGCGGTAGCCCGGCAGCACGCCCAGGAACTCCACCTGCGCGTGGTCCGTGCCGGGCGGGAAGGCCTCGAAGCACAGGCCGATCACCTGATCGCCCTTGCGGGCGACCTGGAAGCTGTTGGCGGCGAAGGTGCCCAGCGAGGCCCAGCGCTCGAGCTCCTCCGGGTCCAGCAGGTGCCGGCCCGCGACGGGGTCGTTCAAGATCTGCTGGTAGACCGCCACCACCTCTTCGGCGCCGGCGCCGGGCTCGAGGTAGGCGAAGTCGAAGCCGGCGGGCGCCGGGCCGGGGTGGACCTTGCCCGGGGCCTGGTGGCTCATCTGCCAGAACTGCCGGTCCACGTGGAAGCCCAGCTGCTCCGTCAGGAAGCGGTGGGCCTTCTGGTTGGCCTGGTTCAGGCGCGTCTGGAGCTGCTTGCCCGGGTGCCGGGCAGCCACCTCCGCGCCCAACGCGTCCACCAGCATGCGGCCCACGCCGCGGGCCTGGAATTCCGGCAGGACGGATGGTCCCACGAAGAAGACGTAGCCCAGCGCCAGGTGGTTGGGCCAGGGGAACGAGGCGATGATGCCCACCGGGCCTTCGTCGTCCTCGGCCACCAACACGTCGCGCGTGGGGTCCAGGGCGGGATCGGCGAACCAGCCCCAGAAGCGGTCTTCCGTCAGCTGGGCCACCTCGATCGGGCGGGCCTGGTTGTAAATGTCGACCACCGCCGCGACGTCGCCGGCGGTGAAGTTACGGACGCGAATCGAGGAAGCGCTCATGCCCCCCATGATGACATGAACTACGCGCTAAGCGCGATGTAGTAGAAGAACAGCCCGCCGGAAAGCACCATCGCCACGCTGTGGCAGACCTTCTTGCGCATCGTGCTCAGCAGCTCTTCGCCGTGGAAGGTGCGGTAGAGGAACGGCGACAAGAAGACGACCGCGGTCAGGCCCGTGATCACCGTCTGTTCGAAGGACAAGACCGGCTTGTGGAGGCCCACAACCACCCGAACCAACAGCGCGGCCAACAGGATCGAGAACATGTAGAAGTGGCCCTTCGCGCGTTCGGACAGCTGTTCGTGCATGAAACCTCCAAATTGGCCGGTGTGGCCGATCGTGACAAATCGTCAACCCATTATACCTTGTCCTGACTTGGTTTCAGCCATTTCCACTCTCAAGTTTTGTGAATGCCCCCTTGCTCGGTGCTTGTTGCACAACGCTTTATGGCGATCGCCGCCTACGTCGCGCCGCCCCTCGTCTCGCAAAATAGCCAAGAACCGGCCCGGTGGCCGGCGGGTAAGCGATGAGGAGGTAGTCCCCGTGTCCAACGTACAGGAGCCGCGCAATGGCGTGGTGAACCTAGCTTTCCTGGAAATGCAGCCCAAGCGCGCCGAGTTCCTGGTGTTCGGCGCCCCTCTGATCGAAGAAGAAGAGATCCGTGAAGTCGAAGCCACCCTGCGCTCGGGGTGGCTGGGCACGGGTCCGAAGACCAAGCTCTTCGAGCAACGGTTCGCCGAGTACACCGGCGCCAAGTTCGCCGTGGCGCTCAACTCCGCCACCGCCGGCCTGCACCTGGCGCTTGACGCCCTGGGCATCGGCCCCGGCGACGAGGTGATCGTCCCGACGATGACCTTCGCAGCCACCGCCAACGTGGTGTTCCACGTGGGCGCCACGCCGGTCTTCGCGGACTGCGATCCCACCACGTTCAACATCGATCCGGCGTCGATCGCGGCGGCCATCACGCCGCGCACCAAGGCGATCATCCCCGTGCACTTTGCCGGGCGGCCCTGCGACATGGACGCGATCATGGCGATCGCCCAGCGTCACGGCCTGAAGGTGATCGAGGACGCGGCCCACGCCACGGAGACCTGGTACAAGGGCCGCAAGGTCGGCACGATCGGTGACGTGGCGGCGTTCAGCTTCTACAGCACCAAGAACATCGTCACGGGCGAGGGCGGCATGGTCACGACCAACGACCCCGACCTGGCCGACGCGATCCGGATCCGCAGCCTGCACGGCATCAGCCGCGACGCCTGGAAGCGTTACAGCACCGAGGGCTACCAGCCTTACGACTGCATGTATCCCGGCTACAAGTACAACATGATGGACCTGCAGGCCTCGCTCGGCATCCACCAGCTGGCCAAGGTCGACCGCTTCTGGGCGCGCCGCGACCAATACTGGGCCATGTACAACCAGGGCTTCGCGAGCCTGCCGGAGCTGACCCTGCCGCCCGCGGACGAGCCGGACACCAAGCACGCGCGGCACCTCTATACGTTGATCCTGGACATCGATCAGCTGACGGTGAACCGCAACGAGTTCGTGAACCTCCTCAAGGAGGAGAACATCGGCTCCGGCGTGCACTTCGTGGCGCTGCACCTGCATTCGCTGTTCCGCGAGCGCCTGGGCACCAAGCGCGGCGACTTCCCTGGCTCGGAGTACGTCTCCGACCGGACGATTTCGCTGCCCCTGTCGCCCAAGCTCACGGAGGCCGATGTGCAAGACGTGATCGCCGCCGTGCACCGCGTCATCAAGCGGGTGCGCCGCTAACATGGGCGCGCAGGCCCTGCCCGCCATCCACGAGCTCGACGACCAACAGTGGTCGGAAGACCTGGGCCGGTGCCCAGGCGCCACCTTCTTCCATACCGGTCCCTGGCTGGCGGCGGTGTCGCAAGCGTTCGGTACGCGCGTGGAGCGGATGCGGTTCGAGCTGGGGCGGGGCCGGTGGGCGCTCTTGCCGCTTTCGATCCGGCCGCTGGCCCGGGGCCTCTTGCCCCTGGCCGTTGCAGGAGAAACGGGTTCCTACGGGGGCCTGGTGGCGCCGGAGCCGCTGGTGGACGACGAGGCAACGGCTTGCTTCGACGCCGTCCGGACGCGCTTCCCGAACTTACAGGTGGTGGGCAACCCCTTCGCGCCGGGCCCGCACCTGCCTTGGGCGGCAACGGCCACCGGCGTGCAGGACGAGTCCACCCACTTGTTGCTGGTCAAGCCGCTGCCCGAGTTGCGGAAGGGCTTCAGCCGGGGCGCCAAGGCGCGCGGCAACAAGGCCCGCAAGCTGGGGCTGACCCTGGCGGTCCGCTCCGATGTCGACGCCGTGGCGACGTTCTACCCGCTCTACGAGGACAGCGTGCGCCGCTGGGGCGACAAGCTGACGTGGCCGCGCTCGCGCGGGTTCTTCGAGGGTCTGCTCGCCCATGGCGCGCCGGACGTCCACTTCCTGTTCGCCCACGAACCATCGGGCGACGCGGTTTCCGCGCTGCTGCTGGCCGGCTACGGGCCGGTCGTGCACTACCTGGCCGGCGCCACCCGCGCCGACCACCTGGAAGCCTGCCCCAGCAACTTCCTGATGGAGGAAGCCCTGGCGCGGGCGGCCGCCGAGGGGCGCCAGTTCTTCGACTTCGGCGCCTCGAACGGCCTGGCAGGCGTGATCCAGTTCAAGGAGAGCTTCGGGGCGACCGCCGCCCCCTATTACAGCGTCTCCCGCCGCACGATGGCCGGTCGGGCCTACTTCCTGCTCCGCGCGCCGGTGGCGAAGCTGAGCGCGTGGCGAACGACCGCATCGTAATGAGCAGAAAGCCGGAGTTGCAGATGTACCAGGCGAACAAGCCCACCCCCCTCTTCACCTCCCGGGGCCGGGTGCGGCCCAGCGTGCTGCGGCCGGTGGTGTTGCACGCCGTGCGCGAGTACCTGCCGCTCACGGAGAACTGGATCTACGAGCAGATCCGCCAGGCCAGCGGCTTCTTCCCCGTTGTCGTTTGCGACCAGAAGTCGAACGACCGGGCCTTCCCGCTGGGCGACGTCTTCGCGAATTCCGAGCTGCGCTTCGCCAGGGCGCACCATTTGTTGAACCAGCTGCACCGCAAGGTGCTGTATGCCAACTGGCCGGGCAGCTATGGCGGGGTGGTCTCCACCTATCAGCCGCGCCTGATCCACGCGCACTTCGGGGATCGCGGCGTGTTGATGCTGGGCACGGCCAAGCGGCACAAGATCCCGCTGGTCACGACCTTCTATGGCTACGACGTCTCCAAGATGCCGCTCGAGGCGAAGTGGCAGCCGCGCCTGCGCTGGCTCTTCGAGGAAGGCGACATGTTCCTGGCAGAGGGCCCCGCCATGCGCCGGCGGCTGATCGCGCTGGGCTGCCCAGAGGAGAAGGCGCATGTGCACCACCTGGGCGTGGACCCGCGCCGGATCCTCTTCTCGCCCCGCCAGGCTCCGGCGGCTGGCCCGATGCGCGTGCTGATGGCCGCGAGCTTCCGCGAGAAGAAGGGCCTGATCTACGGCCTGGAGGCGTTCGCCCGGCTGGCGCAGCGCCGCCGCGGACAGGTGCAGCTCACGATCATCGGCGACGGGCCGCTGAAGGAGGAGTTGCGCGCGCTGGCCTCGGAGATGAAGGTGATGCCCTTCATCCGCTGGCTGGGCTACCAGCCGCATGACGTCTTCCTGCGCGAAGCCTCGGCGTGCCACCTGTTCATGGCGCCCAGCGTGGTCGCGTCGGATGGCGACACCGAAGGCGGCGCCCCGGTCTCGATTATCGAGGCCCAGGCCACCGGCCTGCCCGTGCTGGCAACCACCCATGCCGACATCCCAGAGGTCACGCTGCCCGGCGTCAGCGCCTTCCTGGTCCCCGAGCGGGACGTGGACGCCCTCGAGGAGCGGCTGGAGTACATGCTGGACCACCCGGAGATCTGGGCGGCGATGGGCATGGCGGGCCGGGCGCACGTGCAGAAGGAGTTCGACTCCTTCAACCAGGGCAAGCGCCTGGAAGCGCTTTACCGCCAGATTATGCGTTAATACAGGGGCCGGAAGTACTCGAACGCGTACGCCAGCTCGCGTTGGCGCTCGCCGATCACCTTGGCCGGGACGCCGCCCACGATCGCGTAGGGCGGCACGTCCTTGGTCACGACGGCGCCGGCCGCCACGACGGCGCCTTCCCCGATCGTCACGCCCGGCAGGACCATCGCGCGCATGCCCAGCCAGGCGTGGTCCCCGATCGCGATGGGGGCAGTGCGGCCGGCGAAGTCGGCCGATTGGGGGTCATGCTCCGCCGTCAGCAAGGCGACTTCCGGGCCGATGCTCACGCTGGCACCGATCGTCAGGCCGCCGCGCCCATCCAGCCGCACGCCCTGGTCGATCGTGGAGCCGGGGCCGATGTCCACGCCGCCCATCGTCGTCAGCCAGGCGCCCATGTGGACGGAGCTGCCCGGGGCCAAGCGCATGCGGCAGACGCCCCGGTAGTAGGCGTTGCGGAGCGCGTGGAACGGAACGCGGTTGATCCACCAGTTGGCGAGGTAGAGCACGGTGGCTAGCCGCCAGTCGGCCAGGCGCTTGCGCATGCGGTGCACCTCCAGCGACCATATACCCGCTGGTCCCTGCCCCGCGCTACAATGGTCGCTTGATGCTAGGACGAACCGAAATCTTCAAGCTGCTGCCGCACCGCCCCCCGATGCTGATGCTCGACTTCATCACGGCCTACGAGGCAGGGAAGTGGATTCAGGGCGTGAAGCAGGTGATGTCGAACGACCCGCTGTTGGCCGGCCACTTCCCCGGCCAGCCGATCTTCCCGGGCGCGCTGGTGATCGAGGCCCTGGGCCAGCTCACGGTGGCGCTGCTCAAGCTTGATCCCGCCAACGCCGATCGCCTCTACCTCTTCGGCGGGGTGGACAAGATGCGCTTCACGAAGATGGTGCAGCCGGACGCGGAGTTGATCTTGGAGGCACGGCTGACGCGCGTGACCGCGACCGCTGCCGTCAGCGACGTGCTGGCGAGGGTCGGCGATCAGGTCGTAGCCAAGGGCACGCTGGTGACCGGTTCGGTGGGCCCTTGACCCGCGTGGTGGTCACCGGGGTGGGCGTGCTTTCGCCTTTCGGCGTGGGCGTCGAGGCCTTCTGGGCCGGCTTGCTGGCAGGCCGGTCGGGCATCTCGGAGATCGGCTCGTTCGACACCTCGGAGTACGAGGTCAAGCGCGCCGGCGTGCTGCAGGGCTTCGACCCGTTGGCCTTCATGGACGCCGAGACCGTACGGGTGGCCGGCCGCGCGGCCCAGTTCGCGATCGCGGCCGCCCGCATGGCGCTCGACGACGCCCGCCTGGACGTGGCAGCGCTGGAGCCGTCGCGCGCCGGCGTCTGCCTGGGCACCACGGTGGCGGAGATCGCGGAGATCGAGGCGGCCACGGAGCAGGCCTTCCGCGAGGGGCCGGAGGCCGTCGCGCCGGCCCTGTATGCCCGTTGCGCGGCGTCCACCATCCCGGCCCACGTGGCGGCGGAGTTCGGCCTGGGCGGACCCAACATGCTGATCCCCACCGCCTGCGCCGCCGGCAATTACGCTCTGGGCTATGCCCGCGACCTGATCCGCGCCGGCCGCGCGGACGTGATGCTGGCGGGGGGCGCGGACCCCCTCTCGCAAATCGCCTTCACCGGCTTCCACAAGCTCAACAGCATGGCCCCGGACGTGCCACGGCCGTTCTCGCTGGGCCGCAAGGGCATGATGGTCAGCGAGGGGGCCGGGGTGTTGGTGCTGGAGGCTTATGACGCCGCCGTTGCCCGCGGCGCTACGATCTACGCCGAGGTCTTGGGCTATGGCCTGGCCTGCGATGCCCACCACATGACCGCCCCACACCCGGAAGGCACGGGGGCCTTGGCCGCCATGTCGCAGGCCCTGGGTGATGCGGGGCTGGAGGCCGGCCAGGTGGACTACATCAACGCCCATGGCACGGGCACGCCGGCCAACGACAAGGCCGAGACCAGGGCCGTGAAGCGCCTGCTGGGCGAGCGGGCGCCCCGGGTGCCGATCAGCTCGATCAAGAGCATGTTGGGCCACACGATGGGGGCGGCGAGCGCGCTGGAGGCGATCGCGTGTGTGCTCGCGATCCGCGACGGCATGATCCCGCCGACGGCCAACTACGAGGCCGCCGATCCCGACTGCGACCTGGATTACGTGCCCAACACCGCCCGCGCTGCGGAGCTGTCGGTGGTCATGTCGAACTCGTACGCCTTCGGCGGCAACGACGCCTCCGTCTTGTTCGGGCGGGTGCGGTGATGCTGGTGACGGGGGTCGGTGTCGTCTCGACCTACGGCGTGGG
>JAQBPE010000381.1 GCA_028287685.1 Cyanobacteria bacterium RYN_339 | reverse complement strand
CCGGCGCGCGGCGTGGGCGCGGCCGGTGGCGACCATCAGGGGCACGCAAACGGCGCCGAGGCGGTGGGCGCCCGGCCAATCGCGCGCGGCGATCAGGTGGCCCAGGGCCAGGGCCGGCTGCCCCGCGGCCTCGAAGTGGCTGCCCGCCAGCCGGTGGACGCGCGCGAGCGCCGCAGCCTCGAAGCCCGCGAGGTCGCGCTCCAGCCGGGCCGCCAGGTGCCCGGGCAACCGGAAGGTCTCGCCGTCCGCCAGGCGCGTGAGCATGTGCTCCGCCTCGAGCTCGGCCAACAGGGTTTCCGGCTCGGAGAGCCCCAGCGCCGCGCGGCAGCTGGCCGGCGAGATCTCGGCCAACAAGGCCAGCTCCGCGAGCGTGCGGCGCCGCGCCGGCGCCACGCCCTCGAGCTGCTCCGCGCCGGCGTCCACCAGCAGGCGCTCCACCCAGCCGGCGTCCCGCGCCCGTGTGCGCTCCGTCAAGGCCACGCCCACGCCCAGCGGCCAGCCGTCCAGCGGCTTGACGGCGCGGCGCCAGACCGGGTCGGGCTCCAGCTGGTCCAGCTCGTCGGCGTCGAGCCGCAGGGCCTCCGGGCCCACCAGCTCCAGCTGCCCGCGCGTGATCCAGCGGGCCGTGGGCTCCGGCCAGGCGCCGCGCAGGGCGATCGCCACCGCCACGCCCGGCGGCAGCTTGTCGAAGCAGTAGCTCAGCCCCTTGGCGACCGCCGGCGCGCCTGCCACGACGTGGTGGAAGTCGTCCAGGAACAGCGCCACGCGCGGCAGGTCGTAGGCCTCGATTTGCTCGAAGAAGCGCGCCCAGGCCTGGCGCGGCGGCAGGTCGGCCAGATCGAGCGCCGGGCCGTGCTGCGAGAGCGCCGCCGCCAGGTGCTGGAAGAAGGTGCCCGCGTCGGCGTCCAGCTCGTCGGCCGTGAGCCAGACGCAAATCGCCCCGGCCGCCTGGGCCGCCTCGCGCCGGGCCACCAGCGCCATGGTCTTGCCGAAGCCCGGCCCGGCCGCGATCAGGGCCACGGGCGCGCCGGAGCCGCCCAGCCGCGGGCGGTCCAGCAGCCCCGGCGGACGGGCCGGGGGCGTCAGCTTGGCACGGAGGATCCAGGAGGGCGGCACGCCAGGATCTTACCCGGAAGCGGGTCTGAATAGAAAATGACGGTTAGTCATTTCACATGCAACCCAACTGGGTAGAATGGAGGGACCAGGGAAGCGACCAGGAGGCATGATCATGGGCGGCGGCATCGGAGCGAGCAACCAGGCGGAGCAGGCGCGCAAGCTGGCCGAAGAGGCCATGAAGCGCATCGCGGCGGAGCGGGCGAAGAAGAAGGCCGAGGCCGACGCCCTGCAGCAGCAGCAGGCCAACCAGCAGAAGCAGGAAACCAAGGTCGAAACGCCCGAGCCCAAGCCCGAAGACACCAAGATCACCTTCGAGGAGTTCAAGGCCGACCCGGAGCTGCGCAAGCAGCTGAACGTGAAGGACGACCAGCTCAAGGCCACCTTCGACAAGCTGGCCGCTGGCGACGACGACAAGGGGACGCTGTCCGCCAAGGAGCTGAACAACGCCTTCCTGGAGGCCACCCCGGCGGAAGCGCCCGAAACCAAGGAAACCAAGGAGCCGGCGGAGTCCAAGGTCGGGGAAACGGTCGACACCACCAAGGAGGTGGCCGACAAGGTCGCCGAGCAGTTCGAGAAGACCATCAACGACCCCAAGATCTCGCCGGAGCTGAAGATCGCCCTCAAGTCCAGCTTCGATCGCTACAAGGGCGCGATGGCCAAGGCCGACGCGCTGACCAAGGGCGCCGACCCGGCCACCGCCCTCAAGGACCCCGAGGTGCTGTCTCAGCTCTCCAAGTCGTCCGCCCAGCTGCTGGGCCTGCTGGCCAAGGGCGCCAAGACCAGCTCGGCCGCGCTCGGCGCCGCCACCGCGATCGGCAAGGGCCTCGCCAGCTTCGCCAACGCCGCCAAGTCCGTGGCCGGCAAGGCGGAGGACGTGGCCGGGCGGCTGGGCAAGCTCGGCTCGCTGGGCAAGGCCTTCACGGCCCTGGAGGGCCTGGCCACGGGCCAGCAGGACGGCAAGCCGCTGGACCCCGCCAGCGCCTTCCAGCTGGCCAGCGACATGAAGACCTCGCTGCAGGAGTTCGTCAGCACCGAGGGCGGCAAGGGCGAGGGCATCACGGAGGACGCGCTGGGCGCGCTCAAGGAGCTGACGGAAGACACCGCCGGCACGATCGGCAAGATCGCCGAGACCGCCGGCACCACCCCGGTCAAGAACGGGCTGTTGAAGAAGGCCGACGACATCTTCAAGGGCTTCTGCAAGCAAGCGGAGAAGCTGGGTGTGGCCGTCGACAAGTACCTGGAAAAGGCCTACACCAAGGCGCTGAGCGTCGTGGGCAAGCTGGTCGGCGAGGCCGGCTCCAAGCTGCTCGACGCGGCCCTGACGCGCGTGGCGGAAATCGCCGGCGGCCCGGTCAGCATCGGCGTGGACGTGGCCCTGATGGAGCTCGACTTCATGAAGGGGCAGTACATCGACGGCGTGCAGGGCATCGGCTCCGCCCTGGTGAAGGGCCGCTACGACACGCCGCCGGACAAGTCATTCGGCGAGATCGCGGAGAAGCGCGACCTGCTGGCCCAGTGCGAGGAGAACCTAAGCGTCATGAAAGACCAGCTGGCGCCCAAGGGCCCCGTCAGCCAGGCCCAGTACGACGACGCCAACAAGAGGACCGCGGAGCTGGCCGACAAGGTGATCACCGGCGTGGACGGCTCGCTGGGCATCAACCGCTACTACGGCAACAAGGACATGCTGCGCGAGAAGCTGCAGACCTCCCTGAACGGCCAGAAGGTCAACGTGGAGGGCAAGGGCGAGGTGGACGCGGGCCAGCTGTTCGCGCGCCGCGACGGCAAGCTGAGCCCGGAAGAGAAGCGCGCGCTGGCGCCGTTGGTGGCCAAGCAAGGCCTGGAGGTGCTCGGCAAGTCCGCGCTGAACGACGGCGTGGTGCCCACCAAGCTGCCGCTGGAAGGCCTCACGCCGGACATGGTGGCGAACATGCCGCCGCTCTCGCATGCGGAGTTCATCCAGAACCTCGACCCCGCGCAGATGGACAAGATCCCGTTCGAGACCCGCCAGAAGCTGCTGGACGTCGACACCAAGGAGCGCAACACCGCCCAGCGGGTGGTGCAGAACCTCTCCGACGGCGCGCTGCCCATGGAGGGCAAGCTGCTGGCCTCGATGCTGCGCACGGGCGCGCCCGGCAACTCGCCGACGCGCACGGAGATGCTCACGCAGGGCCAGGGCCAGGAGTCGTACATCAACAAGGACAATTTGTTGCACGAGACGGTCAAGAACATGGAGCCCGCCGACCTCGCGAAGCTGGACACCGCCACCTTGCAGGAGCTGGGCACCGGCGTGGCGAGCCGGCTGTGGACCTCCAGCGCCGACAAGGAGGTGGCCACCAAGGTGATGGGCGCCCTGCTGGAGAAGGGCCTGGGCAACCCGCCCGCGGACGCGACGGCCAAGGCCGCCGCCGACAAGATGCTGGAGGGCTACCCGCTCGGCGAGCGGGCGGACATCTACGCCAAGGGCCTCAAGCAGGTCTCGCCGGAGACGATCGCCAAGATGGACCCAGCAGACCGCCTGGCGACCATCGATCGCATGGTCGGGCCCTCGCGCCCGGCCTACCCGCCGGCCACCAAGGACCAGCTGGCCGCCGCCGCCCTGCTGGTGCGCGCCCAGGTGGAGGGCGCGCCGGCCACGGACAAGGAAGCGGCCCTCAAGGAAGCCATGAGCAAGGTGCAGTTCCGCGAGACCGACCCGCCGCCGATGCGCACGGACCTGGCCCACCAAGAGGACACGATGTTGGCGGCCGTGGCGCGCAGCTACGACCCGGCCTCGGAGGCCGACCGCAAGACGCTGGCCGGCCTGCCACCGGCGATGGTCGAGCGCATGGGCACCGCCAGCGCCAAGGCGGGCACCGACGAGGACCTGGCCCGCGCGGTGATGGCCACCAACGCGCTGCGCGGCGACGGCAGCGATCCGCAGCGCGTGGACGCCGCGGAGCGCGTGCTGGCGAAGGCCAACGAGTCCGGCATCCTGGGCACCGCCAAGGACAACGTGGCGGCCCACCGCATCGACCAGATGACGCCCGAGCAGTTGAAGAACCTGCCCGAGGGCGAGCGCAACGCGCTCTTGAAGGCCGAGGACTACGGCCTGAGGAGCAACGACCAGAACGTCGGGGCCGTGACCAAGCTGCTGAAGGCCGCGCAGGACGACCCCAAGCTGGCGGGCGAGATCCTGGACAAGCTGTCCCCCGAGATGCGCGCCTATGCCACCAAGAAGCTGATCGACGATGCGGCGCCGGGGGAGCTGAAGAAGCTGCCCGCGGCGGTGCAGACGCGCCTGGCCGAGGAAATCTCCAAGGCGCCCAAGATCGATCGGTGGCCCAGCTTCGCGGGCGCGGACCCGATTGCCGCGAGCGCCGGCAAGCTCATGGCCGAGGTGCCCAAGGCGGTCCAGGACCAGCTTGGTGCTACCGTGCACGATGCCATGAAGGCCGCCGGCTCCGTCAGCGCCTTCCAGACCTCGCGCCTGGGCACGTTGGCGGAGAACGATCCGGCCGCCTACCGCGAGGAATTGACGAATGACGAGCACGCCCAGGAGCTGGTGCGGGACCTCGACAACCACATCCTGGGCAGCGACCCCGCCGACAGCGCGATCGCGCTGTTGATGCAGACCAAGCTGCGGGCGGTGGCGCTCACGCCGGAGGAGGAGGCGAGCTGCAAGACGCCGAAGGAGCGGAAGGCGCTGCTGTACCAGAAGGAGAACGAGACGTTCAACGGGCTCTTCGACCAGCTCAACAACAACCTGATCGGCGGCACGCGCGACAACATCTCCGAGAAGCTGGTCGGCGGCATGACGCCCTTCGACATGCGCACGACCATGCCCAAGGAAATGCTCGTGCGCCTGCGCGACGCCCACCCGTCCGGGAACGCCTACGACAACCTGGGCGAAGCGCTCAGGTACTACTGAAGCACGACGTTTAGCGGCCCGCATCCGGCGGTAGAGTCATGGACATGAGGCTCGCTCGCTGGCACTCCTTGTCGCTGGCGGCACTGGTGCTCGCCAGCTGTAAGACGACCGCGCCGCCGGTCGTCCGCCCCAGCACGCGCCCGCCGACCTTGCTCGCCGCGAGCCCCACCCCGCGGCCGGTGGCCTCGACGGCGCCCACCCTCCCACCGCCTGCCCCGACCGCCAGCCCGGCCGCCGTGGTCAATTACGCCCTGGCCGGCGTGGTGCAGTTGCCGGCCACGGTCGTGGCGAACAACAGCGCCGGGTTGCTGACGGCGAGCGGCATCGGGCTGGTGGCAAACAACGGCAGCGGCGTGGTGGCCAACAACGGCAGCAGCTACGCGCTCCTGGCGCTGGCGCAGCAGGGCTTGACCGGGGCGCTCGTCAAGCTGCAGGGCGCGGACGGCAAGCCGATCCTGGGGGCGGACGGCCAGCCGCTCACGACGCGCACCGACGCCACCGGCCACTACGGCTTCCCCGCCGCCCCCGCGGGCCAGGCCGTCGTCAGCGTCACGCTGCCCGGCGCGCTGGGCAGCCTGCAGGCGATCGCCCCCCGCGGCGAGCACCGCACCGCCAACCTCGAGCTCGTCAGCTCGCTCACCACCGCCTACATCCTGGACCGTTACGTGAAGGGCCAGGCCGACCCGGTGGCGGTGCTGGCCAAGCTGCCGGATCAGGTGGAGGCCACCACCCGCACGCGGGCGGACGCGGCGATCGCGGCGGGCAACTTCACGCCGCCGGCCACGCTCGCGACCGACCAGCTGGTGGCGGCGGTGGACCAGCTGCGCGGCCGGGACCGCGCCTTCGACGGCCAGCTCGAGACGGTCAAGGCGCTTTTGGTGGTGGCGGGCCAGGTGGACCTGGGCAACGGCCAGCCGGCGCTCACCGTGGCGTTGAATGGCATCCGGACCATGGCCCAGGCCTCCGACGGCGCGCTCTACTTCGAGAGCCTGGCCAGCGACGACAAGGACCACACCAACGTCCCCTCCACGCGGCTCTGGCGCCTGGGCGCCGACGGCAAGCTGGCGGCGGTGGCGGGCAATGGCCAGACGATCCTGACGGGCGGGGCCTCCGCTGCCGACGGGGCGACCGCGCTGGAGGTGGCCTGCCACGGCGGCATCGCCTTGGGCGTGGACAAGGGCGGCCGGCCGCTCTTCGTTTCGGACCTCGATAAGGCCTACCGCGTGAAGGCCGACGGCAAGCTGGAGCTGCTCTACGACGCCAAGATGGGCTTCCCGGTCGTGACCTGGGTGGGCGGCGACGCCACGGCCGAGGCGGTGGTGCTGGGCGAGCAGAACGCGCTGTTGGTGGTGGATGCGCCGGGCAAGACCCACAAGCTGGCGACGTTGGCGGCGATCGCCGCGGGCACGCATGCCTTCGGGCGCGACGCCACCGGCCGCTTCTACGCGGCCAACGGCAAGCGCGTGGTGCGGTTGGATCCCGCCACCGGCGGCCAGGAGCTGATCAGCTCGACGGCCGCGGGCGTGGCCCTGGCCCCCAGCGGGCATGTGCTGGAGCTGGGCGCCAACGGCAGCCTGAGCTTGATCGCGCCCGACGGCACGCGCAGCGTGGTGCTCGCCAAGGCGCCGGCGGACTTCAAGCTCGACCTGGACGCCTGCGCCGTGGCCGCGGACGACACGATCCACCTGGCCCAGGGCGGCACGCGCATCTTCCGGCTGCGCGCCCAGGTCTTGGAGGCGGTGGCGGGGCTGCCGGCCGGCGGATCCACCGGCGGCACGGCGCTGCAGCTGCCCACCAGCTTCGACGTTGGCCCGGATGGCGGGCTGGTGGTGGCCGACGACGCCGCCCACCAGGTGCTGCGCATCGGCGCGGACGGCGCCACCACCGTGGTCGCGGGCACGGGCGCGGCCGGGGCGGACGGTGGCGACGGCGGCCCGGGCAAGCTGGCCACGTTCGGCACGCTGCACAAGGTCCGCCTCGGCCCCGACGGGGCCATCTGGGTGCTGGAGAGCAGCGGCACCCAGAGCTGGCTGCGCCGGATCGGGACGGACGGGGTGATCCAGGACCTCTGGGACGCCACCGGGGTGCCCAACCCGACGATGGCGATCGCCAAGGACGGCCGCATCCTGGTGGCCTCCGGCGCGCACCTCTGGCAGCGGGTGGGCGAGGGCGCCTTCGTGCGCTCCGACGGCCTGGACGCCGGGCTGGACCTGCCGGTGCTCGACGTGGAGGCCGACCCGCGCGGCGGCTTCCAGGTGATGGTGGGCGCCTTCGGCAACGCCAGCGTGAAGGGCTACCACTACGAGGGCAGCGGCCTCGCGAACGCGCTGGGCTCGTATTCCGACAACCCCGCGGCCGTCCAGGGCGGGCTCGACCCCACGGGGCGGTACTTCTTCCCGCGCCTCGACCCCGGCGCGTTCGTCACCCAGGTCGTGCGCTTCGACGCCGCCGCCGGTGCCCTGGTGCCGGTGGCCGGCCAGGGTGGCACCGTGCTGAACGGCAACGGGGCCGACAACTTCCTCTCCGACCCCGTGGACGTGCGCTTCGACGCCGCGGGCAACATGTACGTATTGGACAAGGGCGCGCGCCAGGTCAAGAAGGTGCCCGCCACGGCCCTGCGCTAAAGGCGGTCGCCCGGCGGGTACATGGAAGATCTAGCAAGGAGGTGTTCCCCATGGTCGACGGCATCAGGTCCAGCAGCACCGGCCCACTTCACGGGACCCACCACGGCGGCGCGCGGCCCCACGCGGACAAGCCCTCCGAGGCGCCGCCGGCAGCCAGCCCGCCGGACGCACAGCCGTCCGCCGCGGCCCCGACGGACGCCAACCACATCGACGACAAGGCGCGCAAGGAGGCCCACGACGCCCGCGGCGCG
>JAQBPE010000358.1 GCA_028287685.1 Cyanobacteria bacterium RYN_339 | reverse complement strand
GCGGCCGCCGAGCGGCTGGGGCTGGTGGTGGCGCGCGTCGGCGCGTACTCGCCGCATGCGGTGGCGGAACACGCCGTCGCCATGTTGCTCTGCCTCAACCGCAAGCTCCACCGCGCTTACGCCCGCGTGCGGGAAGGCAACTTCTCGCTCGACGGGCTCACCGGCTTCGACCTGTGCGAGCGCACCGTGGGCGTGCTGGGCACCGGGCAGATCGGGCGGGTGTTCGCGCGCATCATGCAGGGCTTCGGCTGCCGCGTGTTGGCCGCCGACCCCTTCCCCGACCCCACGCTGGGGCTGACCTACGTGGGCTGTGACGAGCTGTACGGCGCGTGTGACGTGTTGTCGCTGCACTTGCCCCTGACGCCCGCGACCACCCACTTGATCGACGCGGGGGCGATCGCCGCCATGAAGCCGGGCGTGGTACTCCTCAACACCAGCCGAGGCGGCCTGGTCGACACCACCGCCTTGATCGCGGGGCTGAAGAGCGGCCAGGTCGGCGCGGCGGGCCTCGACGTCTACGAGCGCGAGGCCGGGCTGTTCTTCGCCGACCGCTCGGAGGAAGGCATCCAGGACGACGAGCTGGCCCGGCTGCTGACCTTCCCCAACGTCTTGATCACGGGGCACCAGGCCTTCCTCACGGAGACGGCGCTGCGGAACATCGCGGAGACTACGCTGGAGAACGTCTCGCGCGTGGCGCGCGGCGAGCCGCCGGTCAACCCGGTCACGGCCAGCCAGGCGCACCCGCCGCGCGTTTGAGCCGAGCGCTCAACTGGCGCAGCGCAACGCCCGGTCGATCGCGGCCTCTTCGTCGTCGAGGTGGACGCTCAGGACCTCGCCCAGCCGCTCGGCGGCCGCGCGCACGGCGCCCCACGAGGACTCCGTGAGCTCCCTCGCGGCCAGGGCCCCGAACGCCGGGGCCAGCGCCTGCAAGGCCTGGTGCTGCGCCTTCAGCGCCTCGATCCCGGCCTGTCCGATCCGCTGGGCCAGCACGGGGTACAGCACGGCTTCCTCCTGCGCCGCATGGGCTGCCAGCTCCGGGGGCAGGTAGCTGCCGAGCTGGCGCATGATGCCGAGGAAGGCGTGGCCGGGCGGCGGACATGTGACCTGGCCCGCCACCAGGTCGAGCTTGCGCAAGGCGGCGCGCAGCTCGTCGTGCTCGTGGGCCAGCTTGGGGAAGCGCCGTGCGCCACGGCTGAAGTGCCAGGGTGCCAGGTGGGACATCGTTCGCGTACCTCCGTTGGGGGCTCGCGTCCCAGCATAGGTCCCACGTCGCTTGCTGACCTCCGTAGTTTTTGCGCATCCGGCCGCCCGGCGGCCTGACTATGCTGGGACCCATGGAACCCATCTTCGCCGCCGCGGCCAACCGCCTGACCCAGCACGCCCCGATCGGCCGCGTCTCGCGCGCCGTGTCGGAGCACCCGGAGCCCGAGGCCGTGAAGCCGGTCGAGGCCGTCCACCACACCGCGTTGGACCACCACCGGGAGCCGCCTGCCGAATTGCTCACGGTGGGCCCGCTGGGCGAGGCCTACGAAGGCCTGGATGGCCAGCTCCATTCCACCCACCCCGCTGCCTAGGGGCGCTTCGTGGTTGCCTGCTGACGATTTCATAGGCAGGCCTCCCTTTGTTGACATGAGTCAGCACGGGCATTGAAAGATAACTGTCAATATGGGGAATTAATATTGACAGATGTCATCAGCGGTGCTAAGGTCGGTTGGTGAGAAAGGAGGGCTGACAAGTGTCCGCGCTTCCCGAATGGAGCGACCTCCCGATAGGCTTCGCACCGCAGCTGGACGGCGATGTCCGCTGCCAAAACGTCTTCGGGCTGGTCTTCTACCTCCGGCCCATCCATAACGCGCCGGCAGTTCACCCGGCGCGGAAGCGCGACCCTTCACCGTCGCCGCCGCCGCGCACGGCCCGGCGCTGGGAGAAGGGCGGCCCCGGAGGCGGCGATGCCCGCGGCCTCTTACAGCAGTTCGTCGCTCGGGTCCTACCGAGCCGTAAAGGAGATGCCTCATGATCGTGGACCCCTTCCCCAAGCGCCTGGCCGTGGTCGGCGCATCCGTGACCGCGTTGGCGACAGCCGGTACCTTTGCCCGGTGGGGCCATGACGTGGTCCTGCTGGACCCCCTGGACGCCTTCGACGCCGCGGTTTCGACGGGCGGTGCGACCAGCGCCGAGCTCGGCCTCGAGGCCCTGTTGATCGAGGCTTACCGCAACGGCCGGTTGAGCTTCGAGCGGGAGCCGGGTGGGTGGCTTGCCGACGTCGACATGGTGGTCGGTGCCTGCACCCGGATGGAGCGCGCCTTCGGGCCGGCCTTGGCCGCCAGGCTGCGCGAGCACGCCTCCGTCGTGTTGCGTGGGGATTTCCCGCCGGGCACGCTCGCACAGCTCGAGCAGGCGGTGGTGTCCAACTTGGGCAACGGGGTGACGGCCGGGTTCGCCCTCAACCCCACGGTTTGGCGGCCGGGCCGCGCCTGCGAAGGCGCCCTTCGGCCGTACCGCGAGGTGGTCGGCGCCGACGGCGACCTGGACGCCTTGCCGCTCTTCGAACTGTTCGCCCCGCAGGAGCTCCCGATCGCGCTGTCCACGGTCAGCAGCGCGGAGCTGGTCCCGTATGCCGCCCATGGCGCCGGCCATAGCGGTGTCGGGTTCTTGGAGGGGCTGGCCACGCTCTGCCGGGCGACGGGAGCCGATCTGCACGACGTCGCGCTGGCGGTGGGCATCCTGCCCGAAGCGCTGGAGCCCTGGCAGGCCGGCGCCCGAACGGGCGACGGCGTGGACCTGATCCGCCTTGGCACGTCGCCGGCGACCACCATCGCCGACGCCTTGTGCCGCCGCCTCGGCCAGCTCGACCGCTCGGTGATCGGGCTCTACGGTGCCAGTCCGCTCCAGGCCACGCATCTCCTGGCCATTTCAAGCTTCCTGCAGCGCTGCGGCGCAACGGTCCGGCTCACGCCACCAGCAACGTCGGAGCTGGACAGCGCCGACGCGGTGGTCTACCTGCAAGGGCCCCGCCAGGCCTTGGTGATGGCAGTGGGCGAGCCTAGCCTGACCGGCAGCCCCACGGTGGAGGCAGGCCCCCGGTTCCCCAAGGCCACGGCACGGCGGGATCGCCGCCACCACCTCTTCTTCCAGGGCGGCGCGCAGCGTTGCGCTGTCTGAACAAGCATGTAGCTTTCACTCGACTCCGGTCGTTGTCAAAGCGCCCTCCACGACATCGTGGAGGGCGCTTTCTGCGTGTGCAGGGCCGTGCCGCCAGGCAGCACGCCCGCATCGACCAGGCGCTGCGTGCCTTGTTGCCATATTTCAAAAATAATCTCGCAAACATATTGACAGATGTCGCAAGTGATGGCAGAATGACTTCGTTAACCAAACGACCTGGAGGAAACATCAAATGGAATTCATCACCAAGCCCGCCCTGCTCCTGGCCGCCCTGGCCGCGTTGGCCGGCTGCGCCGCTACCCCCGCGCCGACCAGCGCCGTGCCGGCCAACGTCGCGCCCGCCGCCATCACCGGTGGGCTTGTGAGCGCCGTCCCGGACCTGGCCGGAGCAATTGGCCTGCAGCCCACCGGCGCCCAGCCCGCCACCGTGATCGCCGATATGGGGCACGGGAGCTTGACCCCCGCTCGCCTGAGCCTGCACATCAACCTGGGCAAGAAAGCGGGCTACGGCCTGATGGACAGCACCCCCGGTGTGCGCGCCAACGTGGTCAGCGACCTCGCGGCCATGCGCTTCTACCTCTTCGAGAACGCCAGCGCCCCCACCACCGTGCCTACCGCCGCCGCCAAGTTCGACTATGCGCTGACCTTGGACAACATCACCGCTGGCCATGTGGACATCACCTTCTCCAACGTGAAGGCCAACTCCACCGGCAAGGCCTACTATGTGGCGGCTGCCGGCTTTGATGGCGCGGACCCCGATACCGCCAACAACATCACCAACCTGTCGGCCCCGGCCACCCTCCAGGGCACGGGCAGCAAGTACTACATCTCGAACAGCGGCGGCAGCGGGAGCGGCGCCGTGCGTGTGACGCCGGTGTCCTACGTGCTGTCCGGCACCGACGCGCTGGGCGTGCCGCTCAAGCTGCTGAACGCCGTCGCCCCCATCCTGGATGCGGCCGTCAGCGTGACGGACGGCGACGAGATCACTGGCGACCCCGGCGCCGGCGGCCAGTAACGGCCTTCCCACTAGAACCGCCAGGAAGTTCCGCCCTCCTCCGGAGGACCTCCACCCCTGGATCCGGCACGTCCTGGCGGTTCAACTCAAACACCCCCCAACGTGGCTGGACGCCGTGGATCCCAGCGATCCACGGCCCGCCAACGACGCTTCGAGAGGCCCGTATGCATCCCACCACTTACACGCCGGTCGCGATCGCGCTGGCCCTGTCCGCCTGCGCCACCGTCGGCCCAGGCGCAACGCTCCCCACCAACGCGCCCGTTGGCCCGACGGCCCGGGTCGAGATCCAGGCCCCGCCCTCTCGCTTCCGCACCCTTGGGGAGGACGCCCCCGTCCACCACTGGGTTGCCAATGACATCGTGAAGTATGCCGTCACCCTCCGGCCGCGCCTGGAGACCGACCCGCCGACGTTCGGCGACGCCGTGGCGGACCCGGTGAACGTGACCGTCAAGGGCGACCAAGCCAAGACCACGGCCGTCTTCGCGAACCTCGCCCAGGGTCGGTACTACCGTGCATACGTGACCGCGCTGGGCAACGTGAAGGGCCAGCTCAAAGGCGCCCTGGTCCCGCTGAACGCGGAAGCCGCCGGGGACTACACCGACTTCGACTTTACCGCCTCGCAAGACGTGGTGGCGAGCCTTTCCCACTCCGTCACCGTGCACTTCGACGGCATGGGCTTCAACGGCACCGGCGGGGTGACGTTCGGGCGGCCGGAAGACGGTATTTACGTCAATCCCAGCGCCCCGCCCACCATCACCGCGCGCTGAGCACCTCATGTCCTTCTTGCCTGTGGGCCTTTGGCCCGTTCCTTGCCTTGCCGGCTTGGGCCTGCTGGCCAACCTCCTGGGCTGCGCAGCCGCCGGCCCCGGTCTCCCCCACGCGGCGTTGAACCGCGCGGTGGTGCGGGTAACGCCGGCCGCCATGTCCTACACCGTGCTGGGTGCCTCCAGCGTCCACCGCTGGATGCCCGACGACGTGATCACCTACGAGGTCCAGCTGCAGATGCAACTCGACACCGACCGGTACGACGCGGCCTCCGCGCGGACGGCTACGTTGCACGCCAAGGGCACCCAGCCCTCCGACGAGACGGTCTTCGCCGATCTCCCCTGGGGCGCCCACTACCGGGCCTTCGTGAGCGCTTACGGCAACCGGGGCGGCGTGGTCGCGATCGCCCCCGCCCTCACCGACTTACAAGCCCTGAACCTGGTGCCGGCCATTGCGGACTTCGATTTCACGGAGAGGCGCCAAGAGCCCCTGACCGTGTCCCAGGAGGTCCAGGTGGTGCTCGATGACGTGCCCTTCGCGGGGCGGGTCGGCGTGGGCTTCGGCCCCCCGAGCGATGGCCCCTTCGTCAACCCCACCCCGGCCGTCAGCGGCAGCGCGAGGTAACCCCATGCACTCCCTTCCCATCGCCCTCCTGGCGACCCTGCTCCTGGCAGGCTGCCGCGCGCAAGATGCGGCCGTGGCCGCGCCGCCACCGGCCCGCGCCATTCCGGACCTGCCGCCCCGCGCGGGGGCTCCCGCCGCCCAGACCCGCCTCGTCACGGGCGTGGTCCGCTTCCAGGGCGTCCCCCAGCCCAACGCCAGGGTCTTCGCGCGCCTCGTCGCCTCCCCGGGCGTCTTGGGCGAGGCGACCACGGGCTCGGACGGCACCTTCGCCATCGGCTTGCCGGCGGCCGTGAAGGCCGGCGCGGTGCTCGAGATCGTGTCCGAAGGCCACGGCCACCGGCTGGCCAACCTGGCCCTGGCGCCGGCGCCAGCCGTGGCCCGGCGCCTGTTGGACCGCGGACCCTTGGTGCTTGACCTGGCGCAGACCCTGGCGCTCATGGTGCTGGCCCCGCGCCTGGTGGCCGCGTTCCAGTTGGGCACGGATGCAGCCGCGCAAGCCGCCCTCGCCAGCCTGGCCATCGCCGCGGAAGCGCTCGGCAGCGAGCAGGCCGGCCAGCTCCTGGTGCCAGAGGCCTTCGACGCCGCCGTGGCGCTGGTGCTGGACACAGCCGGCAGCTTCCTGAGCTCCAACCAGGCCCGAGACGCCGTGGCCGCCAGCGTGCCCCCCGGCATGGTGGAAGCCCTGGCCGCCCAAGGGGATAGCTTGAACGTGGTGATCCGCGAGGCCGTGACGCAGGAGCACCTGCCGCGCCCCGACGAGCGCCTGCTGGGCCCCCTGGCCATCGGTCCGGACAACGCGAGCGTGCCCCAGGTCTTCCCGGACGTGACGGCCGCCGAGCCCCAGGAACCGGCCTTCATCCCGGCCGCGCCCCTGAACGGTGGGGCGAGCGGCAACGGGGACGGCTTCGGCGAGGGCGCCGAGACCGGGTTCGCCTCGTACAGCGCGGGTCTCACGGCCATCACCCCCGTGGCCGGCCACTTCTCGGTGCCGGATGGTCCGGCTTCGGGGGCCGCACGATGAAGCCCGCGATCTCGGTCGCCCTGCTGGCCTGTCTGGCCGGTTGCGGGTCCCCGGCGCTGGCCGTCGCCCCCGGGGCCCTGGCCCGGAGCGTCACCCTCACCGTCCACCCGGCGCCGCTGCGCCAGGTGCTGGCCCCCACGCCCTTCATCCAGTACCGGGGCACCCCGGTGCACCGCTGGACCGTGGCGGACCTCGGCCACTACAGCCTGAAGTTGCTCGTCATGAGCCCCGCGGGCTGGCAAGATGCCGGGGCGGCCGTCGACGTTCCCGTGACCAACGGCGTGGCCCAGCCGGCCAGCTTCGCCAACTTGCAAGGCGGGCGGCGTTACATGGTAGAGGTCCAGGCCTGGGGCAACCAGGGCGGCGCCCCCGCCGTGCTGCTCAACGCGGCTCACCCCGCGGCCGTGGAGGCCGACTTCACGTCGCCGGACGCGGACGTGGCGACGACCGCCTTCCGCAGCGTGGCCGTGGGCTTCGATGACGTGCCGTTCCAGGGCACGCTGGACGTCACGGTCACGGGCTTCCCCGCCAACCCGGTGCAGGCGTTGGCCCAGCTGTGGGCGAACAACGGCAGCGCGCCGGTGGCGACCTCCACCTTCGCCCTGGACGGCACGGCGCCATCGTCGCTGGGTGTGAGCTTCCAACACCTGGCCGCCGGCACCCCTTTCTTCGTGAAGGTCTACGTCTTGGACCAGGATGGCCTGGCCGTGGCGCGTGCCACCTCCGCGAACGTGACCTTCGACGCCACCACCGCGGACGCCTTGCCGAACGCCACCGTGACGTTGCCCCTCATCCCGATCGTCCCGCAGGCGATTTAACCCATCCCCACCATCCCGCACCCCCTACAGGAGATTCCCCGTGAAGCATTCCCAGATCGTCTTGGTCGGCATGGCCATGTTCTTGGCCGCTTGCGCCGCGACGCCCACCCAGACTCCCCCCGCGCCCGGACCAGCGGCCGTCAGCCAGGTGGTCTTCGACGCAGGCGCCGCCAACGGGCGCAACGCCACCTTGGAGATCGGCCTGCCGGGCGCGGGGCCGGCGCACCGAGCGCTGCTCTACAACCCGTCGCCGTCCACCGCCCACCGCTGGGAGGCCGGGGACATCACCAAGTACGTCGTGCGGATGGCCCGGCGAGACGACAACAACCACTTCGGGAGCCCGATCGCCGGCCCCGTCGACGTGCCGGCCGCGGAGGCAGCCCGGGCCGTCTTCCAGAACCTGGCCCAGGGCGGCTACTACCGCGCCACCGTGGAGGCCTGGGGTCGCCGTGGCGGAGCCGGTGGCTCGGGCGCGGAAGGACAGCTGAACTCGAACGACGCCAACGCCTTTGCCGACTACGACTTCACCGCGACGCAGGACGTTGCAATGGGTCTCAGCCGCAGCGTCACGGTCGCCTTCGACCTGGTGGCGTTTGGCGGCAGCGGGACGCTGACGTTCGGGGCGCCGGCGCCCGGCGCCTTCGCCAGCCCGGAGCAGGCGCCCACCATCTACGTGCCCACGCCGACGCCTACGGCCACGCCGACGCCTGCCCCGACCCCCACCCCAACGCCCACCCCAACGCCCACCCCGACGGCTACGCCGACGCCTACCCCGACGCCGAGCTTCTACTATTGCCCGCCCTATATGCCGGGTTGCCCCGGGTACATCAACATCTTCCCCCACTAAATCCCCCCAAGCTCCGGGCCGATGCGTTGTTGCGTCGGCCCGGGACCTTGTCCAGGAGTTCCTCCGTGCCTCGTATCGCGATCTTCTTTCCTTGCCTCGCGTTGATGGCGGGCGCTTGCGCCGTCGTCCCCCCCGCCGCCACCCGCGTGGCGATCGACCTGGGGGCGCCGGGTGACCGCACCGCAACGCTGGCGCTCCGGGTGCCCGGCGGCCGGGCATTGCAGGGCGCCGCCCCCACGGCCCACCGCTGGGTGGCCGCCGACCTCACCAAGTACGTGGTGCGGCTCGCCAGGCGCGAGGCCGGGAACCAGTTCGGCGACCCGATCGCCGGGCCGGTCGACGTGCCGGTGGCCGACGACGCGCGCGCGGAGTTCCAGCACCTGGCCCAGGGCGGCTTCTACCGCGCGAGCGTGGAGGCGTGGGGTCGCAAGGGCGGGGCGAGCGGCGCCGACGTCGTGATCCGCTTGAACGCCGGCGACGCGACCGCATATGCCGACTTCGATTTCACCGCGCCGCAGGACCTCTCGCCCGACCTCGCCCGCGTCGTGACCGTCACCTTCGATCCCGCCCCGTTCACCGGCGGCGGCGGCCTGGCCTTCGGCACGCCCTCGCCGGGGGGCTATGCGAGCCCCACCAGCGCGCCGGCGATCGCGTTCAGCACGCCGACGCCCACGCCGATGCCCACGGCCACGCCCACGCCTACGGCCACCCCGACCCCGATGCCCACGGCGACCCCAACGCTGGATCCCTGTGACCCCCTTAACCCCCAGTACATGGAGCTCTGCGGCTAGGCGTCACACGCGCAAGCCCATCCGGGCATCCCTTAGCCGCGCCGTAGGACCTCGGCCCGGCAGGCGCGCAGCATCTCGCGCACGTTCTCCTGGATCAACCGGGCGCCGATCAGCGGCGGCATGAAGCGCGGCCGGGCCGTGGCCTGGTAGTCCACGCGCGTGAGCGGGTCGTCTTGCGTCAGGCGCCAGTTGCCCTGGAAGGACTCGAAGTCCTGGTGGGCCACGTCCGTGAAGCCGATCAGGGCGTAGGGCAGGGCGTCCACCTGCAAGCGCACGCGGTTCTTGACCCGTAGCACCCCGATGCCCGGCATGGCTTCCTGCGCCACCAGCGTGGCCTGGTCGCCGCGGCGTTCCAGCACGCGCGAGTGCATGCTCGGGATGAAGGTCCCCAGGTGGTCGTAGTCGGTCAACACGGACCAGACGGCCGGGGCCGACGCGCTCACGGTGAAGCTGGCGCGGATGGCATAGCCGCCGCCCGGTTGGTCGTGGACGGCCACGGCCACGTCGGGCGAGGCGATCAGGGTGGCGAGCAGGATGGCGGTGAGCATGTCCCGACGATAGCGCGCGGCCGCCCCGGGCCCTACCGTACTTTCCGCGGATACCCCCGGCGCGGCCAGCGGCGATCATGGCGGCGGAGGAACCCAAATGAAGACGTTATTGATCGCTACCGTGCTGCTGGCCGCGGCCCACCCCGTCCAGTTCGCCCCCACCAGCCGGATCTGGCTGGAGGGCGACTCCACCTTGCACCGCTACCACAGCAATGCCACCCAATGGCAGGTCAAGGCCGACAGCGAGCTGCGCTCCCTGGTCGTCGAGATCCCCGTGCGCGGCCTGAAGTCGGGCGAAGGCGCGCTGGACGACAACCTATACAAGGCCCTCAAGGCCGACCGCTACCCCACCATCCGCTTCGCCTCGACCCATTGCACGGTCAAGGGCAGCCTCATCGACGCGGAGGGCACGCTCACCGTCGCCGGCGCCACCCAACCCACCACCGTGCATGCGACGGGCGACGCCCACCACGCCAGCGGGACGGTGGCGCTGAAGATGAGCAGCTTCGGGGTGCAACCGCCCGTGCTGCTGGCCGGCGCCATCAAGTGCAGCGACCAGATCACCGTGCATTTCGAGCTGGTGGGGGCGCCATGAGCACGGCGTTCCTTTGCGTCCTGGCGGCGCTGGCGACGACCTATTTGTTGTAAGCTACTGCTGCAGGAGAATCCCCATGTCCATCCAAGCCAAGTTAGCCGCCGGTGCCGTCATCCTCGACGTGCGTACCCGCGAGGAGTTCGCCGGGGGCGCCTACCCCGGCGCCCTGCACATCCCGGTCCAGGAGCTGCCGCAGCGGCTGGGCGAGGTGCCCCGCGACAAGCCCGTCGTGATCTACTGCGCGGCCGGCGGCCGGGCGGGCGCGGCCGCCAAGCTCTTGCAGCAGGCTGGCTTCGCGGACGTGAGCAACGCCGGCGGCCTTTGCGACATGCCGGGCTAGTCCCGGCACCGCACGACGACGGCTTCGGCGATGCCCTTGTCAGGACGCGAATTTTGGAATATGCTTAAATAGCTACTTTCGAAATATCGCAATTAATGGAGACCGCCGCATGATCAAGCTGAAGCCGGGCGTCCAGCGCGGGCTCGGCCGCACCACCGAGGATGCGGAACGGCTCAACGGGCCGATCCCCTACGGCGGCTACAAGAACGCGCTGTTCCTGTCGTGCTGTGAATCGAACGCGGTGCCGCTGCTGCTTCAGAGGAAGTATTGGCGCTGCAACCACATGGTGCAGAACCCGGGCAACCTCGTGCCGCCTTCCGGCACGCCGGGCGCGGTGGGGGCGGAGATCGAGCGGGCCTACGAGGCCGGGGTGCGGGATTTCGTCGTGTGTGGCCACCACCCCTGCACCGTCGTGCAGGCGTTGGTCGCGCCGGAGGCCAGCCCTCCGTCCGGCCCGTCTATGGCCGCCTGGCTCGCCCAGGCCGCGGAGACGACCCGCGTCGTGGCCGCGAGCTACGCCGGCCTGGATCCCCAGGCCAGACTCGAAGCCGCGGCCCAGGTGCATGTGCTGGCGCAGCTCCAAAACTTGCTGACCTACCCGGCGCTCGCGGCCGGCGTCGAGGACGGCACGGTGGCGCTCCACGGTTGGGTCGCCAACACCGCGCTCGGTCAACTCCTGCATTACGACCCGGCCGAGGGCCAGTTCATGCCCTGGCTGCGAACGGTGATGAAGGTCTCGAGCCGCTAGGCCCGGCACCGGTGCTATGATGGGGACGAACGACTTGGAACAGCATACATGGACGGCCATGCCTAACCACCACGCGGTCCGCACCTTCAAGGCGGAGTTCTTCAAGGCCCTCGCCCACCCGTTGCGCATCCACGTGCTGGACGCGCTGCGGGACGGCGAGCGCAGCGTGGGCGAGCTGCGAGACCTGCTGGAGGTCGAAATGCCGAACGTCTCGCAGCAGCTGTCGATCCTGCGCGCCAAGAACCTCGTCGTCACGCGCAAGGACGGCAACACCGTCTACTACAGCGTGGCCGACCCCGCGGTCTTCCGCCTGCTCGACGTGGCGAAGGAGATCTTCGGCAACCAGCTGGTCGGCGTGCAGGGGATGTTGCAGACGCTGAGCGAGTCCTAGCGCGGACGTTGGGATGCCGCCTCCGTGGGTACGAATTACTTGCAAATATTCGCAATTTGAAAGATAAGGACCCCATGGCCGCCACGCCCACCGCCCGCCCCACGCCGCCCTGGCTCGGAGACCTGATGGGCGGCATCACGTCCGGCGTGGTGGCCCTGCCGCTGGCGCTGGCCTTCGCGATCGCCAGCGGCGTGGACCCCAAGGCCGGGCTCTACACGGCGATCGTGGCCGGCATCGTGGCCTCCCTGGTCGGCGGGGCGCCCCTCCAGATCACCGGGCCGACCGGCGCCATGGCGGTGATCCTGGTGGGCATCGTGGGCCAGTACGGCCTGGCCCAGGTCTGGGTGGCGGGCCTGCTGGCCGGCTTGATGCAGGTGGCGCTCGGCCTCGCGCGGCTGGGGCGCACGGTCTCCGTGCTGCCCTTGCCCGTGATCACGGGCTTCACGGCGGGCATCGGCGTGATCATCTTCGCCGGCCAGCTGGGCAACGCGCTGGGCACCAAGGCGCCCGCCGAGCTGCACGGGGTGCCGGCGCAGGCGGCGTGGTACGCCCTGCACCTGCCGGCCGTCAGCCCGGCCACCCTGGGGCTCACCGCGCTGGTGGTGGCCATCAAGCTGGGCTGGGCGCGGCTGGGGCGGATCCGCCTGGTCGTGCCCGGCTCGTTGGTGGCCCTGGTGGTCGTCACCTGCCTGGCGAGCTGGCTCCAGTTGGACGTGGCGCGCATCGGCGCGATCCCCCAGGGTTTGCCCTGGCCGAGCTGGGTGACGGTCCAGTGGGCCACGCTGCCCGCGCTGCTCCACCCCGCCCTGGCGTTGGCCGCGTTGGGCTCGATCGAGTCGTTGCTCTCGGCGACGGTGGCCGATCGCCTCTCGGGCGGCCCCAAGCACGACCCCGATCGCGAGCTGGTGGGCCAGGGGCTGGCGAACCTGGCCGTGCCCTTCTTCGGCGGCATCCCGTGCACGGGCGCGATCGCCCGCACGGCCGTCAACATCCGCGCCGGCGCGCGCACGCGCTGGAGCGGCGTGGTCCATGGCGTCTTCCTGGCCCTGGTGCTGGTGGTGCTGGGGCCGCTGGCGGCCAACATCCCGCTGGCCGTGCTGGCGGGCATCTTGATGGTCATCAGCGCCCGCATGATCGAGTGGGATCAGATCGCGCTGGTCGCGCGCTCCACCAAGAGCGACATGGCCGTCTTGCTGCTGACCTGGGGCGCCACGGTGTTCTTCGACCTGGTCACCGCCGTGGAGGTCGGGCTCGCGGCCTCCGCGTTGTTCTTCATCCGGCGCATGGCCGACGTGCACGTGATCGACCACCCGGAGGTGCCGGCGGGCTCGGGGCTGCCGGCGGCGATCGCCAGCGAGATCGGCGTGATCGACGTGGACCGCCCGCTCTTCTTCGGTGACGCGCACCGCCTCGAGGAGATCGTGCTGGCCGACCGGCACCGCGTGGTGGTCATGCGGCTGCGGGTGGCCTCGACCATGGACGTGACCGCCGCGCTGGTGCTGCGCGACCTCCACCGCGAGCTGAGCGCCCGCGGCGTAAGGCTGGTGCTGAGCGACGTCGCGCCCCCGGTGCTGGGGCTGCTGGAGCGGGTGGGCATCGTCGAGAGCCTGGGCCGCGAGAACATCTTCCTGCATGCGGAGGACGCCGTGGCCGCCGTCGGCCGCGAGCTGCTCGAGCGGCTCGCCGCGGCCTGAAGCCTGTCCATTGCGGCGAAGGCCCCCCTTCTCGGCGCTGCAAGAAGCTACCCCTCTGGTTTCCCGCCCACAGAATTGGAAAAATCCATGAAAGACAGCGAGAAGTCGCGCGTGCAGTTGATGGTCGAGTTGAAGCGCTTGCGGAAGGAGCACCGGCGCGGCGCTCCGCGCGCAGACGCCGCGCCCCCCATCGCGGTGTTCCCCGCCCTGGCCGCCCTCCACGCCGTGATGTCCGCGTTGCATGGCCAGGCGGATCGGGAGCGGGCCATGTCCGATGCCCTGGGCGCCTTGTGCGTCGCCGGCGGCTGGGAGGTCGGCTTGTTTTGGCACGAGGCCTCCCCGCAAGGCGAGTTGAGGTGCGTCGCGGCTTGGAGTGACCCGCACGTCGCCTTCGACGCGATTGCGTCGTTGAGCAGGCAGACCACCTTCAGGAGCGGGTTCGGCCCGTTGGGCAGGGCATGGTCGGAGGCGGACGCCGGAGAACTGGTCGATCTCGCCATGGACCACCGCTCGCCACGGGCGCTGTACCTGGCGCGCGAGGGCTTGCGGTGGGCGGCCTACCACCCCATCCGCGTCGCGGGCCGGATCGTGGGTGCCTTCGAGCTCGTCGGGATCGATGCGCCCGAGCCGGACCCCAACGGGCGCCTGTTGCTGGATCTGGCCGGGCACCTGGTGCGGTCGTCATTCAGCAACGAACCCAGGCCCGCCTCCGCGGGCAGGCGTTGACGGGGGTATCCCGAGGTTTCGTCGTCAAAGGTGCGGCGGGCCATGGGGAGCGGTCTGGCCCAGGATGGCTTCCTCGAAGTCCAGGTGCTGCCGGATGGCGTCCACCAGGCGCTTGCCGATGTGGCGGAGCTCGGCCCAGGCTTGCTCCGTGGCGGCCTCGACGAAAGCCTGGTGCTGGCGGCCGAACATCTGGGCCATCACCAGCATGGCCTGGTGCTGCTCGCGCATGCGCGCGATGTGGGCCGGCGACACGGCCCCGGCCAGGAGCGGGTAGTAGTCGCGTTCCTCCTCCTCCACATGCGCCGGCAGGTCGTGGTCGAAGTAGGCCACGATGGCGCCGAGCACCTGGTGGAACGCATGGCCGGGGGGCGGGCAGTTCGCCGCGTTCAGGACCATCGCGAAGGACGTGAGCTCGTGCCGGAGGTCGCCGTGCTCGTGGGCAATAGCGGGGTAGTGACGCAGGCTCATGGGGGGGCTCCTTCAGTTCCCATCATAGGGTCGCGTGGCACCGCCGCCATCCGTGGAGTCCACGGAGGTTCAACCGCCCAGGAACGGGTCCAAGAGCGACGTGAACGTAGCCACCGGCAAGGGCTTGGAGATGTAGCCGTCGAAGCCCGCCGCCAGCACGCGCTCGCGATCGCCCGACATCGCATGCGCCGTCAGCGCCACCACCGGGATGTGGCTCGTCAGCGCGTCCGCGCGGATGCGGCGGAAGGCCTCCCAGCCGTCGACGTCGGGCAGCGACAAATCCATCAGGATCAGGGCGGGCAGGTGCTTGCGCGCGGCCAAGACCGCCTGGCCGCCGTCGTGGGCCTCCACCACCTCGTGGCCGGCGCTCTCCAACAGCACCCGCGCCAGCTCGCGGTTGTCTTCCACGTCCTCGACCAGCAGGATCAGGCTCATGCGTCCGGCTCGTCGTCCACGGTCAACGGCGGCGCCTGGTCCGCCACGGCGTGGCGGCGCAACACGTCCAGCAGCCGCTCGCGCGTGACGGGCTTGACCAGGCACTCCGCGGCTTCCAACCCGAACGAGAGCGCCCGGTTCTCCACGATGCTCAGCATGATCACCGGGATGTGGGCCGTCTCCGGGGCGGCCTTGAGGCGTCGCAGCACCTCCCAGCCGTCCAACTCCGGCATCAGGATGTCCAGGGTGATCAGATCCGGCTTCAGCTTCTTGGCCAGCTCGAGGCCGGCCAGCCCGCCCTGGGCCGTGACCACGGAGAACTCCGAGGTAGCGAGGCGGTTGACCATCAGCTCCAGGATGTCCGGATCGTCGTCGATGGCCAGCAGCAGCTTGCTGCCGGGGTGCACCGCGGCGAGCTGGGTGTCCGCCTCGCGCGCCGTGGCGTGGTCACGGGGTCCGCCGCGGGGCAGCGCCAGCGTGAAGGTGCTGCCCTCGCCGGGCCGGCTGGCGACGTCCAGCGTGCCGCCCATCAGCTCCGCCATCTTGCGGCTGATGGCCAGGCCGAGGCCCGTGCCGCCCACCTGGCGCGTGCTGGAGGCGTCCACCTGGCGGAATTCCTCGAAGATCAGCATCTGGTGCTCCGGCTCGATGCCCAGGCCGGTGTCGGCCACGGCCAGCTGCCAGGCCTGCTCGTCCGCGCCGCCGGTCACGGTGATGCCTCCGCGCTCCGTGAACTTCACGGCGTTGGAAAGCAGGTTGACCAAGATCTGGCGCACCTTGCCCTCGTCGCCGCGCATCACGGCGGGCAGGCGCCCAACTTGGATGTCGATGGGCAGCTGCTTGGCGTTGGCGAGCGGCTCCAGCGACGCCACCACCTCCTCCACCAGCGCGCGCGGCGCGAAGTCCGCCTCTACCACGGTCATCTTGCCGGCCTCGATCTTGGACAGGTCCAGCACGTCGTTGATCAGCGCGAGCAGGTTGCGGGCGTTGCGCAGCACGCGCTCCAACGCGTTGGCTTGCTTGGGGGTCACGGGGCCCAGCATGCCGTTGCTCACCAGCTCCGTGAAGCCCAGGATCGCGTTCATCGGCGTGCGCAACTCGTGGCTCATGTTGGCGAGGAACTCGCTCTTCAGGCGGCTGGCGGCGCGGGTCTGCTCGTACAGCTTGGCGTTCTCGATGGCGATCGCCGCCTTTGCCGCCAGGATCATGGCCAGCTCCTCGTCTTCCGCGGAGAAGGCCGGGGCGGTGAGCTTCTCCGTGCAATAGAGCCGCCCGAACACGCGGCCGCCCATGAGGATCGGCACGCCCAGGAAGCTGGTCATGGGCGGGTGGTTGGCGGGGAAGCCCGCGGAGCGCGGGTCGGCATGCAAGTTGGCCAGGCGCAGCGGCCGCCCTTCGGAGAGCGCGGCGCCCAAGATCCCCTTGCCGGTGGGCAAGGGGCCGATGGCCAGGCGCTCCTCGTCGGTGAGGCCGGTGGTGATGAAGTTCTCCAGCGTCTCGCCGTCTGGCGCCAGCACGCCCAGGGCCACGTAGCGGGCTTCCAACACGTGCGCCGCCACCTCCACCAGCCGTGCGAGCAGGGTGTCCAGCGACAGCGCCTGGTTGAGCAACATGCTCGCTTCGATCAGGCGCTTGAGCTTTCGTTCGCGCTCCGCGCTGGGTTCCGGCGCCGGCACGCTCATGCCAGGTAGCCCTTGCGCATGGCGTATTCCACCAGCGCCGCGCGGCCACGCAGCCCCAGCTTCTCCATGATGTGGGCGCGGTGCGTTTCCACGGTGCGCACGCTCAGCACGAACTCGTCCGCGATCTGCTGGTTGGTGAAGCCGCGGGCCAACAGCGCCAACACCTCCTTCTCGCGCGCCGTGAGGGTCTCGTAGCCGTCCGGCGAGTCTCCCGCGTCGACGCGGGCCTGGGTGTCCGCGGCCAGCATCAGCTGGATCGGGGGCCGTACGAAGGCGCCGCCGGCCAGGACCTCGCGGATGGCGACCAGCAGCTCGTCTTCCGCGGATTTCTTGAGCACGTAGCCGGACCCGCCCGCATGGATCACCTTGAACAGGGTCTCCTGGTCGTCGACCGACGTCAGCATGATCACGCGCGTGGCGGGCGCCTGCTCGCGCACGGCCACCAGCGCGCCGAGGCCGTCCAGCCGCGGCATCTGGATGTCCATGATCAACAAATCTGGTTGGAGGGCCTTGGCCTGGGCCACGGCCTCGATGCCGTTCCGCGCTTCGCCCACGATCTCGAGGTCGAGCTCACCGGCCAAGATGGCCTTCAGGCCGCCCAGCATGATCGCATGGTCGTCGGCCAGGAGCACCCGGGTGCGCGGTGGTGGTTCGCTCATGTTCGCATTATGTACAGGGTTCAAGGGGATAGATCAACACCGAGGCCAAGGCCGGCACGCCCTGCGCAACGCCGGGCCTTGGGGGGCGTCGCAAGGGGGCTCAAGGGATGATCAACAGGGGGAAGCGGCCCTGGGCGGCCAGCCCCTTGGAGATGCTGCCCAGGAAGAGTCGGCCGAGCAAGCCCAGGTGGCGCGTGCCGACCACGATCAGGTCCACCGCTTCCGCGTCGGCCACCTGCATGATGCGCTGGAGCGGGTCGCTGCCGCGCACCAGCACCGCGCGCGCCGAGAGGTTCTGCCGCGCCAGCTGGGTGCAGGCGTAGGCCAGGTGCGTCTCCATGTCGCGCTCGTCGGGGCCGGGCACCCAGCTCAGGCCGTCCGCGTTGGCGGCCAGCACGGGTTCGGGTTGGTGGACCCGCACGTGCAGGAGCACGACCTCGCGCGGACCGCTCGGCGTGAGCTCGGCCACGCGGGCGATCGCCCGGTCGGAAGAGGGGGTGCCATCGGAGGCCAGCAGGATTTTCATGCTTTCATCCTCGCACCCACCTCACCGACGAACGTCCGTAAGGACTACGGGTATGCAGGTTGGCCCGCTCCGTCAGTGCGCGGGCAAGGTGACGCGGAAGGTGCTGCCCGCGCCTTCCACGCTCTCCACCGTGATGCGCCCGCCCATGGCCTGGACGGCGCGCGCGCAGAAGGCCAGCCCGAGCCCGAAGCCGTGGTGGCCGGTGTAGTAGCGGTCGAAGACGCGCGGCAGGGCCTGGGCCGCGATGCCCGGGCCGGTGTCTTGCACCTCCAAGGTGGTGCCCCGGGCGCGCACCGTCACGCCGCCCTCCTCCGTGAACTTCAGCGCGTTGGCAATCAGGTTGTCGAGCACGCGGCGCAGCAGGCGCGGATCCGCCCGCATCAGCGGCAGCTCGGGGCAGGTCGCCGTCAGCACCAACCCCTTGGCCTCGGCGATCGGCTGTAGGGTCTGGATGGCGGCCGCGATCAAGGCGCCCGGCGCCACCGCGCCCAGCTCGGGCCGGTAACCGGACTCCTCCATGCGGTTGATGTCCAGCAAGTCGTCGATCAGCCCGCCCACCTCGGTCAGCGACCCCAGCGCCAGCTCCAACAGCTCCGCCTGGTCCGGCACCTGGCGCTTCAGGCCGCCCAGCACCAGCCGCACGGCGTCCAGCGGCGCGCGCATGTCGTGCACGAGCATGCTCGCGAAATCCCGGCGCAGGCGCGCCAACTCGCGCTCGGCCGCCCCCAGGCGCAACGTCGAGCGGATGCGGACCAGGAGCTCGTCCAGTTGGATCGGCTTGGTCAGGTACTCCGTGGCGCCCAGCTCGAAGCCGCGCGCGATGCTGCCGGCCTCGCGGTAGTTGGCCGTCAGCACGATCACCGGGATCGTGCGGGTGGTGGGGGCCGCCCGCAGCCGCTCGAGCACCGCGAAGCCGTCCATGCCAGGCATGGCCAGGTCCAGCAGGATCAAGTCCGGCGCGAGCTTTTCCGCGAGCTTCAGGCCGGTAGGGCCGTCGGCGGCGGCGTGGAAGTCCACGCCCTGCGGCAGCAACAGGGCTTCAAGCAACGCGAGGTTGTCGTCCTGGTCGTCGATGGCGAGGATGGTGGCTTCCTGCATGGCCGCCATTATAGCGGGTGCGCCTCAGGCGCCGATCAGGTCTTCGATGCGCTGGATCACCAGTGCGGCTTCGTCCTGGCAGCGTTCTGCCGGCAGGGCGCCGGTCACGCTGGCCTCCGCCAGCTCGCGCAAGGCGTCGAGCAGCTCCGTAGACCGGGCAGCCGCCTCGGGCGAGAGCTGCACCTGGAGCAGCCGGCCGACGACGTCGCCGAGCCGGGCGTGGAGGTCGGGGGTGGTGGTCGGGGTCATGGGCGCCTCCTTCTTGGGGTGCCCCCATCTTCAGCCGGATCGGCCGCGACGCAATCCGTAATCGCTACGGACGTCGGTGGGAGGGGCCCCTCCTATGCTGGAACGGTCACCCCACCCCGCAGGAGTCGCCATGTCTCTCACGCTCCAGGCGCCGCCCGTCACGGCGCCACCGACCTACAACGACACGATCGTCAAGCATTTCACCGCCATGGCGGTGGTCTACGCCATCGTCGGCATGCTCGTCGGCGTCTACCTGGCGGCCGAGCTGGCGTTCCCCTCGCTCAACTTCGGGTTGCCCTGGCTGTCGTTCGGTCGGCTGCGCCCGCTGCACACCAACGCGGTGATTTACGCCTTCGGCGGCTGCACGCTCTTCGCCTGCATGTACTACAGCGTGCAGCGCACCTGCCGGGTGCGGCTGTGGGGCGACAAGCTCGTCGCCTTCACCTTCTGGGGCTGGAACGCCATCATCGTGGCGGCCGTGATCACGCTGCCGCTCGGCCTCTCGCAGGCCAAAGAATACGCGGAGCTGGAGTGGCCCATCGATCTCGCCATCGCGGTGGTGTGGGTGGCGGTCACGGTCGTCTTCGTCATGACCCTGGTGAAGCGCCGCGAGCCGCACATCTACGTCTCCAACTGGTTCTTCCTGGCCATGATGATCGGCGTGGCGATGCTGCACATCATCAACAACCTCGCCTACCCCGTGAGCTGGGGCAAGAGCTACAGCGCCTACGCCGGCATGCAGGACGGCATGGTGCAGTGGTGGTTCGGCCACAACGCCGTCGGCTTCGTGCTAACGGCGGGGTTCCTGGGCGTGATGTACTACTTCCTGCCGAAACAGGCCCAGCGCCCCATCTACAGCTACCGCCTGAGCGTGGTGCACTTCTGGAGCCTGGTCTTCATCTACATCTGGGCCGGCCCGCACCACTTGCTGTATTCGCCCCTGCCCGACTGGGCGCAGAACCTCGGCATGGTCTTCTCCGTGGCCCTGATCGTGCCCTCTTGGGGCGGCTCGTTCAACGGCATCATGACCCTGCGGGGCGCCTGGGGCAAGCTGCGCACGGACCCCATCCTCAAGTTCATGCTCACGGCCATGGCCTTCTACGCGATGTGCACCACGGAGGGCTCGCTGTTGAGCGTGCGCAGCGTGAACTCGCTGTCGCACTTCACGGACTGGACCATCGCGCACGTGCACTCCGGCGCCCTCGGCTGGGTCACGATGATCTCCGTCGGCGCCATCTACCACCTGTGGCCGCGCCTGGTGGACCGCCCGCTCTACAGCTTGAAGCTGGTGAACTGGCACTTCTGGATCTCGACGATCGGCACGGTGCTCTACATCTCGAGCCTCTGGATCGCGGGCATCATGCAGGGCCTGATGTGGCGCCAGCTCAAGGACGACGGCTCGCTGGCCTACAGCTTCGTCCAGACCATGGCGGCCATGCACCCCTACTACCTGGTGCGCCTCGTCGGCGGCGGCCTGTTCCTCGCCGGGATGGTGCTGATGGCCTACAACCTCGTCCGCACCAGCTACCAGGCCGTTTCGGAGGACCTCGCCCATGCAGCCTGATCACCACCCCCACCAATGGATCGAGCGCCGGCCCTTCTGGTTCGTCGCCGCGGTCACGGTCGCCGTCTCCATCGGCGGCCTGGTCGAAATGATCCCCCTGTTCAAGCTCTCGCAGGGCGGCCAGCCCAGTTCCTTGGAGGCCAAGGCCGCGGCCCTGGTGAGGCCGCGCGGCGCGCTGGCGATGGAAGGCTTCGACGTGTACGTGCGGGAAGGCTGCTACACCTGCCACTCGCAGATGGTGCGCCCCTTCCGCCACGAGACCCAGCGCTACGGCAACTACTCGCTGGCGGCCGATGCGCAGTACGACCACCCCTTCCAGTATGGCTCGCGCCGGATCGGGCCGGACCTGGCCCGCTTGGGTGGCAAGTATCCCGACAGCTGGCACTACCAGCACCTGAAGGAGCCCGCCAGCATGGTTCCCGGCTCCCTGATGCCCCGCTACACCTGGCTGGAGCAAACCAAGCTCGACCCCCAGTTGACCCAGGCCAAGCTGCGCGCCCAGCGCGTGGTGGGCGTGCCCTACACCGACGCGGAAATCGCCGATGCGCCCAAGGCCGTGCTCGACAAGAACGAGGCCGATGCGCTGGTGGCGTACCTCCAATCGCTGGGGACCGCCACCAAGGATCTGGCCCAAGAGGAGACCGCCCATGTCGTTCGACGTTGACCTGATCGTGTGGAGCAAGCTGGTCTCGCTCGCGATCTTCGCGCCTATTTATGTGGGGGCCTTGGTGTACGCCTGTTGGAAGCCCAACCGGCAGCGCTTCGAGCGCCTGGCCGAGCTGCCCTTGTTGGAGGACTAGCCGCGTGTCCCAAGAGGAAGAAGTCCGCTACAACGACGAGGGCACGCGCATCCTCCCCGGGCCCGACGGCCTGGAGGAGCTCGACAACCCCACCCCCCGCTGGATGACGGTGATCTACATCGGCACGGTCGTGTGGGGCGTCGGCTACCTGATGTGCATGCCGGGCATCGGCATCAACGGGCTGAACTGGAGCCAGTACAAGGTCTACGAGCGGGAGCTGGCGGCGGCCGCGCCCCTGACGCCCCCGGCCGACGTGGGCAAGCTGGCGGCCGCCGCCACCCAGGACCCGCGCGAGGTGGCGGAGGGCAAGGCGGCCTTCGCCCAGAACTGCGCGGCCTGCCATGGCGCCGCCGGCAAGGGCGCGATCGGCCCCGACCTGACGGACGCCGCCTGGCTGTACGGTGGGGGGCCGGCGGACATCGCCCACACGGTCGCCAACGGCACCGCCAAGGGCATGCCGGCCTTCAAGGGCAACCTCGCCAACCCCGTGATCGCGGAGCTGGCCGCGTACGTACATTCGCTCGGCAATCCGTAGTCTTTCCCGATGGCTGCCGGGTGGCGGCGCCCTAGCATAGAGCCATGAGCACCGCCGCCAAGCTGCACTTCCTGACCGGCCGCCCGCGCGTCCAGACCCAGTGGGTCTTTGGCCCTCGCGAAAGGCTGCGCTGGAGCATCTTCGCGCTCAAGCTCGCGGTCTTCCTGGTGCTGCCCTGGAGCGGCGCGGTCTGGTTCGACGTGCCCCACCGGCGCTACCACCTCTTCGGCCAGGTCTTCTGGCCCCAGGACTTCTACCTGCTGGGCCTGTTCCTGGCGATCGCCGCCGTGATGTTGTTCTTCAGCACGGCGCTGGCCGCCCGCTCGTGGTGCGGCTTCGCCTGCCCGCAGACCCTGCTCACTCACCTGTTCATGCTGATCGACCACGGGGTGGAGGGCGATCGCCCCGCCCGGTTGGCGCTGGACCACGGCCAGGGGCGGTGGCTGCGGCGGGTGCTGAAGCATGGCCTGTGGCTGCTGGTTTCGGCGGGCCTGGGCCTCACGTTCGCCCGGTACTTCGTGGGCCCGGGCGCCTGGGGTGCGGAGGCGCTCGCCCTCGCGGGCTTCATCACCGGCGTGACCTACGTGTTCGCCGGCCACCTGCGCGACTGGGTCTGCACCACGGTTTGCCCGTATGGCCGCTTCCAGGGCGCCATGCAGGACGCGGACTCGCTGCTGGTCACCTACGACGCGGTGCGCGGCGAGCCGCGCGCCAAGGGGTTGGCGGCGATCGCGCGCGGCGCCTGCGTGGACTGCAACCAGTGCGTGACGGCCTGCCCGATGGGCATCGACATCCGCCAGGGCTCGCAGTACGAGTGCATCTCCTGCCAGCGCTGCGTGGACGCTTGCAACGACACGATGGGCCGCATCGGCGCGGCGCCGGATTTGATCCGCATGGCGTCCTTGCGCGAGCAGGAGGCCCGTGCGGCCACCGGCGCCTGGCCCGGGCGCGGCGCGCGGCATTGGCTGCGGCCCCGCGTGCTCTGGTACGCGGCCGTGCTGGTGGTGCTCGTGGGCCTGTTGGCCGGGCTGACGGTGAACCGCCCGCTGCTCGCGATCGCGTCCACGCGGGATGCCAACCGCGTGTACGCCTTGCCGGGCGGGCGCACCAGCGACTTCTACCGCCTGGCCTTGCTGAACAAGGACACGCGGGTCCATGCCGTGCGGGTGGAATTGCGCGGGCTGGCCGGACAGTTGGTGGGCGCCGAGAACGAGGTGACGCTTGCCGCGGGCGAGATCACGACCCTGAACGCGTCCGTGGTGGCGCCCGCTGCTGCTGGTGAGCCGAGGCCTTTCGCCTTCGTCCTGCGTGACGTGGCGACCGGGGCCGAGGTCGGCCTGGCGCTCGCGACGCTGGTGACGCGATGAGCTACGGCTGGAAGTGGGCCCTCGCGGGCCTCGTCTTCGCCGTCCTGGTGTTGGGCGCCAACGGCTGGCTGGTTGCGGCTTCGCACGCCTGGGCCAGCGACGACCTGCACGTGGGGCATGGCAGCAGCGGCTTCCCCCCGCAAGGAGCTTCCCGATGAACCGGTTCTTGATCACGCTCGCTCTGGTGCTCTCGCCGCTGGCGGCGGCGGGCAACCTGGCGGCCACCCCGGCCTTCCCCGGTGCGCCGCCGGACTTGTGGTGCTGCGCCACGCGCGACCGCTTGTCGCCGCTGCGGCCGAACCCGCCGGCGCCGCCGATGCGCGGGGCGGCGGTCGATGCGATCGGGCGGGTGGCGCGGCGTAGGCGGTCGAGCTGGTGGACCTGGTTGCGGCGGGAAACCCCCTCCCCGCAGCCACTTCCCGTCCAGCAAGGCCACTTCCTGATCGAAGGCATGCGCTGCGCCAGCTGCATGACCACGATCGAGACCCACCTCCTGCAACTCCCCGGCATCCACGCCGCCCGCGTCAGCTTCTCCGGCCAGCGCGCCACCGTCACCTGGGACCCCACCCTGGTCGACCCCATTGCCGCCGTCGCCGCGGCCGGCTTCCTCGCCCGCCCCTACGACCCCTCCGTCACCAGCGACCCCATGCGCCGCCTCAACGACGCCTGGCTGCTGCGCCTGGGCGTGGCCGGCTTCGGCGCCGCGGCCACCATGTTCCTGGCGGAGCCCCTGTACTACGCGAGCGCCCCCACCGACGTCTACGGCCAGGCCCTGCGCCTGGGCGGGGCGATCGTGGCCACGCTGACCGGCGCTTACGCCGGCGGCCCCTTCCTGCAAGGGGCCCTCAAGTCCCGGACGCTGGGCATGGACGCCCTGGTCAGCCTGGGGGCGATCGCCACCTACCTGGCCAGCCTGGCCGGCTTGGTCACGCACGGCGCCGTCTACTTCGACGCCCTCATGATGCTGTTGTTCCTGCTCACCGCCGGCCGCTTCGCCGAGGCCGCCATGCGGCGCCGGGTCTACGGCGCCATGGAGCGCCTGCTGGGCCACACCGCCACCACCTGCCGGGTCTGGGACGGCGACACCCTGGTCACGCTGCCGCTCGAGGCCCTGGCGACCGGCATGGAGCTGGAGCTGGCGCCCGGCGAGCAGGCTCCGGCCGATGGCGTGGTCGTGCGCGGCCGCACGCACGTGGTCGAGGCCATGCTGACGGGCGAGCCCACCCCCGTGCCCAAGGGGCCGGGCGATGAGGTGCTGGGCGGCACCCAGAACGCCGAGGGTGCCATCCGCCTGCGCCTCACGCGCGTCGGCCCCGAAGCCGCGCACGCGCGCCTGCAAAGCCTGGTGCAGGAGGCCGCGGCCGGCAAGAGCCCGTTGCAGCGCCTGGCCGACCGCGCCGGCCACATCGGCACGCTGGCCGTCGCCGCTACCGCGGCCCTGACCGCGCTGGGCTGGGCCTTGGTCGACCCTGCCCGTG
>JAQBPE010000348.1 GCA_028287685.1 Cyanobacteria bacterium RYN_339 | reverse complement strand
GGCCGCCTTGTTGTTGGTCGGGGCCCAGCCCAAGGCGGCCCCGAGGATGCCGTCGATCAAGAAGCCGGCCAGGCTGGCTGTCGCGCTGCCCAGCGTGACGCCCCACGGGTAGGTGCCGGGGGGCAGCGCGGGCAGGGTGGTGTCGAGCGTGGTGTTGGTGGCGGCCGTGATCGGGGTGGCCTGGCCACCCAGGGTCAGGGACTCCTTGTTCGCGAGCACGCTGAAGCCTTTGCCGGTGAGGGTCACGGCGTCGCCCGGCAGTCCGTGGGTGGGGTTGCTTGATGTCAGCGCCAACGCGGGCAGCACGGTCATGCTCACGACCACGTTGTTGACGCCGCCCACCAAGTTGACGTTCTGCTGCTTCTCGCCCACCAGCACGCCGCCGACTCCCCCGTTCCAGAGGTCCACCGTCAACGTGTAGCCGCCCTTGGGCCGGAGCGTCCCGAACGGCATGGCCGTCACGTATTTCGGGCCGCTCGCCACCAGCCCCGTGCCCTTGGCCAAGGTAAGCGTGATCGGCTGCTTCAGCGCCGTGGGGTGGGTCAGCAGGATCTCCGCGGTGTCCCAGGTGGCGGGCAGCGCCTGGAGCTGGCGCCCGGCGTCCTCCACGGCCACGACCAGGCGCGCCGGCAGCTCGTCGGCGGCGGTGGCGGCCTGGAGCGTCAACGGGGTGGGCGGGGTGGCGGGGGCGGCATCGCAGCCGGCCAACGCCAAGGCCAACAAGCAGCGCGCTCGCAACATCGTCTGGGCCTCCAGCAGGGGGGCAACCATTGTAGCTCATTGTAACGGATTGTAAAGGTGCTCCACCGTAGGAGCGCGCGCCACCTGGCCTGTGCTACAATCTTACAATATATGAAGCTGGCAACCGCCGTCGCAATCTATCCGACCGCTTCCCCGCCAGGGGCTGCCGCGCCTTTCGAGGCCCGCCAGGTGACCACCGCGGCGCAGGGCGACGACCGCCAGGGGACGGGCCTGGGCCTCGCCATCGCCCGGCACCTGGTGGAGCTGCATGGCGGCACGCTCGCCGTCGAAAGCGCGTTGGGCCGTGGCTCCGCCTTCAAGGTGATCTTGCCCCTGGCCGGGCCCGCATGAGCTTTCGGGTGCTGGTGGTGGACGACGACATCCTGAACCTGGACCTGATCAACCTGCGCTTGCAGGCCCATGGCTTCGAAAGCGAGTGCGTGGAGACCGGCCAGGAGGGTCTCGAGCGCGGGCTATCCGGTGGGTTCGACGCGGTGCTGCTGGACCTGCGTTTGCCCGACCTGGACGGCACGGAGGTGCTGGCCGGGCTGCGGCGCAAGCTCCCTCACCTGCCCGTCATCGTCATGACCGCGCATGGGTCGCCGATCGTGCGCTCCCAGGTCTTGGCGCTGGGCGCGACGACCTACATGCTCAAGCCCGTGCGGCGCCAGGAGCTGATCGACGCCTTGGAGGCGGCTTTGGGGAAGCGTGCGCCGTGACCGACGAGCAGAAAAGCCGTGACCGGTTGATCCAGGAGCGCGACGCCGCGCTCGTGGCGCTGCGCATCGCGCAGCAGCAGTGGGGCCTGCTGACGCTAGACTCCGAGCAAGAGAAGCACCGGCTGGAGCAGAGCCTGACCGGCCTGAGTGACGCCAACCGCCACCTGAGCGACGTGGACCGGCTGCGCAACCAGTTCTTCTCCCACATGAACCACGAGCTGCGCACCCCGCTCAACTCCGTGATCGGCTTCCTGGAAGACACCCTGGAGGGGCTGGCCGGGCCGCTCAACCCGGAGCAGCACCGCTACCTGGGGCATGCCCTGGGGTCCGCCGAGCACCTCTTGAACGTGATCAACGAGGTGCTGGATCTGGCCTTCCTGGAGAGCGGCAAGTCCTTGCTCACGCTCCAACCCGCGCCCATCTCGGCGGTGGTGGAAGCGGCCATGGCGATCATGGAGCCGCAGATGCTCAAGAAGGGTCAGATCCTCACGGTCAAGCAGCTGGACCACTTCCCGCCCGTGCTGGGAGACTCCGCGAAGCTGGTCCAGGTAATGCTGAACCTGCTCTCCAACGCCAACAAGTACACGCGTGACGGCGGCCGGATCGACGTGGACGCCGAGCTCGACGGCGGCTGGTTGACCGTGCGCGTGCGCGACGACGGCATCGGCATCCGGCGGGAAGACCTGCCCAGGCTCTTCGAGGAGTTCACGCCGCTGGCCAAGAGCCACCTCTTGCCGCGCCCCGGCACGGGACTGGGCCTGTCCATCACCCGGCGCCTGGTCGAGCTGCATGGCGGCGTGATCCAGGTGGACAGCGAGCCCGGCCAGGGCAGCACCTTCGGCTTCCGGGTGCCGCTGGCTAGCTCGCCTGCGTGACCGGCGCGCGCCGGAAGCCCGCGATGATGCGTTTCAGGTCCTCGAACTTGAAGGGCTTGAGCAGGAAGCCGTCGGAGAGGGCCTCGGCATCCGGCAGGTCGCCACGGTTGGCGACGAAGATCGAGTGGATGAAGACCGGGATTTTGCTGGTGCCGTCGGCGTCGCGCAGCTGCTGAAGCAGATCCAGGCCGCCCAACGCGTCGTAACCCAGGCGCAGATCCAACAGGATCAGGTCAGGCTGTGCCTCCGATGCGACCTGCAAGCCTTCGGTCGGCGTGCGCGCGACCAGGGTCTCGCACTCCAGCGTTTGCAGCCGCATGCGCAACAGCTCCACGTTCGAGGGGTCGTCGTCCACCACGAGCACCTTCAAGAGAGGTACCGTCATTTTCCTAGCTTCTCCACTAGCTTCGCAAGGTCGATGAACTTGTAGGGCTTGGGCAGGATGCCGTCCACCAGCGAGGTGGCCTCGGCCACGTCGCCGCGATCATCTCGATGCCTTCCTCCATGCCCCGCCCCAGGTTGAGGTCGGACAAGATCAGGCCAGGTCGGAATCCTCGATGATCAGAATCTTCACGACTCTACATTAACATATGAGGCGGAAATCACCCAAGCATGGGTTTCGCCAGATAATGTTGATTATACGGAAAACCCGGTTTCGCGTGGTGGCCTGTATGAATGCGCCTTTCCGGCGATCGCCCCGATTCGCGATCCAGATAACCGGTAAGAACCGGGGATTCAGTCCAGATAACGCGACGAAGCCTTTGGGCGCTTTTGGACGGCCACTGTGGGTGTTTGGACCTGAGCCGGGGCGCACGTCTCGTGGGCCATCCAGAGCGTTTCATCGAACGTGACCTCGTGGTCGCGATCGTAATCCACCACGGCGAGCAGATCGGTGATGGCGGCGGCGCGATCGGCCTTGGTCCAGCCACCCGGAGGCGCGTAGGCCTTGGCGGCCTTCATCTCTTCGACGCTCAGCGTGCCGGTGCTGTCGATGTCGGCGTCGAAGAACAGGTTGCGCAGCCGCTCCAACTGCTGGGGCTCCGGCGGCGTGGGCTGCAAGGTGGCCGGCCCGGCCACCCACTCCTCTTCCGTGAGGCCCTCGTCATGCTGGGAGGCCACGCGGTAGTAAACGCTCAAGATGTGCTCGCGGCGCTGGGCCGGCGTCCAGGCGCAGGCCTGCTGGCCGTAGTTCGCCGCCAGCGCCTCGCCGGTGGAGATGCGGCCGTCATCATCCAGGTCGAACAGCCGGAAGGGCGCCACCACGCGCACGGCGGACCGGGCACTCGCCACCGGCGCGGCGGCCGTGGGGGCGACGCGGTGGCAGGCGCTCAGGGACATCAGGGCCAGGAAGATGTCGCGGTAGTCGGAGGCCGCCTGAACCGCCTCGGCGTACTGCCCGAGGCG
>JAQBPE010000043.1 GCA_028287685.1 Cyanobacteria bacterium RYN_339 | reverse complement strand
AGCGTGCCGGCCACGAAGGCGGCGCCGAAACGGTTGAACGTGTTAGCCATGATTAACTTCCTCCTGCTGCCTCTTCATCCGAGCTTAACCCCGAGGCTTGAATTCTTAATAGCCTTTACCCGTCGTTAACTTGCGTGTTAATTCCGAGTTTTTTCAGGCGGCAGGGGGGCCAAAAACGCGAAAGCCGCTCCCTAACTTGGGAAGCGGCCAGATCTATCGAACCGATCTAGGGAGCAAACGCGACGGGCTTCACCAGCTCTGACGGCGCTTACATTCGTCGGAGAACGCAATCGGCGAAAGCTCGCCCGCGTCCAGATCGGGCAAATCGTCCGCCAGGCGCAGCCCACACAGCTTCAGCACGTGGTGGACGGAGCGGGCCAGGATGGCCGGGACTTCGCGCCCGGGCACGAAGCGGTGGTCATGGGCGCCCAACACGCCGAGGCCGGCGGCCAGGATCTCGATCGCCTCGTCCAGGTCGTTATCTTCCTGCAGGGCCGCCAGCTCCGTGGCGTAGGCGGGCGGCAGCAGCACGAAGAAGCGCTCCTCGATCACCTCGAGCAGGTGCAGGGCATGCTTTTCGCCCAGGTGATCTTCCAGGACGATGCGGCGCTCCAACCCCAGCACTGGCTGCCCCTCCCTGTTCCGTTCTAGTGAAGGTGCGTTTTATGTACCCCTTGCTCGCTATTTCTAGCGTTCGTCCGCGCCAAACAAAGATTGTTGTTCTTTCCGTCATCCGACCATGACCCCTTATTCATTAAGCTTTGTAAGGATCGGATTTGAAGGAGAATGCCATGAAGTTGTTGACCACCACCGTCGCCCTGGCCGCCATGATGCTGGCCGGCATTGGCATGGGGTCTGCGAACGTGCAAGCCGCGGACGGCGAAGGCATCGTCGCCATCCCCCTCGAGGGCCGGTCGCTGCGGTTCACGGACGAGGACCGCGCCAACGCCTTCACCACCATGACCCACCCGCTGACGCCCAGCGCGGCGGAGAAGCGCGTGGCCGCCGTGACCTACATGGACGACGCCCTGGCGCTGCTCGAGATGGCCCGCACGCACCTGCGCGAGGGCCAGGAGTCGCCGCAGATGCAGCGGATGGCCCTGTCGGAGCTGATGGCCGCGAGCGGCAAGGTCACCACGGCCTACCTGCTCTTGTTCCACGACCGCGAAGCCAGCCGCCGCGTTGCGCCCCTGGCCGCCCAGATCGAGCTGGCGGAGCGCGTGTGCCTGTCGCACCCGGCGATGGCGGCCGCGCTGATCGACCGTAACCGGCCGGCCCTCGCCGCCATCTACACCGGCCAGCTGGCTACCATGGGCGGCGGCGCGGGCTCCGGCGCGCTAGAGGATCTCAAGCACCGTTAAGCGGTCTTCGGGACCGGCTGGTAAGCCTGCGTGGCCGCCAAGTAGGGGGCCACGCCCGTCTCCTTGGCGGTGCGGTCCAGCCCTTCCTGCTTGATCTGGCCTTCCACGGCGGCCACGCGCTGGACCGAGGTGGGGTGGTCGTTCATGAAGCCGCTCAGCAGGCCGTTCAAGCCGTGCGAGCCCTGCTTTTCCTCCCCCTCCATGCGCTGGAACCAGGCCGAGAGGCCATGGGGGTCGTAGCCCGCGCCTGCCATGCGGCGAGCGCCACCCGCGTCGGCCTCGGCTTCCAGGCCACGCTGCATGTTGCGCACGGCCTCGAAGTTGTTCTCCTTGAAGGCGATCAGCTGGGCCGAGGTCTTGGTGTTCTGGATCAGGGCCTTGGCCTTGCCGAAGAAGCCCTCGCCCTGCACCAAGGGGTGCTGGGCCGAATGCCAGGCGTCGGCGGTCGCGGAGAAGGACTGGGAAACCACCTTCTTCATCACGTGGCGGTTGTCGCCGTGCGTCATCTCGTGGCCCAGGATGCCGGCCAGCTCGGCCTCGCTCTTCACGGTCTTGAACAGGCCCGTGTACACGACCATGGTCGAGCCCCCGGCGTTGAACGCGTTGGCCTCGTCGGTTTCCAGCACATGCACCTTGAAGGGGTACTTCGCGTCGGGGCCGGCCGTGCGGTCGACCACGCCCTGGAGGTAGCTCGTCAGCGGGTGGTCGTCGGGCAGCAAGTGGGCCTTCTCCGTCAGCGCCGCCAGCTGCAGCTTGCCCAGCTGCTCGTCGAGCTGCGGGTCGATCGTGGCCACGGCCTTGTCCGCGAGCTGCGTGTACAACTGTTGGAGCCCCGCCACGTGGTTGCCTCCGGCCATCACGCCCGGCATGTTGGCGACGACGTGCCCGTCGAAGCCCTTGGCCGCGGCCTGGACCTTGGCGAGCAGCTCGGGGATGCCGCCCGTGGCGGTCGTCGCCAGCTTGTCCGCCGTCTCGATCATGGCGGGCTTGAAGATGGCCTTGGCGCCGCGCTCGAACACGGGCTTCTTGAAGCCAGGAGCCAGCTTGCGGGCGATCACGTTCTCGAGGGCCATGGCGGGGGCTCCATTCGGCAAGGAGGGACGAAATCCTTGTCGCCGCGAGACCCGCGTGGATTGCGCGTTTCGCAATCGCTTAAGCGTTTATTTACACCCGGTTAACGAGACCTTCCCGGGAAGTACCAGTTCCAGCTGCCCATGGCCTTCATGAAGGCCGGCACCAGCAGCAACCGGATCGCGGTGGCGTCGATCAACACCGCCGTGGACAGCCCCAGTCCCAGTTCCTTGGCGTTGACCAGGGCGCTGGCCAAGTTGGGCGCGAAGACGCTCAGCATGATCGCCGCCGCGCCCGTGATGATGCCGCCCGTGCTGCTCATGCCCATGCGGATCGCCTCGTCGTCGTTGCAGCCGGCCAGGTGCGCCTCGCGCACGCGGCTCAGGATCAACACCTCGTAGTCCATCGACAGGCCAAAGACCAGGCAGAACAACACGATCGGCGTCATCGCCATCACCGCGCCCGGTGGCCCGTCCAGCCCTAACAAGCCCGCGCCCCAGCCATCCTGGAAGACCAGCACCAGCACGCCGCAGGCGCCCATCACGGGCACGGCGTTCATGACCACGGCCTTGAGCGGCAGCAGCAGCGAGCGGAAGTAGACCAACAGCAACAGGTAGATGCTGCCGACCACCAGGCCGCCCATCAGCGGCATCTGGCTGTAGAGCGCGGTGGTGAAGTCCACCCGCCGCGCGGCGTTCCCGCCCAGGAACAGCTGAACCCCGGGCGGGGCCATCAGCTGCCGATGCTGGATGTCGATCACCAAATCGCGCAGGAACGGGCTCGCCAGGCCCTGCCGGGGGATCACGCGCATGATCGTGAAGGTGCCCTCGGCGTCGTGCTTCAAGGCGGACGTCAGGCGCGGCATCAGCAGCATGCGGCCGAAGGGGTCGTCGAGCTGGGCGAAGAAGCGGTCGCGGTGCCCGGCGTCATCCGCCACGAGGTCGAGGATCGAGTCCACCCGCGCGATGCGTGGGTCGGCCTTCAGCCGCGCGCGCAGCCCGGCCATGGCCTCCAGCGTGGCCGGCGCCAGCGTGCGATCGCCGGGCGGTTGCTGCACCACCACGAACAACGAGTCGATCTCGCCGCCCAGCCCGGCCTTGGCGAGCACGTCGTAGCCCTGGCGGCTCGAGAGCGAGGTGGGCAACAAGGTGGGGCCCGGTTCCCAGAGCCGCATGTGGCCCAGCTGGATGATCAACAGCCCCAGCAGGGCGGCCGTGCCCACCAGCACCTGCTTGTGGTGGCCCAGCACCCAGCGGGCCAGGCTGGACCAGGTGCCGGCCTGGCGGGCCCGCTCGTGCCGCTGCGCCTGTTCGCTGGCGACCCAACGATCCGCCAGGATCAGCAGCGCGGGCAGCAACGAGAAGGTGGTGAGCAGGGAAACGCCCAGCACGATCGTCACGCAGCCGGCGATCGCCCGCGCGCCGGAGAAGTCCGGGATCAGCAGCGCCAGCACGGAGCAGCCCATGACCAGGGCCGAGAGCGTGATCGTGCCGCCCGCGTGGGCCAGCGTGCGGGTGATCGCGTCGGTGGCGTCGCGGCCGGAGGCGCGCTCCTCGCGGTAGCGGCTGACGACGAAGAGCGCGTAGTCGATGCCCACGGCAATCGCGATCACGCTCGTCACCAGCCGCGTCAGGGCGCTGACGGGCACGGCGCCGCCCAGGGCCACCACCACGCCCAGCGTCAACGTGATGCCGGCAAGCCCCATCGCAACGGGCAACAGCGCAGCCGCGAGCGACCCGAAGACCACCACCAACACGATGAACGAGAGCAACAGGCTGAAGCGCTCCACGCGCTTGACCTCGCTGGCGTTGAGATCGCTCAGCTCCTGGATCAACACCGGGCGGCCCATCAGGTGCGCCTTCACGCCCGGCGGGGCCGGTACGGCGGCGAGGGCGGCCATCAGCCGGCGCGAGGTCTCCTGGGCCGTGTGGTCGTCCATGCCGGCCGTCAGGGCCGCCCGATCGAGCGCCAGGCCCGGGTGGCCGGCCAGCGCCACGGGACGCACGAGCGCTACGCCCGGCACCTTGCGCAGGGCCTCCGCCACACTTGCGCGGTAGGCGGGGGTCACGGGGCCCTCGTAGACCAGGCCCAGCTCCGTCAGGGCGTCCGCGGCGAACTTCGCGCGCATCAGCTCGTGGGCATGCGCGGACGACGAGGTGCGCGCGCCGTCGTCCTCCTTGGTGAGCCGTTCCAGCCCGCCCAGGGAGCTCGCCGCGAGCGCGATGGCCACGACCCAGAAGGCCACGACCTGCCAGCGCCACTGCACCAGCAGCGGCGCCCAGTGGGCTGCGAAGCGCCGCATCATGGGATGATCAGCGTGGCCGCGCCCCACGAGAAGCTTACGCCGCTCGAGACGATCGCCGCGGTGGAGCCGGGCTTCAACTGCCCCTGCTCCATCGCCTCGCCCAACGCCAACAAGATGTCCGCCGTCCCCACATGACCCCACTTCGGCATCGTGTAGGCGGTTTCCTGCATGGTCAGCCCCAGCTTGGCCAACAAGATGCGCGCCAGCGGCAGCTTCAGCTGGCTGGAGATCAGGAAGTCCGGCCCTTCGCGCCCGTCCAGGGCGATCGCCTCGCGGGTCACGCTGAGGTAGTTCTGGATGTAGCGGATGCCGAAGCGCTTGAGCTCGCGAGCGTCCTGGGCGGGCAGCCGCAACGCGCGGTCCGCCGCCTGGTAGTCCTTGGCCCCGCCGCCCGGCACGGCCGCCTCCGCGTGCTTGCTGGAGTCGACCAGGAACTTGAAGCTGCCCAGGTAGTTCGGCAGTTCGACCTCGCTGGAGCGCTCCAGCAGCGCGGCCGCCGCGCCGTCCGCGAAGATGTACATGGGCTCGTTGTCGGCATAGGCGTAGTCCGCGAAGGCCTCGTCGAAGTGGTAGCCTTCCGCCCCGATCACGATGGCGCGCTTGATGGCGGGGTTCGCCAGCATGTAGCTCTTGGCGGCCTCCAACGCGTGCAGCGAGCCGATGCAGCCGTAGTGCAGCTCCAGGAAGCGGGCATGGTGCAGGCCCAACAGCTCGTGGAGCTTGTAAATGCCCCACCACAGTGGATGGTCCGGCATCGAGCCCGAGGCATAGATCAGGAGGTCGATGCTCTTGGGGTCGAGCCCTTCCAGCAGCGCCTGGCCGGCCTTCAGGGCATGGTCCAGGGCGCTCTCCCCGGGGGCGCCGATGGGCTTCTCCAGCATCCCGATCTCGTCGCGGATCTTGGCCTCGTCGAGCCCCGTGCGGCGGGCCATGTCGGCCGCGGTCATGCGGCCGGGCGGCAGGTGGCGCGCCACCTTCGTGATGCCGACGCGCGTCATTCCAGGGTCTCCAACAGCTGCTCGTGGGCCGCGTAGGCGTCGAAGTAGCGCGCCGCCGCACCGTCGTTGATCATGCCGGCGTGGTCGGTGTTCCAGACCGCGTAGGGCTTGCCCAAGGCCTGGCCTTCGGAGAGGATCAGGCCGTCCGTGTGGACGCGGGCGCCTTCCAGGCAGCGCAGAGCCGTGGCCGTAACGTCGTACCGGCGGTCCATGACCCGGTCATGGGCGTCCAGCACAACGCCGCGGAAGCCCACCGCCACCTCGCGGTTGAAGGCCACCATGTCCTCGTGTGCGTCCTTGTACTTGTGGATGCGCGGGTCACCGGATACGAGCCGGTGCAGCATGGGCAAGGCCGGTACGCCGTTGTAGACGTCGGCCAGCCGCGAGCCGGTATGCGGCGTGCCCACGGTCGTGAGGCTGGCGAAGGGGCCCGCTGCCTGCATGGCGCGCGCCAGGATGCCGCCCAGGCACAGGCCCACCAGGTGCGCGCTGCCACCGCCGTTCAGGCCCACCCATTCGCGCACGTCCCGTTGGTCGCGGGCGCCCATCGCCAGCAACGACTCGGCGGGGTCGCGGTCGTAGTCCGGCTTGTAGCCCAGCGCGTTGATGCCGTGCGTGCGGAAGTAGCGCACCAGGTTCTCGATGCGTTGGTAGTTGAAGTCGCCGCCCACGTAGACCACGGGGTGCTTCAGGCGCGGGAACTCCGGCCGGTAGCGCTGCTGGATCAACACCAGGGAGGCGCCGTCCTCACCCCAGCGGCGCGAGACCTGGTGGGAGTAAGGGCCGACGGTGTACTGGGCCTGGAACCGCCGGGGGTGGATGGTGGGGATGGTGAAGCGCGCGGCCAGGTGGTGGCCGGCGTCGAAGAGCCGCACCTCGGCCTTCTTCGGCCGTTCGGCCCCCAGGTCCAGGAAGGCCTGGCAGGAGGGCGCCGTGGAGGTGCCGTGGGCGGGGAAGCGCACGGTGCGGCCCGTGTCCACTTCCACCGACCAGGCGCGGCCGCGGCCGAGGAAGGCGCCGGGGCGAAGGTCCAGGTCCAGGTGGCTGGCGGCGACGGCCGTTTCTTCGAAGTAAGGAGCCGGCAACACCGCGTAGCGCGGGTGCGCCGCCAGGAAGGCGGCCACGGGCGACTGGGGTGGGGGTGGGGGCGTGATCATGGGGCAGGAGCAGTATACCCGGCGGGCCCGCGCTTGGTAGGCGGCTCCCAGGGCTGCTCCGGCCAGGCGTCCAGCACGTCACGGGCCGGGTGGCTGGCGAAGTGGCGGTATCCGTAAGTGGCCTGGTAGAAGGCGATCATGGTGTCGCGGTGGCGGAGCGGCTGCTCCGTGAGCGGGTTGTAGCGCGGCGGCTCGTACCGGGCCGGCGGCCCCAGCGAGAGCTTGCGGGCGGCGTCCACGAAGGCCACGTTGCCGCGGGTGTGGCCGGGCAGGGCCAGCACGCGGAAGCCCGTCCGGCCGAGGGGTTCGCCGTTGCGGAGGTCCGGCCCCCAGGTCCAGCTGCGATAGCCGGCCGCGTGGAAGACCGCGTCGGCGCCGCCCGCCAGCACGCCGTTGCCCCGCGCGGGGCGGTCCAGGGCGGCAATGCGGAGGGGCGGGTGGCCGCCCAGGGCCGCCTGGAGCGCCGGGGCGGCTTCGGTGTGATCCGGGTGCCAATGTGTGAGGGCGATCGCCGTGACGCTCTGGCCCGGGAAGTAGCGATCCAGCGCCGCCGTGATGCGGTCTACCACCGGCAATGGCGCGACCAGCGCCTTGGGGCAGGCCAAAGGCAGCAGGCACCAGAGGCCGGGGTACTGCATCGAGGTGTCGCACACCAGCACGCCGGGGCCGTCTGCCACCAGGTAACACCAGGTGCCGCCGAGGTGCATGCGCTCGTCTGCCCAGCCCGGCAGCCCGTGCTCCAGCGCCACGCGCACGAGCACCGGCCGGCCCGCCTCGGCGAGCAGCACCTCTTCCGTTCCGGGCGGCGGCAGCGCGATCACAGCGTTTTGAGGTATTCGACCACGGCCAGGCGCTCGCGCTCGCTCAGCGGCACGCCGAAGGGATGGCCCATGTTGCCGTTGCCGGGGATGCGCGTGTCGTACAGGAAGCCTTCGTCGCCCGTCAGCCCGACCTTCACGGGGTCGTAGTTGGGACCTCGCCGGAAGGTTGCGGGCCGTTTGCCCGGATCGCTTAACACGTCATACAACGTCGGCACGGAGCCATTGTGGAGGTAGGGCGGGGTGGCCCAGACGCCGCGCAGGGAAGGCGGGAGCAGGCCCACGCCCGGCTGGAGGTCGAGCTGGCTGATCAGCGGGTCCCGGCGGACGAAGGCGATGCTCGCCGCGTCCCAGACCTGCACCCGCTGCGGATCCGTGCCCACCACCGCCTGCGGGATGATGCGGTTAGGGTGGCTCAGTTCGTACGGCTCGTAGACGCCGTGGCACGGCGCGCAGGTGTTGCGGAAGACCTTGTGGCCTTCAGCGGCGCGGACGCGGTCCACCGGGTACGGGTTGGCCGGGGGCTCGAGCGATGCCAGGTACGCGTTGAGGTCCGTCACCCAGGCCGGCACCTTGCCCCCTTTCAAGGGGCTGTTATCCCCTGACAGCCGCACGATCAGGTACCGTACGAGGTCCTGGTCGCCCCCCAACGCGCCGTCGCGCGGATATCGCTTGAGCATGCGGGCGCCGAAGAGCGCGGGGATGTCCATCTGGGCGTTGAAGCCGTGGGGCGGCAAGCCCAGGCGCTTCTTGAAGGTTTGCAACAAATCAAAGCGCCCGGGTCCGGCGCGGTGCGGCGAGGGCTTGAAGCCTTCGGCCTGACGGCGCGCCAACAGCAGCCAGAGCTTGATCTGGGCGGTTTCATAGGTCGACGTCCCGCTGACTTCCACGTCGTGCTTCAGCGCGTCCATCAGGTCTTCTTCGAACTCCTGCATGCGCAGCCGCGTGTTCGCCATGCCCGGGACCACCTTGCCGGCGGCCTGCCCGGTATGGCACAGCGAGCAGTTGAAGCTCAGCCGCTCCACGCCCAGCGCCGGCGCGCCCACGAAGCCGATCGGCAGGTCGCGGCCGGGCTTGAAGAGCAGGCCGTATCGCTCGCCGAGCGCCTCGGGGCGGAAGCGAGCATCTTGGTGCTGCAGGGCCTGGAAGACCGCCATCGGCACGGACGAGGCCGTGGGGCCGAAAGAATGCTCGAAGAACAGCTGCTCGCCGCGCTGAACAGCCTCAGGGGCGGCCGCGTATGCCGGAAGGGCCACCGCCGCCGAAGCCACCAAACCCACGAGCCACCTGCGCATGGGCAGGTTATACCCGCGTGGGTACATAGCCGACATGATGACGCTTAACCACCTGAACCTGGCCGTAGCCGACCCCGATCGGGCCTTGCCTTTTTACCTCCAATGGTTCGGCTTCGCGGAGGTCTTGCGGCTGGAGGATTTCGTGAAGGTGCGCGATGCGGCCGGTTTCGAGCTCTCCCTGACCCGCGCCGAGGAGCCCCGCACGTACCCTCCCACGTTCCACTTTGGCTTCCGCTTGCCCGAGCCGGCCGACGTGCTTGCGCTCCACGCGCGGATGGCGGCCGCGGACGTCCCCATCAAGAACCCCTTGCGCGAGGCCGAAGACCGCGTCTTCTTCCTATGCCTGGATCCGGACGGCCACAAGATCGAGGTCTATTGGGAATCCTAGTACGAAAGTGCGACGGGAAGGACCTGGGTAGTTTGGACGAAGGCGGACAACCTGGCCTATCGCGCAGGGGCGAACACCCTTTCGTAGGTTGGTCGGAATGCGGATTTCGGGTCGAATGGCGCTAAAGCCTGGAGCGACTGGACTTCAGGCCCTCCTATTACGCTTCGCGTTTAACGTCAAACGTAATGAAGGGGTTGCAAAGCGTCTCTATGAAGGCGATTTGGGGAAACGGGCTCGGGAAGGCAGCCGCGGCCCAAAGTAATGGACCCCACAAAGGTTCCCCCGGAGCCGCTTAACGCTGCGAACGCAGGGGTATCGGGAGAAAACATTAGACCGGGCCGATCCCCGCGATGATGCCGATCAGGCTGTAGACGTCCCACTTGGGCTTGTAGCGGGCTTCTTCCTTGTGCGGCCGGGCGTAGCCCGCGACGGGGTTCCAGTCGATCGAGGTGACGGCCTGCTGGTGCACGTCCCACGTGCCCTCGATGTACTTGGCTTTAGGCCCGAACCAGCCCGGCTCCGTGGCCTGCGCGGCAAAGCCCAGGCGGGTGTTGCTGTAGCCCACGCGGTAGGGCCCGTGGGTGATGCGCACGTCGGAGTGCGCGCCCAGCTTTTCGCGCAGGTAGGCCATGATCCCCTCGGAGGGCGCCGTCGTCGCCGGGCGGGCTACCACCCGGGCGCGCGCGCTGACCCGCAACTCGTCGGCCACCTGCTCCTTCAGTTCGCGCTTGAGGGACTTTGAAAGATCGCGGTACGCCACGCCCATCACCTCGGGGGCCCGCTCGCGGGCGAGCGACTTGATGAAGGACTTCGAAACGTTGGAACTCATGGACATGGGGCAATCTCCTTGGCCATGGTTATCGCCGCGACGCGCCCCCACACGGTTGCGGCCAGCTCAAGCCGACGTTACCGTCAGCTTAACGGTTCTTGGCCCAGAACCTGGTCCACGATGTCTCGCGTGTCGTACAAGTGCAGGAACTTGCCTTGCCCGAACTGGCGACTCCGCCCCACGAAGCGCTGGATGCTGCCAGCCGCCAGGGCGGTCGCCACCAGGGGGCCCAGGGCCACGTCGTGCTTCCGGAGGTTGGCATACAGCCCGTGGGCAGCCTGCAACCGGCCATCCACTTCGCGGGCGAACGCGTCGAGGTCCATCGCAGGGCCCTCCACATACACCTGGTAGGCCTTCCCGCCTTCGGAGGGCGCCACGAAGAAGTTCTCGACCGGCCAGCCCGCCAACGCGTCGCGCATGACCCTGATGGGGAGCTTTTCTCCGCCCAGGTTCATTTCTTCGATTTCGCGCCCGAGGAACCGGATCAGCGGCGGGTCCAGGGCGAGCACCTCGATGACGTCCTCCAGCCGATAGGCGCACAGCCCGCCCAACGACGAGACGACGAGCTTGTAGGCCTTGCCCACCTCCACCTCGCCCAGCGTGAGGCGACGATGACCACCGGGAACCGGCGAAGCCGGATCGGCCTCCAAGAACTCGAAGTAGGTGCGCTCCACGTCCAACACCAACCCCGGCTCGCCCAGCTTCCACTGGTACGCCACCGGCGCCTCGGCCGCAGAGTACACCTCTCTGAAGGCCACCTCCGGCCCGAACAGCGCCCTGAGCCGCGGCTCGTACACCCCGATCGGGCAGCCGGACCAGTAGTACGCGGCCAGGTTTGGCCAGACCTCGCGCGCCGTCCGCTTCCCCGTCCGTTCCAGCAGGTGTTCCAAAATCGGCACCACCCAAGTCGGGATCCCTGTCATGACGCGCACGTCCTGGTTCTTGGCCTCGTCGACCGTGGCCGCGATCTTGGCCTGCCAGTCCGTCATCTCCAGCACCGGGCGGGAAGGCAGGACGATTTTGGCCGCCATTTTGGGCGCCAGGGCCGCCATGATCCCGCTGGCGAAGCCCACCGTCAGCCCGGAGGCGGTCCGCTCGACCGTGGGCGAGCCCGCCGTGATCAGCAGGCGGCCGTCCAGCAGTGTGTAGTTGCCGGTCTCGCGCATCTGGTGCATCGCCAGGGCGGTCTCGAACTGCTTGAAGGCCTTAATCATCACATGGGGATAGGGGATGAACTTGGCCGCGCGGGTGGTGCGGCTGGAGCGCGCGAGGAACGCCAGCGTTTCGGTGGTGACGGCGTTGGGTGGGTTCTCCGCGTGAACGCGCTGGAACAGCGGGTCGTAGAAGTCCGCGTTCGTCAGCGGCACCTCGCGCCGGAAATCGTCGGCGTCGTGGACGCGGTCCAGGTGCAACAGGCGGCCCAGCTCGGTGGGGGCGTACAGCGCGACGATCCGCTTCAACAGTGCTTCTTGCGTACGAACGGGGTTGGCCAGCGCCTG
>JAQBPE010000291.1 GCA_028287685.1 Cyanobacteria bacterium RYN_339 | reverse complement strand
TCCACGCCGGCTGCCCGCGCGCTGGGCCTGGCACGCGCGCTGGCCGCGGGCGCCCTGGTCAAGCGCGGCGACGCGCTGGAGGCGCTGGCGGGCGTGCGGCACGTGGTCTTCGACAAGACCGGCACGCTCACCCGCGGCGAGCCCGCCGTGGTGGCGCTCTTCGGCGCCCCGGAAACGCTGGCGCTGGCCGCCGCGTTGGAAGCCGGCAGCGAGCATCCCCTGGGCCGCGCGATCGTGGCGCATGCCGCCATGCCCGCCGAGCCCCCCGCGGATTTCATCGCCGAGCCCGGAGGTGGCGTGCGCGGCACGATCGCCGGCACGCCCGTGCGCGTCGGCCATGGCGAGTGGCTGGCGGCGGCGGGCTTCGCGGTGCCGGCCTACGACGCGCCGCCGGGCGCCACCCTGGTTTACGTGGCCCACGGCGAGCGGGTGGTGGGGGCGATCGCCCTGGCCGACCCGCTGCGCCCGGAGGCCGCCGACGTGCTGGCGCAACTGCGCTCGCTGGGGCTCGGCGTCACGCTGCTCACGGGCGATGCCGCGGAGGCTGCCAACGCGGTGGCCTGGCAGCTGGGCATCTCGGACGTGCGCAGCCGCGCCACGCCCGCCGGCAAGCTGGACGCGTTGCGCGACCTGCGCGCCCGCCATGGCGCGGTCCTGATGGTCGGCGACGGCCTGAACGATGCCCCGGCCCTGGCCGCCGCCGACGTGGGCGTGGCCGTGGCCCGCGGTGGGGCGGACCTGGCCGTCGTCACCGCCGACGCCGTGCTGGCCGGCGACCTGACCGCCCTGCCCGGGCTCGTCGTGCTGGCGCGCCGCACGGTGGCCGTGATCCACACCAACTTCCGCCTGAGCGCACTCTACAACGCGATCGCCATCCCGCTGGCCGTGGCCGGCCTGGTTGGCCCGCTGGTGGCCGCGGTCCTGATGCCGCTGAGCTCGCTGGCAGTGATGGCGAGCGCCTTGCGGCTCGCCAAGGAGACCCCATGAGCCTCTACTTCGTCATGCTGCCCCTGATCGTGCTGACGGGGGGCGGCGTGCTGGCCCTGTTCGTCTGGGCCGTCAAGGCGGACCAGTTCGAGGATCTGGAAGATGCCAAGCACCGCATCTTCTGAAATTGACATGGGTTGGTTGCTGTAAGCTGCTTTAAATAAGACGCATCGTTATTAGACTATTTTCGACAGCCTCGATCGGGTTGCCGAAATAGTTAACTCAACTGCTGGAAATTCGCGTATCATATCTTTGTTAAGTAAAAGCAAGGAAGCTATGATGCGGGCGGTGCTCCCGGACAACCAGGCGCTCAAGGCTTACGCGGGGTTCCTGCGTGGGCACCGGTTGGAAGAGCTGTCGCAACTCAACCTCGACCTGGCCAGGAAGCTGGACGTCCCGCTGCTGCGGCTCTTCGCGGAAGTGCCGGAAGCGGTGCTGCTCGAGCAGACCCGCCTCGGCCTGGAGAAGCTGCTGGCAGGCTTCGTGGCCGGCACGGCGCTGGAGGTCACCCTGGCAGGGCTGCGCGACTGGGAGGCGGATCGGCTGCCCGGCATCCCCAAGGATGCGATCGAGCCGAGCGACCTGGTGCTGGCTGACGCCGCCCAGAAGCAGGCCCTGCTGGGCTTCCTGGCCGATTATTCCACGGACCGCGAAACCTTGTTGGCGATCGTGCTGGCGCTGGAGGGCCACTACCTGCAGGCGCAGCAGGCCTCGTTCGAGCTGTTCACGCGCTTGCGGCGGGTGGCCGTGGAGCGGGCCATGCGGAGCGAAGCCGTTCAGACGGCAACCCAGGCCGCCAACGAGGAGCTGAGCGCGCAAGGGGAAGAGCTGCTGAACCAGCAGGAAGAGCTGCAACAGCTCTACGCCGAGTTGCGCGCGCACACCGATCACGTGGAAGCGGAAGTCGTGGGGCGCACGCGCGAGGTGCTGGCGCAGGCCCGGCTGGTCGAGCTGCTGGTCGCGAGCGTGGTGGACTACGCCATCTTCGTGCTGGATCCCGAAGGCACGGTGCTGACCTGGAACCTCGGGGCCCGGCGGCTCAAGGGCTACGAAGAGTCCGAAATCGTGGGCCAGCCCCACACGCGCTTCTACCTGCCCGAAGATGTGCTCGCCGGCAGGCCGGCCTGGTTGCTGGAGCAAGCCAAGGCGCTGGGGCACGTCGAAGACGAAGGCTGGCGCGTGCGCAAGGACGGCTCGCGCTTCTGGGCCGACGTGGTGATCACGGCCCTGCGCGACGAGCAAGGCGCCTTGGTGGGCTTCGCCAAGGTCACGCGCGACCTGACGGACCGGCGGGCGGCCGAGGAGGCGATCGCCGCGCGGAACGAGGAGCTGCACGTGGCCAACGAAGAGCTCACGGCGCAGGCCGAAGAGCTGGCGACCCAGCAGGAGGAGCTGCAGCACCTGGCGGAGCAATTCCGCGGGCGCAGCATCGAGCTGGCCACGGAGAAGGCCTTCATCGAGAGCATCATCACCAACGCGCCTGCCGCGATCGCCTACCTCGACCGCGAGCTGGAGTTCGGCTGGGTCAACGCGGCCTTCGCCACGCTGCTGGGGTTGCCACCCGACGCCTTCCCCGGCCGCCGCCTGGACGACCTCGTGCCGGACCTGGCAAGCCCGAACCCGCGCATCCAGGAAGCCTTCGCGTCCGGCCGGCCGGTCGGTGCCCCCGCCTTCCCCCTCGTCCGGCCTGGCCGCTCGCTCCGGGCCGACCTGACCTACGTGCCCATCGCCAGCCCGGATGGCGTGCCGGGCTTGTTGATCATGGCCTCCGACGTGACGGCCCGCGAGGAGGCCGGGCGGCTCCAGGCGGAGCGGCTCGCGCAGCTCGAGCAGGTCGACCGCATGAAGGACGAGTTCCTGAGCATCCTCAGCCACGAGCTGCGCACGCCCATCAACGCGATCATGGGCTTCGGCAGCATCCTGGACGACGAGCTGGAAGGGCCACTGGCCCCGACCCAGCATACTTACATGCGCAAGATCCTGGCGGGCGCGGACGCGCTGATGGCGCTGGTGAACGATTTGCTCGACATGAGCCGCATCCGGGCCGGCAAGTTCGCGCTGGACCCGCGCCCGATCCGGTTGCCCGAGATCGTGGCTGCGGTGGTGGCGAATCTCGAACCCTTGGCCGACCAGAAGCAGCTGCAGCTGGTGAACGAGGTACCCGAGGAGCTGCCCATGCAACGGGCGGACGAACAGCGTGTCGCGCAGGTGCTGGTCAACCTGCTGGGCAACGCGATCAAGTTCACGCCCGCGGGCGGCACGATCATCGTGCGCGCCACGCGGCGGGACGGTCGCATCCGCTGCGAGGTGCAAGACACCGGCATCGGCATCGCGCCCGGCGACATCCCGCGGCTGTTCCAGCGCTTCACCCAGCTCGACAGCAGCAACACCCGCCGGGCAGGCGGCACCGGGCTGGGCCTCTCGATCAGCAAGGCGCTGGTGGAGGCCCATGGCGGGCAGATCGGCGTCCAGAGCGAGCTCGGCAAGGGCTCGATGTTCTGGTTCGAGCTGCCGGCGTGATCGGCTTGTGGAGAGGAGGCGGCACATGGGGCGCATTTTGTGCATCGACGACTACCCGTTTTACGCGGACATGGTCGCGGAGATGCTGCGGAAGCGCGGCGGGCACCTGGTCAAGAGCGACGTCGTGCCGCTGGACCTCGCCGAGATCAAGGCCTTCGACCCCGACGTGATCATCGTCAGCCTGGTCCGTCGGCTGGAATCCATCAGCGCGGGCGGCATGCGGGACTTCTACCACGAGGTGGAAGGCGCGAAGGCGTTCCAGTTCATCGCGGCCAAGGCCGTGCAAGACGTGCCGGTGATCATCACCGGGCTGGCCGTCAGCGAGATGGACGTGCCCCGCGGCCTGCGCTACGAAGCCTTCATCGAGGTGCCCCAGAAGCTGGATGCCCTGTTGCGGACGATCGACAAGCTGATCGCGGCCAGGCGCAAGAACGCGGAGATCGTGCCGGAGTAGCACGCGCCCGCGGGTACAACGTGGCCATGAGACGCCTGCTTGCCACCTTGGCCCTGTTGCTTGCCGCCGCGCCCGCCGCCGCCTCTACGGTGCCGCGGGTGGACTTCCAGGGCCACCAGACCAGCGTGTCCTTCGGCCTGCTCGACTTCGACGTGGACCAGGCGCTGGGCGATCGCCTCGCCGTCGGCGTGAGCACCAACGTGCTTTCGATCGCGCCGCGGCTCACCTACCGGCTGGGCGGCGACCCGGCCACGACCTGCTGGGGCGTGACGCTCGCGGCCGGGCCCAGCATCTACCCGGTGCTCGCGTATGGCTCCTTGTCGCCGACCGCCGCGCCGATCCTCAACGGCCCCAGCGGCTACGTCCAGCCGGCCCTCGTGTGGTCCACGGTGCTGGGCGGCAACTTCACCTTCCGCGGCACGCTGGGCCCGGTGCTCTTCGCGCAGCTCAACAGCCAGGCGGGCGGCAGCTACCGCTACATCGACAGCCTGGTCGTCCCTCTCTGGCCGAATTTCGAGCTCGCCTACAAGTGGGGCCTGGGCGAGTTCACGCTCGGCGGCGGGGTCTTGGGCTTCCGCCTGGCGATTTAGGTCGAGGTCGCCTTGTTCGTCATCTCGTTCATGAAGCGGCTGGGCGTGGCGTCCTTGGCCTTGCCGAACGTGGAGCGCTCGCGCCCGTAGCTCAGCTGCAAGTGCTTGCGCGCGCGCGTGATCGCCACGTAGCAAAGCCGGCGCTCTTCGGCCAGTTCGCCCTCGTCCAGCGCGACCTGGTACGGCAGCACGCCTTCTTCCAGCCCGATCACGAAGACCGCATCCCACTCGAGACCCTTGGAGCCGTGGATCGTCAGCAGCTGGACGGCGCCGGTGCGCTTGTCCTTCTTGTGCGGCTTGGTGGCCTGGTCGATGCGCTGGAAGAGCTCGCGCACGTCCTTGGGCTCCCAGCGCTTGATCTGCTCGTACATCGCGCCCAGGCAGTCCATCTTCTGCGAGTTGTCCTCGCCCTTCTTCTTCTCCAGCTTCTGGCGGTAGTGCGTCTGGTCCAGCACGGCCTTGTAGAGGTCGGCGATCGGCCCCTGCCAGTTCTGCCAGCCGCGGATCATGTTCAGCACGTGCTTCACCAGCCCCTTCTGGGCCAGCGTGGGCAGGGGCACCTGGTCCACCTGCCAGCAGACGCTCATGAGGTCCGTTTCCTGCCGCTCGGCCTCGACCTTGAGCATCGCCAGGGCCTCGCGCGCCAGCCCCAACTTGCCCAGCAGCTTCTCGAGCGCCAGCTCCACCAGGGGGTGGCGGCCGCGCTGCGCCAGGCGCATGTACGCCAGCGTCTCCGCGATCTCGAGGCGCTCGTAGAAGCTGTCGCTCTTCTTGACCGTGAAGGGGATCTCGCGGGTGCTGAGGGCGTCCATGAAGGGAATGGCCTGCGCGTGGGTGCGGTAGAGGTTCGCGATTTCTTCCGGGTTCACGCCGTTGCGGATGTGCTCGAGGATGCGCTCGCCAATTTGGTCGGCTTCCGCGAAGTTGTCCTGGAACTGCACCGTCAGGACGCTCTTGGGGTCCGACGCGTTGGCCGCGCGGATGGTCTTGTCGATCTGGTGGCTGTTGTGGGAGATCAGGTTGTTCGCCAACGCCACGATCTGCGGCGTGGAGCGGTAGTTGGTCTCGAGCAGGATGTCCTTCGTGCCCTGGTAGTCCTTCTTGAAGTTCAAGATGTTGTTCAAGTCCGCGGCGCGGAAGCCGTAGATGCCCTGCGCGTCATCGCCCACGGCGAACAGGTTGTTGCGCGGCGAGGCCAGGAGCTTGAGCAGCTCGTACTGGGCGCGGTTGGTGTCCTGGTACTCGTCGACCAGGATGTGGGTGTAGCGCTTGCGCACGTCGGCGGCGATCGCCGGCTGCTCCGCCAGGAGCCGCACGGCCAGGCACAGCTGGTCGTCGAAGTCGATCAGGTTCTGCTTCTCCAGCCGGCTCTGGTAGGCGCCGTACAGGTGCGCGTAGCGGACTTCGGCGGGGTCGGCGCTCTGGCGCTTGATGGCCGCGGGGAAGACCAACATGCTCTTGGCGCGGCTGATGAAGGCGGCCAGGTCGTCGAAGCGCACGTCCTCCATGTGGTTCTCGCGCAGCAGCAGCTCGAAGATGGCGCGCTGCACGCCGGGCATCACCAGGTGAGGCTGCTTCTCCGTGGGGTAGCCCAGCAGCTTGTAGTGGCCGTCCAGCAACCGCAGGCAGATGCTGTGGAAGGTGCCGATCGTGATCTTCTCCGCCAGCGCCTTGCCGCCCACCTTCTTGGCGATGCGATCCTGCATCTCCGTGGCGGCCTTCTTGGTGAAGGTGACGGCCATAACCCGCTCCGGCGCGATGCCGGACTGCAGCATGTGGGCCACGCGGTTGGTCAAGACGGTGGTCTTGCCGCTGCCGGGGGCCGCCACGACCAGCACGGGGCCGTCGATCGTTTGCACGGCGAGGCGCTGGGCCTCGTTCAGGCCGTGCAGCAGGGGGTTGGCGGCGGTGCCGGCGAGGAGGGAAAGCTGGGTCACCAGACCAGCCTAGCAGCTTTACGGTGCAAACGCCTTTTCACGCGCCACCTTGGCCAGCCGCACCAGCTCTTGCCGGGCTTCGTCGGGGGTGGCGATCGCGCGCTCGAACCCGAAGCGTAGCGGCTTGCCGTCCGCCAGCACGTCGAAGCCGTGCGCGTCGAGGCCCTGCATCACCGCCTCGCTGGCGTCGAGATCCTTGAAGGCCTTGCAGTAGGCGCGGAGGTTGTGGCCGTGGTCCTCGTTCATGTGCGTGACGATGCCGGTTTCCGTGAGCGCAAACGGGTTCGGGACCACCAGCTCCTCGCGCTCCAGCCAGTAGATGCGGCCGAACCCGCCGATGAAGCGGGCGCGCTTGAGCTGCAGCCGGTACAGCGCGAAGTCATGCGTGTCGCTGTAGCCGGCCGAATCCGGGAAGTAGGCGAGGTAGCGCGCGTTGGCGGCTGCATCTTCCGGGGCCACGGGCGAGGCATCGGCCACCCACGTCAGGCGCGGGGCGGCCTGCGGATCCCCATCGTGGGGATCATGGATCGTGAGCGAGACGCGGGGGTCGGCCTGGATGTTCTTGGTGTGCTGCGCGATCGTGCTGATCAGGATCAGCGGCTCTCCGGCGTGATCCAGGGCATAAGGGGTGATGGAGCCGAAGGGGTAACCGGGCAGGTCCAGGCTCAGCGTGGCCAGCACGCCGTGACGCCAGGTCAGCAGCAGCTCGCGGGCCAGGTCGATTCGTTCGGTCATCGCGCCTCCAGGTACTTCGTGTCGGCGTCGTCTCGATCGCCTGGAACGCATGGTACGGCCTCGAGCGGGGATACACCAGCGGCGTGATTTTGTGTTAGCGCCGTCCCCACGGCGAAGGAGGGGGAGCCCTCTGCTCCCCCTCCTTGTTCCGAGGGTATCGAAGCCTGGCGGAGCTACCAGGAGTACGGGTAATACAGGCTCCGGTAGCCGTAGAGGTAAGGCGAGTAGGAGTACGGATAGTAGTACGAGCCGATCAGCGAGTACGGGTAGTAGT
>JAQBPE010000267.1 GCA_028287685.1 Cyanobacteria bacterium RYN_339 | reverse complement strand
CGCCGACGCCGGCGCGGGCCGACCATGCGCGCTCGCAGCTGCGCAGCGCCCTTGCCGTGCGCGTTGCGCCGCCGCCGATCGCGCCGCCGGACGAGCGCGGGCGCGCCAAGGCCTTGCGGTCCATCCGGGCGGAGGGCCGCGGCCTGCGCTGGGTCACGGCCGTGACCGATTTCGAGCGAGAGCAATTGGGGCTGGCGGTGCGGGCCTTCGGGCGCTACGCCCAGGCGGCGACCGACGTGCCGGAGCTGGTGGTGTTGGTCGCGGGGCCCTGGGTGGAGGAGGCGCAGGCGATCGCCACCGCCTACGCGCCGGGCGCCCACCTGACGGTGTTGCCGCTTTCCGGCGCCGCCGCCCTGCGGACCGCGCTGGCGTCCGCCCAGGCCGCGTTCTTCCCGCTGGCGGCCGCGGAGCCGCGACGAGGCGAGGGGCTGACCTGGGCCGCCTGGACCGCCGCCTCGTTGGGCCTGCCCATGGTCCTGGGCCGGGCGCCGGCCACGGTGGATGGCCTGCTCGACCACCAGCACGCCTTGTTGGCCGAGCCGAACGAGGAGGCCCTGGCCGCGCGCATGCAGTTCCTGGCCGCGCGGCCCTACATCTGGCCCACCCTGGGTGAGACCGCGCTGGGCCTGGTCACGGGCCGCTTGGCCTTCGATCGCGCTTGCGACATCCCGTTCGAGGTTTACCGCCAGGTCTTGCGGGCGCGACCCTTGCCGGCTGTAGCCAACTCCTGACAAGGTTCTTGGGCCGTTTGGTCATCGCAGGGCATCTCGCCCGCTGCTAGGCTCGGATCAGCCGAAGTAGCAGCCCTGACGCCACCTTGTAGCATTCATCGACCGGCCACCCCTTGAACTCGGAAGGAGTCCCGGACATGGACGTGTTGCGCCGCCGTTGGCCAGTCCCCTTGCTCGCGCTGGCCGCCTCGGCCTGCGCTCCCGCTCCCGGCGCCGCCCCGTCGCCGACCGCTGACGCGCCCACCGCCTACCACTTGTTGGCGGTCCAGCCGCTGCCTGTGGTGGCGATCGCCGTCGACAGCGAGGCGCCGGGCTCGCCCAAGGCCCAATTGGCAGACGGCAACGTGACGACGGCCTGGAGCAACGGCGGCTTCAAGGCCGCCACGGCCACCGCCACGCTCCAGTTCGCCGCCGTCACGGGCATCTCGCAAATCGGCATCAAGACCGGCCCCAGCCCGGCCGGCACCCAGTACGACGTCCAGGTCTCCGCGACCGGCGCGGCCTGGACCTCCGTGCTGGCGGGCCAGGTGAACACGACGTGGAACGTGGAGACCAAGTCCCTGCCCGTGGGCACCACGGGCAAGTTCCTGCGCATCCTCTGGCACAACGCTGCCGCCAACCCGCAGCCGCACTTCGCGATTTACGAGTTGAGCGCTTCAGGCGGCGGGGCCGTGGGCAACCGGCCTCCGGTCATCGCGGGCACCGCGCAGACGCCCCTGAAGATCACGGTGGGCGGCCAGGGCCAGCTGAGCGTTCAGGCCAGCGACCCGGACGGCGACGCGCTGACCTACGCCTGGCATGCGCAGAAGGGCGCCATCACGGGCAGCGGGCCCAGCGTGAACTACACGCCAGATTCCGCGGCCCAGGGCCCCAACACCCTGGACGACCTCGTCACGGTGACGGTGTCGGACGGCAAGGCCCCCCCGGTGGCGCGCACCTTCGCCGTGGATACCTTCCTGGGCGGCAAGGACGCCATCCCGGCCAATACCGCCGTGCAATGGAACCCGGCCAAGACGGCTTTCGCCGCGGTCTCCGGCACGATCACGGCCAAGGCCAGCGGCTTCTTCAGCGTGTACAACGCCGTGATCGCCGAGTATTCGACCGCGAGCGGCCGGCAGATGGCGCTGCTGAAGCCCGGCGCCACCGTGCTTTCCGGGGTAACGGGCAACGTCTTCCTGTACCTGATCGGACCCACGGGGCCGAACACCCCCACGCCCAACATCAGCGTGAACCTGGCGCCCGGCGTGACCCGCACCATCACGCAGGCCAACATCGTGGCGTCCCAGCATGTGGGCTACCAGGCCTTGTTGGGGCCCGGCAACGCGGGCTTCTTCGCGGACGTCACCACGGCGAAGAACGGGACGGCCTTGTACCAGACCTTGCTGGACATCCGCTCCAACGGCCTGACGGCGGGCCCCGGCCTGGGCAACCAGGGCACGATCGACTACACCTTGCTGCGGCCCGGCGACTTCTTCTTCGGCAGCGACCTGCGCGTCTCCAGCGGAGATGCGGACGAGCGCGTGGTGCTGACGGACTCGCAGGGCGGGCTGGGCGACAACACGGGCGCCTGGAGCATCGACGTCATGGCCTTCGACCGCTAAACCGTGCCGACCGCCCCCACCGGCGCGAGGTCCTGGATCGGCTCCAGGCCCGCGTCGGCCAGGATGGCCTGGGCCGCGCGGGCGATCGCCCCCGGCCCGCCCAGCAGGTCGCGCACCTGCGCGTAGCCGGCCAACACCTCGCCGGGCGCGTCCAGCAGGCGGTTCAGCATGTGGGCCAGCGGGATGGGCTCCGCCTCGTCCTGGAGGTACTCCGGGATCACCAGGCGGTCCGCCACAATGTTGGGCAAGGTCACGAAGCGCACGCGCAGCAGCCGGCGCGCCACGGCGGCGGTCAGCCAATGCACCTTGTAGGCGGCCACGCAGGGCACGTCCAGCAGCGCGGCTTCCAGCGTGGCCGTGCCGGAGGCCATCAACGCGGCGTCCGCCCGGCGCAGGGCATCCAGCGAGTTTCCACGCGTGAGCTCGATGGGCAGCCGCTGGCCGGCGACCTTCCAGCGCAGCTCCTCGTAGAGCGCGTCCGACGCCGCGGGCAGGATGAAGCGCACGCCCGGCCGGCGGGTGTGCAACACGTGGGCGACCTCCATGAACAACGGGTACAGGTGCGCCACCTCCTGGGTGCGCGAGCCCGGCAACAGCGCGACCACCTGGCCGTCGCCCTTTTGACGCGGCTCGGCGCCGATGATGTCGACCAGCGGATGGCCGACGTAGGTCACGCGGCCGCCGGCCGCCCCGTAGATGGCCGCCTCCTTGGGGAAGACCGCCAGCACATGGTCCACGGCCTTCATGACCTTGCGGGGGCCGCCGCCCGGCAGGTGCCAGAGCCAATCTTGAGGCGCGATGTAGTAGGTCGTGCCCAGCCCCAACTTGCGGGCCTGCTTCGCGAGGGCCAGGTTCGCGCCCTGGTAGTCGATCAGCACCACCCGCGCCGGGCGCAGCTCCGCCAGCGCCTTGTGCGCCAGCTTGAAGGCCCGCATGACGGGCAGGACGTGCGGGATTTGCTCGATCAGGCCCACGGCGCTGTGGGCCGTGACGTCGGCGATCAGCTCGACACCGGCCTCGGCCATGCGCGGGCCGCCGATGCCCACCAGCTTGATCTCCGGGTGCCGCTCGCGGAGGGCGCGTGCCAGGTACGCGCCGTGCATGTCCCCGGAGACCTCCCCGGCGGACAGGAAGAGCGTGGTCACGCCTCGGCCTCGAGCCCCGCATCGGTGCGCGAGAGGCCGCTGATGCCGCGTTCCGTCGCTTGCAGGAACCCGATCAGGTGGCGCACCTCGAAGGTGGGCTCCAGCTTGCCCATTTCCGTCAGGGCCTGGCCAAGGTTGAGGCGGGAGCGGTAGATCAGCTTGTAGGCTCGCTTGAGCGCCATCCGGCCGGGCCCGTCAACGCCCTGACGGCGCAGGCCCACCGCGTTGGGGCCGTAAACCTTGGGGGGGCTGCCCTCCACCAACATGTAGGGGGGCACGTCCTGGGCCAGGCGGCTCATCGCGCCCACCATCGCCAGCGCGCCCACGCGGATGAACTGGTGCAATCCCGTCATGCCGCCGATCGTGACGTGATCCTCGATCACGACGTGGCCGGCCAGCGTGACGCCGTTGGCGAGCACGTTGCCGTCGCCGATGCGGCAGTCATGCGCCACGTGGACGTAGGCCATCAGCAAGTTGTCATGGCCAATGCGGGTGGCTTCGCCCTGGGCGGTGGCGCGGTTGATTGTGACGTGCTCGCGGATGATGTTGCGGTCGCCGATCACGCAGTAGCTCTCGTCGCCCTGGAACTTGAGATCCTGGGGGATGCCGCCCACCACGGCGCCCGCGTGGATCTGACAGTCGCGGCCGACGCTCGTGAAGGCTTCCACGATGGCATGCGGCCCGATGCGCGTGCCCGGGCCCACGTAGGCGTTCTCGCCAATGATGGCATAGGGGCCAACCAGCACGCCCGGCGCCAGGGAGGCGGTCGGGTGGATCACGGCGGTGGCGTGGACGTCGATCATCGGGGGCCTCAGTCGGTGATGGAGAACAACAGCTCGGCCTCCGCGGCGAGCTGGCCGTCCACGGTGGCCGTGGCGCGGACTTTCCCGAAGCTGGTTTTCAGGCGCAACACCTCCACCTCCATGCGCAGTTGGTCCCCGGGGACCACCATGCGGCGGAAGCGGCACGCGTCGATGCCCGCGAACAAGGCGAGCTTGCCCTGGTTCTCGGGCATCTGCAGCATCAGCACGGCGCCCACCTGGGCGAGCGCCTCGATGATCAACACGCCCGGCATGATCGGCCGGTCCGGGAAGTGGCCGGTGAACTGGGGCTCGTTGAAGGTGACGTTCTTGAGGCCAACCGCGCGCTTGCCCTTCTCGATCTCGAGGATGCGGTCCACCAGCAGGAAGGGGTAGCGGTGGGGCAACACCTTCACGATGTCGCGGGCGTCCATGCCGGTGTCACTCATACGGGGATCTCCCTCGGCGCGAGCGCCTGGCGCGCAAGCGCCACATGCAGGCCATGGCCCGCCTTCACGGCCACGACGTGGCCGCTCCATTGCGCGCCGACCAGCGCCAGGTCCCCGATCAGGTCCAGCGCCTTGTGGCGCGCCGGCTCGTCGGGGAAGCGCAACGCGCTGCTGGGGCCGTCGGGCCCGAACACCACCGCGTTGTCGAAGGAGCCGCCCTTGGCCAGGCCCGCCGCGCGCATCGCTTCGGCCTCGTGCTGCAGGCAGAAGGTGCGGGCCGGCGCGATTTCCCGCGCGAACACGGCCGGCGTGAGGTCGAAAGTCAGGATGCGGGCGCCGGCATCGGGATGGCCGTAATCACAGGCGATCGTGACGACGGAGCGGTCGGAAGGCACGACGGAGACGCTGCGCTCGCCTTCGGCCACCCCGCCCTGGATCGCATGGCGGCGCCGCAGCCCCGGCAGGGCCACCACGCCGACTTCCAGGATCGCCTCGACCAGCGGCAGCGCGCTGCCGTCCATGCCGGGCGCCTCCGGCCCGTCCAGGTCGATCCAGGCATCCGTGAGGCCCAGGCCCCACAGCGCGGCCAGCACGTGCTCCACGGTCTGCACGGAGGCCTCGCCGGCCACCAGCGTGGTGGAGAGGTAGGTCTGGGTGGCGTGATTGGCAAGGGCCGGGATCACGGGGGCGCCGGGCAGGTCGACCCGGCGGAAGGCCAGGCCGGTGCCGGCGGGCGCGGGCAAGACGCTCAGCTGGATCGTGCGCCCGCTGTGCAGGCCGACGCTCGCGAGCGCGATGGGCGCGGCGAGGGTCCAGGGCCGTGAGAACGGCGCATCGACAGCGATAGGAGAGAACGTCATGGCGTCAAATGGGGATAGGACGGGCGGAACACCGCTCGCATGGTACCAGATTCCGCCGGAACTCGCTTGTCTAGAGCGTGTCGAGGAAGGCCTGGAGCCCGTTCGGGCCATTTAACGGCATGGTGAGCGTGACCTCGACGGAGCCGTCCGCATAGTTCTTGCCCTTCACGCTCGCCGCGAAGACCAGGCCGCGCAGCTTGGTCTTGAGCTCGTCGTGGCCGGCCAGGCGGTCGCGCACCTTGCCGCCCTTCACGTCCAGGTCCAGCAGCACGGACAGCAACCGCTTCTGCGCGGCGGAGACCGCGTTGGCCCGCGCCGTTTCCACGCCGACGGCGCCGAACGGCGGCAGGCCGACGGCGGAGACCTTCACGTAGCCTCGGTCCCAGTTGAGCTCGCCATACGGCAAGGTCTGGTTCTTCTGGTAGACGGCCGCGGCCGCCGCGCTGGCGCTGACCAGGAAGATGGCAACCGCCAGGGCCGCCGTGCGCCATTTAGCGGTCATACGGCTGCTCCTCGAAGGGGTGGTTTCCCTGGATCGACAGCTGGGCGCGCAGGGCGTCCAACTCCTTGCGCAGCGCGTCGATTTGGTTGACGGCGGCCATGCGCTTCAGCTCCTCGCGGTGGGGGCGGGCCGGGAAGCCGCTCACGAAGCTCTTCGCCGGCAGGCTCTTGGTGACGCCGGCGCGGGCCAACACCATGCTGTCTGACCCGATGTCGAGGTGGCCGGCCACGCCCACCTGGCCGGCGAGCGTCACGCGATCGCCCACCGTCACGCTCCCGGACAGGCCCGTTTGGCTCACGATGAGGCAATCCTCTCCGATGCGGTCGTTGTGGCCGATGTGCACGAGGTTGTCGAGCTTGGTGCCACGGCCGATCACCGTGGACCCCATGGTTGCCCGGTCGATCGCCACGTTGGCCCCGGTTTCCACGTCATCGCCGATCACAACATTCCCCAATTGCGGGATTTTCAAATGGCGCTTGCGCTCGTCGGGCGTGAAGCCATAGCCATCAGAACCAACCACCGTGCCGGCATGCAGGATCACGCGATCGCCTATGACGCAGTCGTCATAGACCACCACGCGGGGGTAGAGGATGCACTTCACACCCACCGTCACGTGGCGGGCGATCGCCACGCCGGCATGCAGCAAGGTGTCGGCCCCCACGACGCTGTGCGCCCCCACCGTGACGTAGGGCCCGACCATCGCGCTGGGATCCACCACGGCGGTGGGGTCGATCACGGCCGTGGGGTGCACGCCCGCGTAGGGGGCGGGCCGCGCGAACAGGGCCATGATCCTGGCCATCGCCAGGCGCGGGTTCGCCACCACGATTTGCGGCTTGGCGGAGTCCAGGCGGGTCTTCACCACCATCGCGGCCGGCGAGGCCAGGGCGGCGTCCGCGTACTTCGGCTCCAGCAGGAAGACCAGGTCGGAGGGGCCGGCGTCCGCGGGGTCCGCGACGCCGGTGACGTCTTGATCGCCAAAAACCTGGCCGCCCACGTGGGCGGCCAGGTCGGAGAGTCGGTGCACTTACTTCAGCGCGGCGATCACGTCGGCGGTGATGTCCACGCCGCCGAAGAGCATCGCGGCCTTGTCCAGCACGTAGTCCAGCTTGCGCGCCTTGGCGATGGCGGTGATCTTGCCCTCGATCTTGGTCTTCACGTCCCCGCTCAGGCGCTGCTCGAGGGACATGGCGCGGCTCTTCATGGGCGCCAGCTCCTTCTCGTAGGCTTCCGTCATCTTCTGGATCTCCGCGGCGGGCTTGCCGGCCTTCTGGGCCTCGGCGATCTTCTTCTGACGGTCCATGAATGCCTTCTGGTAGGCCTGGAGCTCTTGGGCCATCTGGCCCTGGGCGTTCTTGGCGCCGCTGTAGGACAGCAGCACCTTGGCGGTGTCCACATAGCCAATGGTGGTGGCGGCGGCGGGCAGGGCGGTGAGTGTGGTGGCGGCGATGATCGCGACAGAGGCGATGTGGCGGAACATGAGTCGAGAGATCCTTTCTTGGGATGCTTTAGAACTTCTGGCCGATGCTGAAGTGGAACTGGCCGGTCTCGAGGCCGCTCATGCCGTAATCCAGGCGGATCGGGCCGAGCGGGGTGTTGAGCCGGAGGCCCGCACCGTAGCCGGAGTGGAGAAGCAAGTTACCGTTCTGGTCGAATATGGAATTGTCCCAGAAAAGTCCGGAGTCCGCGAACACGACGCCCGAGACAATGTTGAAGATGGGGAAACGGTACTCCAGGCTTCCAATCGCCGTGTTCGACCCCTGGAAGAAGTTCAGCGGGTACTTCCGGCCGATGTCGGAGTCCGGCGTGGCGAACTCCGGCCAGCCGCGAATCAGGTACGGGCCGGTGGAGTAGA
>JAQBPE010000226.1 GCA_028287685.1 Cyanobacteria bacterium RYN_339 | reverse complement strand
CCCACGGCAACGCCGACGCCGACGCCGGACCCCACCACCGCGCCCACGCCGATCCCCACCGCGACCCCGGTGCCCCCGACGCCCACCCCGGCGCCCGCCTCGGGCTCCACCTGGGGCTTCTCGGGCGGCGGCTCGCCCTTCGCCCTGGCAGTGGACGTGGCGCAGAACATCTGGGTCACGAACGACGGCAACACCATGACGGTCACCAAGAACGACCTCAACGGCACGCGCCTGGGCTCCAAGGTGGTCGGCACCAACGCCCATGACCTGGCGGTCCAGAGCTCGAACCAGCGCGTGTGGGTCACGGTCAATGGCGACGGCCTGGTCACGGTCTTCGATCCGACGCTCACCCAGGTCATGCGCCTGGCGCCCGGCATCAACCCCGAGGGCATCGCCTTCGACGCCAACGAGAACGCCTGGGTCTGCGACGCCAGCGGCGGCCGGCTGTTGGAGCTCGATTCCCAAGACGGCCATACGATCGCGACGCACAGCTTCCACAACGTGAACGCGAAGCCGCGCCACATCCTCTTCGACGGCCAGGGCAACGCCTGGGTCAGCCTGAATGGCGCGAACCAGGTCGTGCGGATCGCCCCGGACGGCTCGGAGCTGCGCGTCGACACGGACGCCCACCCCAGCCGCCTGGCGCTCGACGACAACGGCAACGTCTGGGTCACGTGCACCGGCACGGACATCGACCTGCTGTCCACCGGCGAGGTCCCCGGCCACACTGTCATGCGCATCAACCCGACCTGCACGAATGCCATCCCGTTCCAGGTGGGCAACAGCCCCTACGGCATCTCCAAGGACCCGGCGGGCAACATCCTGGTGGTCAACAGCGGCAGCAACAGCATGATGCGCCTCGACGCCAACACCGGCGCCGCTCTCCAGACCTACGGCAACCTGGGCAGCCCGGCGTCGCACCCCTTCAACGTGGCGATGAACAACGCCGGCTTCGCCTGGCTCACGCTGTTCTCGGACAACATCCTCTTGAAGATGTGGCCGTAAGCCTCGTCAATCGGCGATACACCGCAAGAAGCCCTTGGGCGCCACGCTGATCTGCAGCTTGGCGTCCATTTGCGTGTCCACCTCGAAGCGGTCGGTGGTCTTCAAGAAGGCCTCCACGGCCGTCATCGGGTTGTTGCCCGGGCCCCAGGGGCGGTCGGGGAAGGCTTCTGCGGGCATCCACTCGACCACGGTGTCGAAGACGACGGCGTAGCTGCCCGCCTTCACCAGGGGCGTGTAGAGCGCCAGTTCGCGGAGCACGTGCTCGTGGGTGTGGTTCGAGTCCAAGACCAGCAGGACGCGCTTGCCCCGTGCCGCCTCGAAGACGCGCGCCACCACGGCCTCGTCGATGGACGAGCCCTCGATCATGTCGATGCGGTCCGCCATCGGGTGCGCCTCGATCGCCGCGCGGTTGTGGGCGCGGATGTCGATGTCGATGCCCAGCACCCGGCCCTCGCCCATCAGCTTCAAGAACGACGCATAGAGGACCAGCGAGCCGCCATGGGCAATGCCCGTCTCCACGATCAGGTCGGGCTGCACCTGCCAGACCAGCTCCTGCATGGCCACGATGTCTTGCGGGTACTGGATGATCGGGCGGCCCATCCAGCTGAAGTTGTAGGAGTACTTGTGCTCCGCGCTGTGGCGGAACCAGCGGCGCGAGAGGTCGTTGAGCCCCGCGTCCTCGCCCATGCGGGCGATCGCCGCCGCCTGGAGCTGCATGTCGTCGGCCTGGGAGCTCATCTTTCCTCCTTCACCCTTGCGGGGTTGCCCATCGCCACGGCCCCGGCCGGGACGTCTCGTACCACCACGGCGCCGGCGCCGATGATGGCCCCGGCCCCGATCCGGACGCGCGGCAGCACGATCGCGCCGGTGCCGATCATGGCCCCGTCGCCCACCTCCACGCAGCCTGCCAGGCGGGCGCCGGGGGCGATGTGGACGCCGTCGCCCAAGATGCATTCATGGTCCACGCTGGCCGCGGTGTTCACGATGCAGGCCAGCCCCAGGCGGGCCTCCACGCAGACGGCCGCCTGGGCCAGGATCTGGCTCCCGGCGCCGATGCGCGCGTCGGTCGCCACGAAGGCGGTGGGGTGGCAGGCCGTGGCCGCCGGCAGGCCGAGCGAGACCATGTAGGCTTGCAGCGCCACGCGGTCGGCGCCGCGGTGCCCGCCGATCGCTACCAGGCAGGCGGGCCGCTCGGGCCGTGCCGCCAGCCAGGCCTCGAAGCCGGCCTTGCCATAGAAAATCGGCACGTCCGCGAAGGGCGAGGCGGCCGTCGGATCGTTGTCGAACAGGGCCACCAGGCGCGTCTGCGGGCCCAGGCACTCGCGCAGCACCTTGGCCTGGCCGGTGGCGCCCCAGAACACGACGTCGCTCACGAGGCGAAGTCCGCGTAGGCGGCGTCGCGCGCGGCGACTACCACCGGGGCGAAGGGCCAACGCACGCCGAAGGCCGGGTCGTCCCAGCGCACGCCGGCGCCGGCCTCCGGGGCGTAGGGCACGGAGATCTGGTAGGCCACTTCCGTGTCGTCGGCCAGCGTCAGGAAGCCGTGGGCGCAGCCTTCGGGCACGTAGAGCATGGCGTGGTTGTCGGCCGTCAGCTCCGCCGCGTGCCAGGCGCGGAAGGTGGGTGAGGCCGGGCGCAGGTCGACGGCCACGTCGAAGATCGCGCCGCGGGTGCAGCGCACCAGCTTGGCCTCCGCATAGGGTGAGCGCTGGAAGTGCAGGCCGCGCAGCGTGCCGCGGCGCTGGTTATACGACACGCTGCACTCCGCCACGCGCGTCTCCAGGCCTTGGGCCGCGAAGGCCACCGGGTCCCAGGTCCGGGCGAAGAAGCCGCGCTCGTCCACGTGGCGCGTGGGATGCACCTCCCAGACCCCGGCGAGCGCGGTGGCCCGGAACTCCATCAGACGATCCTCGGCGTGGGCAACGGGATGATGAACTTCCCGCCGCGCGCCCGGAACTCCGCCTGCTGGGCCAAGATCTCGTCTGCGAAGTTCCAGCTGAGCAGCAGCACGTAGTCGACCGGATCCGCCAGCAACCGCTCGGGAGGAGAGATTTCGAGGTGGGTGCCCGGCGTGTACAGGCCCTGCTTCACGGTGCTGCGGTCCACGACGTAGGCCAGGGTCTCCCGGCCTAGCCCGAAGTAATTCATCAAGGTGGAGCCCTTGGCGCTCGCGCCGTAGGCCGCGATGCGCTTGCCGGCGAGCCCTTGCAGCAGCGCCGCCAGCTCCGTGCGCAAGCGCGTGACGCGCGCGCCAAACCCGGCGTAAAAGGCCGGATCGGCCACGCCCCAGCCGGTCTCTTCCGCCAACAGCGCCGCCACGGCCGCGGACGGCTCGCCCTCGTGCGCCAGGAAGTAGCGCAAGGTGCCGCCATGGACGGCCAGCCGCTCCACGTCCACCACCCGCAGCCCATGCCGCGCCGCCAGCCGCGCCACCGCCGTCAGCGAGAAGTAGCAGAGGTGCTCGTGGTAGATCGTGTCGAACTCGATATGGTCGATCAGGTCCTTGGCGTAGGGCGCTTCGATCACCGCCACCCCGCCCGGCGCCAGCATGGTGGCGATGCCAGCCATGAAGCCGTTGAGGTCCGCCACGTGCGCCATGACGTTGTTGGCGTGGATCACGTCGGCCTGCTCGAGCCCGCGGGCCACGTCGATGCCGAAGAACTCGTTGAGCGTGCGGATCCCACGCTCGTTCGCCACCTTGGCGATGTTGCGCGCGGGCTCGATGCCCAGGACCGGGATGCCAAGCGCCACGTAGTGTTGCAGCAAGTAACCGTCGTTGCTCGCGATCTCCGCCACCAGCCGCGGGCGGCGGGCCGCCATGCGGGTGGCGATCGCCTTCGCATGGGCCACGAACGCGTCGGAGAACGACGAGAAGTAAAGGTACTCGCCGAAGAGCAGCTCCGGCGGCACCGTCTCCGTGATTTGCAGCAGGGTGCAGGCCGGGCAGAACACCAGGTCCAGTGGGTAGGTGGCCTCGGGCTTGCCCAGGTCGTCCGCGGTGAGCAACGCGTTGGCGAGCGGCGTGCGACCCAAGTCCAGCACGGGGCGCAGGTCCGCGGCGCCACAGGAACGGCAGGTCATGCGCAGAAGCCCTCGTACCAGGCGATGGTGTGGACCAGGCCCTCTTCCAGCGTGAACAGCGGCGCCCACCCCAGCACGCGGCGCGCCTTGGCCGCGTCCAGGTGTTGGGCCCGGATCTCGCCCGTGGCCTCGTTCAGGATCAAGGGGACCAGGTCGCTGCCCATGGTGGCCAGCAGCCGGTCGACCACCTGGCGCACGGTGTAGGGCTCGCCGTAGGCGAAGTTGAAGGCCTCGCCGGCCAGCCCCGGGTCGGCGGCCAACTTCTCGGCCAGCAGCATGTAGGCGGCGGCGCCGTCTTCCACGTAGAAGTAGTCCCGCACGTATTCGCCGTCGGAGCGGATCACGGGGCGATCGCCGCGCAGCACGGAGCGGATCGAGCCGGGCACGATGCGGTTCCAGTTGAGGTCGCCGCCGCCGTAGAAGTTGCCGCAGCGCGTGATGGCCACGCGCGTGCCGTAGGTGGCGGCGTAGGCCTGGGCGATCAGGTCGGCGCAGCTCTTGCTCACGTCGTACGGGTGGCGGCCGGCCAATGGGGTCTCCTCCGTGTAAGGCAGGACGGGCTGGTCGCCGTAGGCCTTGTCGGACGACGCGAAGACCACCTGGGCCACCCGCGGGCTGCGCCGGCAGGCTTCCAGCAGCGCCCAGGTGCCCGCGATGTTGCTCTCGAAGGTGCTGACGGGGTTGCGGTTGGCGATGCCCACGATCGTCTGCGCGGCCAGGTGCATGACCGTGTCGATCTCGTGCTCGCCCAGCACGCGCTCCAGCAGCGCCTGGTCCGTCACGTCGCCGCGCACGACCGTCACGCGCTCCGCCAGGCCGCTGCGCACCAGCTCGCTCTTGGGCACCCAATCGCGGATCAGGCAGATGACCTCGGCGCCGGCCTCCACCAGCCGCTTCACCAGCCAACCGCCCACCAGGCCGGTCGCGCCGGTCACGAGGGTGGGGCGGTCGCGCCAGAACGTGCTCATGCCCAGAGCTTCCATGGCGCGCGTCCTTCCTTCCAGAGCTCTTCCAGCAGCATCTTGTCGCGCAGCGTGTCCATGCACTGCCAGAAGCCTTCATGGCGGTAGGCAGCCAGCTGGCCTTCCGCGGCGAGGCGCTCCAGCACGTCTTGTTCCAGGCGCGTGTCGTCGCCCGCCAGGTAGTCGAAGATGCCCGGCTCGAAGACCATGTAGCCGCCGTTGATCCAGCCCTCGCCGATTTGCGGCTTCTCCGAGAACTGCGAGACCAGCGGCCCGTCGAAGACGAGCCCACCGAAGCGCGCGGGCGGGCGCACCGCCGTGACGGTGGCCAGCCGGCCCTGGGCGCGGTGGAAGGCCACCAGGGCGTTGATGTCGAGGTCGGCCACGCCGTCGCCGTAGGTCAGCATGAACGGGCCGCCGGCCAACGTCTCGCGCATGCGCAGGATGCGGCCGCCCGTGAGCGAGCGGTGCCCGGTCTCCAGCAGGTGCACCAGCCAGGGCTCGACGTTGCGCTCGCGGGCTTCCACGCGGCCCGTGGCCATGTCGAGGTGCAGGCTGCCGGTCATGGTGAAGTAGTCCATGAAGTAGCGCTTGATGGCCTCGCCCTTGTAGCCCAGCGCGATGCAGAACTCGTCGAAGCCGTGGTGGCCGTAGATCTTCATGATGTGCCAAAGGATCGGCTGCCCGCCGATTTCGACCATCGGCTTGGGCTTGATTTCGGTTTCCTCGGCGAGGCGCGTGCCGAGCCCGCCGGCGAGGATGGCTACCTTCATATGCGGACTATATCGGTTGCCGTAGGTCCGGTCTACAGTGTGCATCACAAGCTGCCGAAGATGAGGCAAGAGGAGCCTCCGCATGCGCATCCCGGTCTCTGGCCCCTGGATCACCGACAAGGAAATCGCCTACGTCACGGATGCCGTGACGAACGCCTGGTACGAACGCGCCAACATGTACCACGAGCGCTTCGAGGCGGCCTTCGCGGCCTACCTGGGCGTGAAGCACGCGGTGGCGCTGCCGTCTTGCACCAGCGCCATCCACCTGGCGCTGCTGGCGGCCGGCGTGGGCGAGGGCGACGAGGTGATCGTGCCCGACCTGACCTGGATCGCGTCCGCGGCCCCCATCACCTACGTCGGCGCCACGCCCGTCTTCGCCGACGTCGACCCGCTGCGGTGGACCCTGGACCCCGCAAGCTTCGAGGCGGCCATCACGCCGCGCACCAAGGCCGTGATCCCGGTCGACCTGTACGGCAACATGGCCGATATGGACGCGATCATCGCCATCGCCAAACGCCACGGTATCGTGGTGATCGAGGATGCCGCGGAGGCGGTCGGCTCGCGCATCGGCGATCGCCTCGCAGGCAGCCTGGGCGACATGGGCGTGTTCAGCTTCCACGGCTCCAAGACCCTCACCACGGGCGAAGGCGGCATGTGGGTGGGCAACGACGACGCGTGGCATGCGCGGGTCCTGTTCCTGCGCGACCACGGCCGCAAGCCGGGCGACAAGCTGTTCTGGAACAGCGAGGTGGCTTACAAGTACAAGATGTCGAGCATGCAAGCGGCGCTGGGCCTCGCGCAACTGGAGCGCGTGGAGGAGCTGGTCACGCGCAAGCGCGAGATCTTCGCCTGGTACCGCGAGGCCTTGCCGGGCTTCACGCTGAACCACGAGGCGCCCGGCACCACCAGCTCCTACTGGATGGTCACGGCCCTGCTCGATAGCCCCAAGGACGAGGTGCAGCAGCGGCTCGCGGCGGCAGGCATCGATGCCCGGCCCTTCTTCTACCCCCTGAGCTCCTTGCCCGCCTACGCCCACCTGGGGCGGGCGGCCAACCCCCATGCCTACGCGATCGCGCCCAGCGGGATCAACCTGCCGTCCGGCTTCAACATGACGCCCGAGCTGGTGGCCCGCGTGGCGGAGGTGCTGAAGTGACGCCCCTGTTGAGCATCCTCCTGCCCACGTTCAACCGCGTGGCCTACCTGCGCGAGTGCCTGGACAGCCTGCTCGCCACCACGGTCGATTGCGAAGTCGTGATCGGCGACAACGCCAGCGAGGACGACACGCCCGCGTTGCTGGCGGGCTACAACGACCCGCGTATCAAGTACCACCGCCATGCGGAGAACCTGGGGCCCATCGCCAACTTCAACTTCCTGCTGGGCCAGGCGCGCGGGCGTTACGTCTGCATCTTCGGTGACGACGACATCGCCCTGCCCGGCAACTTCGAGCCAAAGGTGGGCCTGCTGGAGAACCACCCGCACATCGACATGTGCTTCTCGCGCGCCGCGGGCATGGACGCCGCCGGCCGCACGCTCTACATGCGCGACGTGATGGGCGCCTTGCCCTACGGCTACCTGGGGGGCCGCGACGAGTTCGCCGAGCTCTTCGTCAACTGCTACATCCCCTGGCAGACGCTGGTCTTCCGGCGTTCCGTGCTCGCGGAAATCGGCGACCTCGGCGATGGCTGGGGGCTGCAGGCGTCGCATGACTGGTACTGGCTGCAGATGATGAGCCGTGGCCGCCAGACCGCCTTCATCCCGGACCGCATGGTGCAGATCCGCTTCCACGCGGAGAGCTTCTCCACGCGCGAGGCCGCGGCCAAGGGCATGTTCGGCACCGACCGCATGATCATCTGGCGGCGCTGGCTGCTGGAGCACCCGGACCCCCCCGTGATCACGGAGCTGACCTGGGAGCGCATGCTGAAGTGCGTGCTGAGCGACGCCCAGGACCTGGGCGGCAGCGAGGAGCAGCGCGAGCGCGCGATGACCGGGCTGGCGGAGCTCAAGCAGGCCTACGGCGAGCGGCTGACGGCGCGCGTGCGCGCGGCCTTGCGCCAGGGCGACCCATACCAGCCCGGCACGCCGGCGTGGCCCCTGGAGGGGCTGGGCAAGCGCTCGTTCGCCTACTTCCCCAACTGGAGCGAGCCCGGCTGGCGCGACGTGTTGCACTCGTATGCGACCTCCTTCGCCGCGACCGATGACGTGACGCTGGTGCTCGTCCTCGATCCCCGCCAGGGCCTGACGGTCGACGAGGCCGGCGCCATGGTGATGGCCGAGCTGGAAGCCGCCGGACTGGCCAACTCACCCGATCTCCTGCTGGTGCCAGAGCCTGCCGGCGACGAGGACTTCGCCCGAGTCTTCGCGGCCGTCGGGGCCGTGGTTGCCCCCGGCGACCCGCTTCAGGCCGCGCGAGCAACGCGAATGGGCAAGGGCGTCGTGCCGTCGTTGGAACCCGCCGCCTGGTTGGCCTGACGATTCGGAACTAAAGGGCGTCCAACTCCGCCAGTGCCTTGAGCGGCAAGGCGCCGCGGATGTCAGCCCGCATGGCGCCGGTATAGAGCCGGCCATTCGGCACCAGACAAGCCTCGAGGTCGGCGCGCGCGCCCACCAGGTCACCGCGGGTCCGCCGAAGCAGCGCCCGTTCGTAGTGGAACTCGGGGAAGTTGGGCACGCGTTCCAAGCCTTCGCCCAGCAGGGCCTCGGCCTCGGCTGCGGCGCCTTGCTCCAATAGCAACCGCTTGCGCAACAGCACGTACTTGCAGAAAGGCCCTTCGCCCATCGTACGGCCGCTGGCCAGCAGCCGCGCGACTTGACCGAAAGCCTCACGCGCCGGCTCGATTTGGCCGGTGAACAGCGAAGATCGGCCCACGTTGTACCAGGCCAACGGGTTCTCGGTGTCCGCTTCGACCTCCGCGATCGCGATGTTGAAGTTGCGGGTCCACTTGTCGTGGGCGTTGATGGCTTCGATCAGGTAGCCGCGGTGGTCAAGAAACACCCCTGGGAGCTCCTCCACATGCCAACCGAGCGCCTCGACGGCGCGCGTGACCTCTTCATGTAAGCGACCGGCGAAGCGCACCTCATCATGCCGGCGAAACAGCCGCATCATGGGCTGGATCCCAACCGTGCCGTCGTCCCGGTGGTTGTGGATCGGGAAGATGAACGCGCCCACCTCGGGCTTGACCAGCGTGGCACGGAAGCTGGCCGGGTCATCCACCACCAGTTCCTCGTCGGCGTCGATCACCAGTACCCACTCGCCCGTAGCGAGGTCGAGGGCCGCGTTGCGGGCGGCGGAGAAGTCGTCGCACCATGTGAAGTGGCCGACGCGCGCGCCCGCAGCCAGCGCCAGCGACACGGTCTCGTCGCGGCTGCCCGTGTCCACCACCACGATCTCGTCGGCCAGCCCGCGCAAAGAGTCCAGGCAGCGCGGCAAATTTTGCGCTTCGTCTTTGACGATCAGGCAGGCGGACAGCCGGGGCCGAGCTAGCTGCGCCAGGGCCAGGCGCGGCATCTCGTCGGTCACGCCGGGGCGCAACACGGACCTCTTCGGGTCGACGTGCAAGCAGGCCTCGAAATCCGCGCGGGCATCCTCGACGCGGTGCAGGCGGTAGCGCACGTTCCCCCGCTCGAAGAGGAAGTCGGCGTTGCCAGGCTGCCGTTCCAATGCCGCCGTTAGCAATGAATCGGCGTCTTCGAAGCGCTCCACGCGGCGGAGTAGGTCCTGGTAGGTGAAGACGTAGACCGCGTATAGGGGCCCTTGCAGATCCTCCGTCGCGCGCATGGCGTCCAGGGCGGCCAATGCCTCGACGGATTTGCCGTCCATCGCGAGGCTGCGCGCCAGGTTGAACTGGGCCTCCGCCGAATCGGGCCGCTCCGAGGCGTCCAAGGCCGCGAGTTTCAAGTTTCGCTCGCCCTTGCTCTTCTCGATCATCCGCGCTGTGAGGTAGCCCCGGTGCAAGAAGCGGGCCGCAGCAAGGTCCGGCACGCGCAGGCGCAGCTTGCGCGCACCGTCGTTGATGTTCTCGTGGAGGCGCCCCCTGTAACGCAGCTCGGGCAGCCGCTGGAAGATACGGAGCACCGCCGCATGGCTGTCTGCCGTCCCGGCGGCATCGACGTTGGTGAGTTTCATCAGGTAGCCTGCATGCATGCGCTCGCGCAGGGCATCGCGGAACGCACCCGGATCATCCACCACCAACTCCTCGTCGGCGTCGATCACCAGCACCCATTCGCTGGTAGCGAGATCGAGGGCGGCGTTGCGCGCGGCGGAGAAGTCGTCGCACCATGTAAAGTGGCCCACCTGGGCGCCGGCGGCCTCGGCAATCGCCACCGTGCCGTCCGTGCTGCCCGTGTCCACCACCACGATCTCGTTGACCCAGCCCTGCAACGAAGCGAGAGCGCGCGGCAAGAGCTCCTGCTCGTTCCGCACGATCAGGCAGGCCGAGACGGTCGGCTCGGCCAGGGCCAGCAGCGCTTCCACCGTCCGCGTCGTCGCATCGTCCAAGGGACGCCCGGGTGGCCGCGCCCGCATCTCCAGCCGGGACTCCAGGGCCGCTGCGTAGTCCGGGTCCAGGCGCAGGGCCTGGGCGAAGCACCTTTCGGCCCAGCCGGGCTGCGCCATCTCCGCCAGGATCACGCCCAGCAGCTGGTAGCCGGGCGCCGAAGCGCAAAGCCGGAGGAACTTGCCAACGGTGGCGAAGGCCGGGTCGAGCTCGCCGGTCTGGAGGTAGTCCACCGCCAGTGCCAGTTGGCCGGCGTGGTCCAGGGGGTTGCGCTCCAGGCCGGCGATCAAGGCCTGGCGGGCAACGGTGTGCGCGGACGCCGGCTCGGGCGTAGCAGCGGCGCCGGGAGTCCCGGCCACGCGCAGGCCCTTGCGGGGTGGGTCGGCCGGCTTGGGCAAGCTGGCCATCGCGGCCTTCGGCAGCGCGTCCGTGACGCCTGGCCGCAGCGGCAACGCCTGCCAACGCGCGGCGTCGACCAGGCACGCCTCGAGGTCGGCCGTCGCTCCGGCGGTATCGCCCAACCGCGCGCGGGCGATGCCACGCTCGTACAAGAACTCCGGGTACCCCGGCTCCAGGGCCAGGGCCCGATCGAGCAGGGCCACCGCCTCGGCCGGGCGGTTCTGGAGGCTGGCCAACTGCACGCGCTGGACCACGGCAAAGGCGCGGTTCGGGCGCGGCAGGCCGAGCAGCCCCCCGGGCAGGGTTTCCAGCCGGTCGAAGGCAGCCCGGGCGCCCTCCCAGTCTTCCGCCGCCAGCCGCGCCAGGGCCAGGTCGAGGGCCGCGCGGGGAGCGTCCGGCGCCTCCGCGGCAGCCAGCTCCGCCAACCGCAAGTTGCGGGCGGCCTTGCCGCGCTCGGCCACCACCTCTGGCGCGTAGCCGTGGTGGATCAGGCGGGCCGCCGCGCTGGGCCGGACGGGCCAACCGAGGGCCGCCAGGTCGGCTTCCATGGTCTCCTGGAAGCGGCCCGCGAAGCGCAGCGCGTCGTGGCGCTGGAAGAGGCGCACCACGTTGGCCTCCAGGCCGGAGTGGCCCGCGCCGTCGACGTTCGCGATCGGCAGGGCGTAGGCGCCCGGCACGCGGTCGCGCAGGACGTCGCGCAGGGCGGCGGCGTCGGGCACGTCCAGTTCCTCGTCAGCATCGATCACCAGCACCCAGTCGCCGGTGGCGAGGTCGAGGGCGGCGTTGCGGGCGGCCGAGAAGTCATCGCACCAGGTGAAGTGCCCGATCGTGGCCCCGGCGGCCTCGGCGATCGCCACGGTGCCGTCGGTGCTGCCCGTGTCCACCACCACGATCTCGTCGACGACGCCCTGCAAGGAGGCCAGGCAGCGGGCAAGGTTGGCCTCTTCGTCCCGCACGATCAGGCAGGCCGACAAGCGCGGATCGGCGAAGGATAGCAAGCGCTCGAAGCCCGCCACGAGCTCGTCCGGCAGCGGGGGGCCGGGCGCGCGCCGTCGCGCGTCGAGGCGGCACTCCATGGCGGTGGCATGCTCCGGATCGAGGCGCAGGACGGCCGCGAAGGCGCGCTCGGCCCAGGCCGGTTGGCCCAGGTCCAGCAGGGCCAGGCCCAACAAATGGAAGCAGGCGGGCCTGGCCCTCAGTTCCAGGGCCCGGCCGATGGCCACCAGCGTGCGGTCGACCTCGCCGCGCTTGTAGCAGGTGAAGGCCAGCTCCAGGAACCCGTCGGCGTCGCGGGGATCCGCCTCCAGGCGGGCCACCAGGGCGCGGAAGCCCTCGGCGTCGGCGTCGGGGGGCGGGCTGGCAGGGGCCAGGTCGCGCAGGCGCTTGGCCAGGTCCTGGAGCCCCAGGGCCTCCGCCGGCGGGCAAGCCGGGTCGGCGAGCGCGGCTTCCGCGTGGGCGATCGCCTCCTCGATCCGGCCCGCGGCGACGTCCAGGCCCACCAGCTCCGCGCGCGGCAGGAACCCGGTGATGCCGGCGCGGATCGTGCCTTCTTGGCGCCGGCCGTGCGCGGCGAGGCAGGCTTCGAAGTCCGACCGCGCGCCGGCCGCGTCGCCCAGCTCCGTGCGGCTGCGCCCGCGTTCGTACAACAGCTCCGGGTGGCCCGGGAAGCAGGTGAGCCCGCGGTCCAGGGTGGACAACGCTTCCTCCCGCCGGCCTTCGGCCACCAGCGCGGCGGCTTGCAGGAAGGCCAGGCTGACCTGGCGGTGCTCGGCCAGCGGCTTGCCGGCGTCGACCAGCGCTTGCGCCCGCGCCACGGCCGCCAGGGTCGGTGCCGCCTCCCGGGCGCGCCAACTGATGGAAGCCAGGTGTAGCCAGGTGTTGGCGTCGTCGGGCCGCTCGCGCGTCATGGCCTCCGCCAGCCGCCGGTTGCGCCCGATCTTGTCGCGCGCCTCCACCGCGGCGGGGGTGTAGCCGGAATGGCGCAGCGCCACGCCGGGCAGGGGTTGCGTGCGCCAGCCGCGGGCCTGCAGGGCCGCGGTGATGTCTTCATGGAGCCGGCCGTCGAAGCGCACGGCGGGGTCGAGCCGGAAGATCCGCGGCGCGGAAGCGAACCGCGACTCGATGTGGCCGGCCGCGTCCAGGTTAAGGATCTCGATGGAGAAGGCCGCCCCGTCGCCCGCCAGCGCGGCACGGTACGCCGCCGGCTCCGCGACCGTCAGCTCCTCATCGGCATCGATCACCAGCGCCCAGTCACCCGTAGCGAGCTCCAGGCTAGCGTTGCGGGCCGCGGCGAAGTCGTCGCACCACGGGAAGTGCCCGATCTTGGCCCCGGCCGCCTGCGCGATCTCCAGCGTGCGGTCCGTGCTGCCCGTGTCGACCACGACGACCTCATCGACGAGCCCGCGCAGCGAGGCCAGGCACTTGGCGAGGTTCTGCTCTTCGTCCTTCACGATCAAGCACGCGGAGACGCGCGCGCCGCGCAGGCGCTCGCACGTCGCCGTGTAATGGGCGGCCAGCTGGGAGCAGAGCTGTCCAAGCGTTTCCCGGTAGCGGTCCTGGAACGGGTCGCTGGGCGGCATCGCCCGCAAGCGCTCCCAGGCCGCAAGCGCCTCGGGCAGGCGATCGGCCGTGATGGCGGCGCGCCCCAGCTCGAAGGCCGCGAGCGGGCGATCCGGGTGCTCTTCCGCCTCCAGCCTCGCCAGCCGCAAGTTGCGCTCCGGCTTGCCCTTGGCCAGCATCACCGCCGGCACGTAGCCGTGGTGGACGAGGTGCAACGCCTCCGTATCCAACAGCGCCGTGCCGAGCTTCGTCATGCCGCGGCCCAGCGACTCGTGGACGCGGCCGTCGAAGCGCAACTCCGGCAGGCGCGGGAAGAGCCGCACCACGCCGGCGCCCGGGCCCGTGGCTTGGCCGCCGCGCACGTCATGCAACGGCAGCTTGTAGACGGCCTGCGGTCCGGCCAGCAGCGTGCGCAGCGCCGCCAAGTCGTCCACCACGAGCTCCTCGTCGGCATCGATCACCAGCACCCAGTCGCCGGTGGCGAGGTCGAGGGCGGCGTTGCGCGCGGCGGAGAAGTCGTCGCCCCAAGGGAAGTGACCGAGCTTCGCCCCGGCAGCTTCGGCGATCGCCACCGTGCCGTCGGAACTGCCCGTGTCCACCACCACGATCTCGTCAACGACGCCCTGCAACGAAGCCAGGCAGCGCGGCAGCGTCGCGGCCTCGTCCTTCACGATCAAGCAAGCTGAGAGCGTCATTACAGGGCAACCCCGATCAAGCTGAGGCCTTGGCGGGCCAGAAGGTGCTCCGGATCATAGGCCAGGCAGGTCTGCCAAAGCGTGGCGGCGTCGTCGGGATGCTGGCGGTGCAACGCGGCGTAGCCGAGCCAATAGTAGATGTCCGCGTCTTCGGGCTCGCTCTGCTGTGCCTCGAGCAACAGGTGGAGCGCCACGTCGAGTTGCCCTTCGTTAGCCAGCGTGGCGGCGAGGAGCTTCCGCAGCGGGCGCCAGAGGCGATCGCCCAGCTGGGGTCCCCGTCCCAGCACGGCCTCGACGTCGTCGAAGCGGTGGTAGCGCACCAGCAACCGGAACCACAGGTTCATGTCGCGCAGCGGCTCGGCCGGCCGCTCGGGCTCGCCCTTGGGGGGCCGGCCGCCCTGGATCAAGAACATGAACGTCGCCAGCGTGTCCTTGGTGCCCCAGTCCGCGGCGCCGGCGCGCAGCCACTCTTCCCAGCAGGCAGCGGCCTTTTCCGGCTTGCCCGTCAGGTAGAAGGCCCAGCCGCGCGCGAGGCCCGCGGGGGGCAGCGGGCAGGCTTCCAAGAGCGCCAGCGCCTCCTCGCCCTGGCCCTGTTCCAGCCGCACCCGGCCCAGCAGGTGCTGGCCCTCGGGCGTGCCTGCCAGCGGCTGGAGGATCTCCGCGGCTTCGTCGTAGCGTTCCAGCTTGAAACGGCACCAGGCCAAGTTGAAGCGGACCTCTTCCGGCTCGTTGCCGAAGGCGGCCTCCAGCAACGGCAGGGCAGCGTGCCAATTGCCGCGCTGCATGTGCTGGGCGCCGAGCAGCTGGTGCGCGCGCGTGAAACCGGGCGGCGCCTCGTTGACGGCCACTTCTAGGGCCTGCTCGGCTTCCACGTTCCGGCCCTGTTGCAGCCAGGTGTAGGCAAGCGAGGTGCGCGCGCCTGCGCCCACGCTATGGGGATCTAAAACCAACATGAAGGCGCGCGCCTCCGGCGCCAGGCAGGCCTGGAAGTCCTCGCCGGCACCGGCCAGGTCGCCGGCCACCAGGCGCAGTGTGCCCCGGTGGTGGTGGAGATCCGGGGAAGCCGGGAAAATCACCAGCCCCCGGTCCAACACCTCGACGGCGCGCTGGATGCGGCCCAGGGCCCGCAGCCCCAGCGCCAGGTCCACGTATAGCGAGACGAGGAAGCTCTCATGGGTGCCGGACTTGCCGGTGGCGTCCCACAGCGCGAGCGCCTTCTCGTGGACGGCGACCATTTCTGTCACGTCGAGGCCCTTCAGCGCCAGCCCCAGGGCGTACCAGGCGTAGGGGTCTGCGGGCCGGTTGGCAACCAGCTTGCGCGAGAGCGCGATGTTCCGCGCGGACTTATCTTTCTCATTGTGGACGGCGGACGTATAGCCGTCATGCGTGAAGTGCGCGCAGCCCAGCGCCGCGGTCGTCGCCTGGCTGTCGGACACGGCCGCCACCTGCTCGTGGATCTCGCCCCGGTAGCGCATGCCGGGCTTGGTGCGGCGGAACAGCCGGAAGACCATCGCCTTGGAGATCTGGCCGTCGTCCTGGAGGTTGAAGATCTCGAAGCTGAAGCCGTCGATCACGTCCTGCGCCTGGGCGCGGCGCCACTCCACCTCGTCCGTGACCACCAGCGTCTCGTCGGCATCCAAGATTAACGCCCAGGTCCCGGAAGCGGCCTCCAGCGAGGCGTTGCGGGCAGCCGAGAAGTCGTCGCACCACGGGAAGTGCACGACCTTGGCGCCGGCAGCCTCCGCGATGGCCACCGTCTCATCGGTGCTGCCCGTGTCCACCACGACCAGCTCGTCCACCCACGGCTTGGCGGACGCCAGGCAGCGGGCCAACGAGCGGGCTTCGTTCCGAACGATCATGCAGAGGCTTGTGGTCATTACCCCATGATATCGGAAAGCGGGTTCCCACACTTAAACGTGCCTACGCCGCCCCCGGGGGAGGGGCGGCGTAGGCGGTGTGGGGGGGATCGAAGGAGGAGAAGGAAGATCGAAAGGCTTACTTGAAGAGCGAGAGGACGCTCTGCGGCTGCGCGTTGGCCTGGGCCAACATCGCGGTGGCGGACTGCATCAGGATCTGGTTGCGGGTCATGGTCGTCATCTCGTCGGCCATGTCCACGTCGCGGATGCGGCTCTCGGCGGCCGACAGGTTCTCGCGGCTGGCGGCCACGTTGTTGATCGTGTGCTCCAGGCGGTTGCTGATGGCGCCCAGGTTGGAGCGGACGGAGGAGACGGCCTGGATCGCCACGTCAAGCGAGGTGATCGAGCTCATGGCGTCAGTCTGGTTGGCCGTATCGACTGTGGCGGCGGTCAGGGTCAGGGCGGCGGCGCAGACGGACTGCACGCCGACCACCAGGGTCTGGCCGAAGTTCGCGCCCACCTGGAAGGTGAAGGTCATCGGGGTGGCCGGGGTGACCGGGTCACCGTTCAGCAGCGACATCGTGTTGAAGCTGGTGTACGACGTAATGTTGTCGATTTCGCTCTTTAGCGTCTGGAACTCGGAGTCGGTCGCCAGGCGGTCGGAGGTGGTCAGCGTGCCGTTGGACGACTGCACCGCCAGCTCGCGCATCCGCTGGAGGATCGAGTGAATCTCGTTCAACGCGCCTTCGGCGGTGTTGATGAGGCTGATGCCATCCTGGGCATTCTTCTCGGCCTGGGCAAGGCCACGGACTTGACCGCGAAGGGTCTCGGAGATAGAAAGGCCGGCGGCATCATCAGATGCACGATTGATTCGCAGGCCGCTGGAAAGCTTTTCCAAAGACTTGGAAAGGTTCAAGTCATTCATCTGCATCGCGCGATGAGTGTTAATCGCGGAGATGTTGGTATTGATCCGCAGACTCATAGTAGTATTCCTCCTTGATCGCCCCAGGAAGCATCCATTCTTCCCGTTAGCTCTCCCTCGTAATGAGGGTCACACCCTAAAGGTCGACACGTTAAATCAGAAGCTTTAGGGCGAGGAGGAAATTAATTTTCAAACCAACCAAGCAAAAGAGGCCGGCTCCCTTGCGGGAAGCCGGCCTCCGGGTGGATCGGAATTTAGCGGAAGAGCGAGAGGATGCTCTGCGGCTGGGCGTTGGCCTGGGCCAGCATCGCGGTCGAGGACTGCATCATGATCTGGTTGCGGGTGAGGGTGGTCATCTCGTCGGCCATGTCCACGTCGCGGATGCGGCTTTCCGCGGCGGCGATGTTCTCGCGGCTGACGCCCACGTTGTTGATCGTGTGCTCCAGGCGGTTGCTGGCCGCGCCCAGGGTAGAGCGGATGGTGGAGATCTTGCCGATCGCGATGTCGAGCGAGTTCAGCGTGGTCTGCGAGCTGGCTTGGGTCGAGGTGTTGACCGTCGCGTTGCTGAGCGACAGGCCGAGCGACGAGACGCCCGAGATGCCCACCGCCAGCGTCTGGCCGTTGTTGGCGCCGATCTGGAAGGTGAAGGTGCTCGTCGTGGCGTTGAGCATCTGGTAGCCGTTGAAGGTGGTGTACGACGTGATGTTGTCGATTTCGCTCTTCAGCGACTGGAACTCCGTGTCGGTGGCCTGGTGGTCCGAGGTGGTCAGCGTGCCGTTCGACGACTGCACCGCCAGCTCGCGCATCCGCTGTAAGATGCTCGCGACCTCGTTCAACGCGCCTTCGGCGGTGTTGATCAAGGAGATGCCGTCCTGGGCGTTCTTCTCCGCCTGGGCCAGGCCACGGACCTGGCCGCGCATGGTCTCGGAGATCGACAAACCAGCGGCATCATCAGACGCGCGGTTGATGCGCAGGCCGCTGGACAGCTTCTCCAGGGACTTCGACAGGTTCAGATCAACATTCATCATGTTGCGATGCGTGTTCATCGCGGAGACGTTGGTGTTGATGCGCAGCGACATAGGGTTGCCTCCTTAGCGGTGTCGGGGAGGTGTCCTTACCTCCCCAGGGGGCCCGATCCTTGGGCACCTTCCCTACATACCGCACGGGCAACCCTTTAAAACAGCCGATCAGAAATCTATCGGCACGCCCAAGCGAAGACTTTAGGGTCGCTCGATCGGCAACGTGAACGTGAAGGTGGAACCCTTGCCCACCTCGCTCATCAGCGAGATCGTGCCGCCATGCAGCTCCACGAGGCGTTTGGTGATGGGCAGCCCGAGGCCGGTGCCGCGCTTGCGGTGGTGGCCGTCGCCGGCCTGCTTGAAGCGCTCGAAGACCATCACGAGATCCGTCACGTCGATGCCGCTGCCCGTGTCCGTGACGCTCATGGCCAGCTTCTGCCCGGCTTCGAGGCCCTCGATCCGGATCTTGCCGTGCTCCGGCGTGAACTTGATCGCGTTCGATAACAAGTTGAGGAGGATCTGCTTGATGCGCACGGGGTCCGCCACCACTTCCGGCAGGTCCGGCGGGAAGCCCAGCTCGATGTGCAGGATCTTCTTCTCCAGCAGCGGCGTCAACAGCGCCACGGCGTCACGCGCCTGCTCCTCCAAGTTGATCAGCTCGGCGTGCAGCTTGATCTCGCCGGCCTCCAGCTTGGTGTAGTCCAGCACGTCGTCGATCAGCTGGCGCACCAGCGCGGTGGAGCGATCGATCAGGCGGATGTACTCCAGCGGCGTCTCCGTGATCTCGTCGCCCAGGTCCTCGAGCAGCAGCTCGCAGGAGCCGGCGATCGCCGTCAGCGGGGTGCGCAGCTCATGCGACAGCGTGGAGATGAACTCCGCGCGCAGGCGGTCCACCTCGCGCAGGTGGCGGTTCGTCTGCTCCAGCGTACGTTGCTGGGCCTCCGTGGCCTCGTTGGCAGCCGAGCGCTCCAGCGCGACCCACTCCTCCGCGATCAAGCCGATGAATTGGGTGTGGTCCACGTCGGACCAGGCCGGGGCGCCGATGCGCTCGGGCAGCCGGCGCAGGCCGCCCACCAGAGCCAACACCTGTCTGACGCTCAGCTCGAAGCGGCGGCCGAGCTCGGCCCAGGCCCGCGCCGTGGTGGCGTCCGAGCAGCGTTGCTGGTCCTTCAGACAATCTAAAGCAGGCGCGACGAAGGCGTCCAGCGCCTCGCCAACGACATCCGGCGCATCCCCCCGCCAGGTCCCGAGGAGCCAGTTCCGCAATTCCGCTTCCGAGCACGCGGCCCGAAAATTGGACAAACTGGATCCTCCTCCTAAAGGTGTGTGGTCACAAGCTTAAGAACACCAGTATAACAGCTGTAACAGATCTTCACAACGCCGCCCGATCGGGGCCTCAAGCGTTGCGGAAGGCCGGCAGGCTGACGGGGGCGATGGCGGCCTCCGTTTGCTGGTGGGGACGGCCCGTGACGACGTGGCAGGCGCGGCAACGTGGCTCGTAGGCTTCCGCGGCGCCGATCAGGATCACGGGATCGTTGTAGTCGGCCGGACGGCCGTCGATCAGGCGCTGCGTCCGCGTGGCGGGGGCGGCGCAGCTCATGCAGATCGCCTGTAGCTTCTCCACGTGCTCCGCCACGGCCATCAGCTGCGGGATGATCCCGAAGGGCTCCCCGCGGAAGTCCAGGTCCAGCCCGGTGCAGAGCACGCGCTTGCCGCCGTCGGCCAGGCGCTGGCACACGTCGAGCACGCCCGCATCGAAGAACTGGACCTCGTCGATGGCCACCACCTGGGTGTCTTCCGTGACCAGCGCCAGGATCTCGTGGCTCGCGCGCACGCGCACGGCCTCCGTCTGGCCGCCGGCATGGGAGTTCACCAGCTCTTCGGCGTAGCGGTTGTCCATGGTGGGCTTGAAGACCTGCACCTTCTGGCGCGCGATCTGGGCCCGCTTGACCCGGCGGATCAGCTCTTCGGTCTTGCCGCTGAACATGCTGCCGCAAATCAGCTCGATCCAGCCGGTGGAGCGCTTGATCTGGTAGAAGCCGAACGTGGTCATCGAGTCTCCATGGGTGAAAGCCGCGGGCGCTGCGTTATGTTAGCTACGGTGTAAAACGTCAAGAGCGGCCATTGGGCCGCTCTCGGCCATCATAACGCATGA
>JAQBPE010000190.1 GCA_028287685.1 Cyanobacteria bacterium RYN_339 | reverse complement strand
GTGGCTGGGCTGCTGGGGTTAGGGCTGGGGATACGGCTGCGGGTATGGCTGCGGGTAGTTGGGTTGGGGGTAGGGCTGGGGATACGGCTGCGGGTAGACCGGACCCGGACCGTAGACCGGCGGGTAGTTCGGCTGCGGGTAGGGCTGGGGATACGGCTGCGGGTAATTCGGCTGCGGGTAGGGCGTGGGGTAGTTCTGCCCCGGGCCATAGATCGGCGGCATCGGGTTCGGCCGGAAGATGCCGATGATGTTCCGGAGGATCTGATCGAAGATGTTGCCCTGCTGGTTAGGCTGGGGGTACGGCTGCGGGTAGTTCGGCTGGGGGTAAGGCTGCGGGTACGGCTGGGGATACGGCTGCGGCTGCGGGTAAGGCTGCTGCTGGCAAGGATCCTGCGGGAAGGGCTGCGGGTACGGCTGCGGGTATTGGTTGCCCGGCGGGTACGGCTGCGGGAAGGGCTGGGGATACGGCTGCGGGTACTGGTTGCCCGGCTGGTACGGGTACGGGTAGACCGGCGGCTTGCCCACCAGGCGACGGAAGAAGTTGCCCACGCTGCGGAAGACGCGCGTGAAGAAGCCCTCGCGCTGCACCGGGTACGGCGGGTAGTACCCGGCGTTGGCGACTTCCGCTGCCTCGGCCGTCTTCGGCTCGTTGGCACCTGGATAGGTGCCGACGACGCGGACGGTGGCGTTGACCTTGTTGATCTGGCCGGCCATGAAATTCCTCCGAGGCAGGGGGGCTACCCTACGTTTCCCGTCCACGACGTCGCAACTTGGTAAAAACCAGGTTAACGACGCGCGTATTAAAAGTTAAGAGAAAACGTGATGGGCTTCCTTGCTATGGCGCCGTCCGCTTCGGTATAAGGGATAGACCGCCATGCCGACCTCGCCCGCCCTGTCTTTGCTCGCTTCCTTCGCGCTTGCGCTTGCCGCACCCGCGTCGTCGCCCCAGATCGCGCAGCCGGCGCAAGACGTCGCGCCTCCCATCTCGCGGGAGTTCCGCGGCGCCTGGGTCGCCACCGTGGCGAACATCGACTGGCCATCGCGCGCCGGCTTGCCGCCCGCCCAACAACAAGCGGAGCTGATCGCGATCTTGGATCGCTCGGTGGCGCTGAAGTTGAACGCCGTGGTGCTCCAAGTCCGGCCAGCCTGCGACGCCCTCTACGACTCGCCGTATGAGCCCTGGAGCGAGTTCCTGACCGGTCGCATGGGCAAGGCGCCGGTCCCGTACTACGACCCGCTGGCCTTCGCCGTGGCGCAGGCCCATGCGCGTGGCCTGGAGCTGCATGCCTGGTTCAACCCTTACCGCGCCCGCATGCCCGACAGCGGTCCCGCCGCGCCCAACCACATCAGCAAGACGCGCCCCGACCTCGTGAAGCCTTACGGCAAGTACCTCTGGCTCGACCCGGGCGAACCCGACGTGCAGGCCCACAGCCTGCGCGTGATGTTGGACGTGGTGCACCGCTACGACATCGACGCCGTCCACATGGACGACTACTTCTATCCGTACCGCGAGCCGCTGTATACCGTGGGGCGCCGCTCCGGCCTGAACAAGACCCGCTACCAGCCGTTCCCGGACGACGCCAGCTACGGGCGCTACCGCGCGGCCGGCGGCGCCTTGAACCGCGACGACTGGCGCCGCGACAACGTGAACCACTTCATCCAGACGCTGTACCGCGAGGTGAAGCAGGCCAAGCCCTGGGTCAAGGTCGGCCTCAGCCCCTTCGGCATCTGGAAGCCCGGCAACCCCAAGCAGATCAAGGGCATGAGCCAGTACGACGCGATCTACGCGGACGCGCGGCTCTGGCTGCGGGCCGGCTGGTGCGACTACTTCGTGCCACAGCTCTACTGGCCGATCGAGAACCCCGACCAGAGCTACCCCGTGTTGCTGGATTGGTGGACCAAGCAGAACTTCCAGGGCCGCCACCTCTGGCCCGGCCTGTTCACCAGCCGCGTGGGCGACGACTCCGGCTCGCCGTGGGACCCCAAGCAGGTGCTGTTCCAAATCGCCTGGACGCGCCTCAACCCGGGCGCCAGCGGCCATGTCCACTTCAGCATGAAGTCGCTGATGGCCAACCGCTCCGGGCTGAGCGATCGCCTCGTCGAGAAGCCCTACGCGGCGTCCGCCCTCGTGCCGGCATCGCCGTGGCTCGCGGGCAAGCGCCCGGCCAAGCCGCTGGTGACCTTCGTGCGCGACCCGCGCAAGTTGTCGTTGGCGGCCGATTGGCAGAGCGGCGACGAGCGCGCGCCCTGGCTGTGGGCCGTCTACGTCGAAAAGGGCACCACCTGGACCACGCACGTCCTGCCCGCCGGGCAGCATACGCTGGAGCTGGACTTCGCCCCCGGGGCACCCCTGCCCCACGCCATGGAGGTCGCCGCCGTGGACCGCTGCGGCATCGAGAGCGATCGCGCGCGCTTCGTCTTCGGCACGCCGACCCCCGCTCGCCCGTAGGTTCTAACGCCCGCCCGGTGCTATCCTCCGGCCAGGAGGGCGGCAAGATGGTGAAGCAGGTGTTGGTGGTGGCCCTGGCGGCCATATGCCTGTCGGGCTGTTGGGGCCTGACGGACCAAAGCGCCGGGGGCGGCGGTGGTGGCCTGTCGGCGGCCCAGGACGACCCGGACGAGGAAGCCACGGACGAGCAGGGCATCTGGGACGCGGGCCAACGGCCGAAGCCGAAGCGCCACCCCAAGCATCGCTAATACGGGGTACATGGGGGGCAATGACCACCGCTCCCCCCATCGGCAACCGCTACGAAGTGCTCGAAACCCTCGGCGAAGGTGCCATGGGCCTGGTGTGGCGCGTGCGCGACAGCGTGGCCAACCAGGAGGTCGCGCTCAAGATCATCTCGCAGCGCTACGGCGCCTCGTCGCCCGGCGAGGCCCCCTCCGCCAAGAGCGTGCTGCAGTTCCAACAAGAGTTCCGGCTGATGACCCAGCTGCGTCACCCCAACTGCTGCGCCGTTTACGAGTACGGCCTGGTGGCGGATGGCTCGCCCTTCTTCACGATGGAGGTGGTGGAGGGCCGCGGGCTCGATCAGCTGAAGCCCGTGGACGGGCCGACCTTCGTGCATGTGCTTTCCCAGGTGCTGCTCGCGCTGGGCTACATCCACCAGCTGGGGTTCGTGCACTGCGACCTCAAGAGCGCCAACGTGCGCGTGAAGCCGGACGGCACGGTCAAGCTGATGGACTACGGCCTGATGGAGTACGCCCGCCGGCCCAGCGGCTTCATCAACGGCACGATCGCCTACATCTCGCCGGAAGTCATCCGGCGCGGCGCGATCGACCAGCGCACGGACCTCTACTCCCTGGGCGTGCTGGCCTACGAGATGCTGACCGGCCGCGTGCCCTTCGACAGCACGGACGCCCGGGTGGTGCTGGCGGCCCACATCAACGAGGCGCCGGTGCCACCGACGCAGCTGGTGCAAGACATCGATCCGCTGCACGAGCACATCGTGCTCAAGCTGCTCGCCAAGAGCCCGCTGGACCGCTACCAGTCCGCCTACGAGGCGCTGGAAGCGCTGGGCGTGGCCGTGCCCGCCGGCATCGGCGGCAACCTCCTGACCAGCCCCTTGATGGGCCGCGAACGCGAGCTGGAGGTCCTGACGGCTTCGCTCGCCCAGTTGAAGCGTGGCCAGGGCGGCCAGGCCTTGCTGCTCAGCGGCCCGTCCGGCATCGGCAAGAGCCGGTTGCTGGAGGAGTTCCGCTTCACCGTGCAGCTCGCCAACACCTTGAACGTGGTGGGCCAGAGCTTCGAGCAGGGCAACTCGCCCTACGGCCCCTTCGTGGCGGTCTTGAAGGCCTTGATGCCGGCCGTGAAGCAGCATATCCCGGATGACCTGGCCCTGTACGCGCCCGTGCTGGCGCAGCTGCTGCCG
>JAQBPE010000177.1 GCA_028287685.1 Cyanobacteria bacterium RYN_339 | reverse complement strand
CGGGGCCCGTGTCACAGACAACCAACCGGGGCGGCAACCGAGTTACACTGGGTCAACTTGGTTGCCGCCCTGGTGCGTCGACACGGACACCTGTAGGAGGTAGACGGTGAACATCCTGTTGTGGATCTTGCAGGGTTTCGGCGCGCTCCTGTACGGTGCGTCGGGCGTCATGAAGGTCTTCATGTTCGACAAGGTCAGCGGGGATGTTCCCTCCTTTGGCGCGTTGCCGCGGGGCGTCTGGACGGCCCTCGGCCTCATCGAACTCGTCTGCGTGGTCGGGCTGATCGTCCCCGGGGCCACCCACTGGCAGCCGATGCTCACGGTGGCGGCAGCCACGGTCCTGGCGCTCGAAAGCCTCGTGTTCATCGGGGTGCACGTCAAGTACCGTGAGATCCCGCCGATCATCATGAGCAGCGTGCTGGGGCTCCTCATGGCGTTCGTCGCGTACGGCCGGCTGGTGCTGCAGCCGCTTTTCTAGCGCTGGGTTGGGAGGACGAACCATGCGGGTGTTGCTGTCTGCGGTCGGGACGCGGGGGGACGTGCAGCCCATCGTCGCCCTGGCGGTGAGGGTTCGGGAGTTGGGTCACGAGGTCCGGCTGTGCGTGCCGCCCAACTTCGTGGCGTGGGCCGAAGGCTTCGGTTTCGAAGCCCACCCGGTGGGCGTCGAGATGCGGCTGCCGAGTCCTCGCGCAGGCGACGCTCCAGCCGTTCCGCTCACGCCGGAACAAATCCAGAAGCTGCGCGAGTCGATGCCGGACCTGATCACCGACCAGTTCGAGAAGGTCGGCGCGGCTGCCATCGGGTGCGACAGGCTGCTGGGGGCCAACGCGCACCAGTATGCGGCGCGCTCGATTGCCGAACGCCAGGGCATTCCCTACGTCACGGCCTTGTACGCACCCGTGGCCATCCCATCGCCCGAGCTGGCGCCACCGCCTGCCCCAGGCGAGGCCTGGGAGCCGGGGGCCAACTGGGAGCGTTGGGAAGCGACCTTCCGGGCCTGGAATGACAGGGCGTTGGAGCGGGTCAACAGCAACCGTCAGCGGCTAGGCCTCGCGCCCATCGACGACGTGCTCCGTTACAACGTCACCGACCACCCCTGGCTGGCCGCGGACGCCACGCTCGGCCCGGCCCCTGCCGGCCTGGACGTCTTCGAGACGGGGGCGTGGATCCTCGAGGATTCGGAGCCCTTGGCGCGCGAGGTGACGGACTTCTTGGAAGCGGGAGAGCCGCCGATCTACGTCGGCTTCGGCAGCATGCCGGCGCCCCCGGGGGCGAGCCGCGCGCTGATCGAGGCGGCCAGGAGCGCTGGTCGCCGGGTCATCGTATCGCAGGGCTGGGCGGACCTGGGCCTGGTCGACGCGGCGAGCGATTGCCTGGCCGTCGGCGACCTCAACCAGCAGGCGCTCTTCCCACGCGTGGCGGCGGTCGTGCACCATGGTGGCGCGGGAACAACGGCGGCTGCGGCGCGTGCCGGCGTGCCCCAGGTCGTGTGCCCGCTGTTCGGTGACCAGTTTTACTGGGCCAGCCGCGTGCGGGAACTCGGGATTGGGACTTCCGTCGTGGGAACCCTGACGGCCGAGGCCTTGGCGTTGGCCCTGGATCGAGCGGTCACGCCGCGCGCCCGGAGCGTCGCCCGGCAACTTCGCTCCGATGGCGCGATGGTCGCGGCTCGGCGGCTCGTGCAAGCCCTTTAACCCTTTCTTTCCAGTGTCTTTGCAAATCCTTAACCTTACTTTAGGGCAGTCCGGACCGGGCGATCGCCAATAACCAAGGGGTTACGGCATCTCCAGAAGGACTCCGATCGATGCACCGCCCCCTGGCCCTCTTGCTAACGTCTGTTCTGCTCGCCGGCTGCAGCCACCTCGCCGCGCCGGCCACCGCGGCGCTCCCGGCGGCACGATCCGCCGGCGCGCTGTCGCAGCGGGTTGACCATGTGCGCGGCATCGGTGGCCTCTTCTTCCGGTCGGCAAACCCGACGGCACAATACGACTGGTATACCAAGCACCTTGACCTGGCGGCGAAGCCGAACGAAGGTACCTGGTTCTTCTGGCAGCTGCCTGGCAACGCGGCGGGGTTCTCGACGATGTGGTTCATCTTCCCGGCCTCCACCACCTACTTCAACGGGCCCTGCATGATCAACTACGTCGTCGACAACCTGGACGCCATGCTGGAGCGGCTGAAGGCAGAGGGCGTGCGGGTCGCGCCCAAGACCCTGTCCGACGCCGGCGGCAAGTTCGGCTGGGCCTACGACGCCGACGGCAACAAGATCGAGCTCTTCGAGCCGTTGATCCATGCCGCGCCCGTGCCTCACGGGCATGTGCTGGGGATTGGCGGCATCTCGCTCAAGTCCGCGAACCAGCTGGCGCAATACAGTTGGTATGCCGAGCACCTGGGGATCGCGGCGAAGCCCAACGAAGGCAAGCGCTTCCAGTGGGAATTGCCGGGCAATCCGCCTACCAAGCTCTCGACCACCTGGGACGTGTACCCGGCCACGACCGACCACTTCAACGGCCCTTGCATGATCAACTACCTCGTCGACGACCTGCAGGCCGTCGTGGAGCGCCTGAAGGCAGAGGGTGTGCAGGTCGACCCCAAGGCCGGGGCCGACGCCCGCGGCAAGCTCGCCTGGGCCTTTGACGGCGACGGCAACAAGTTCGAACTCTTGGAGCCCGCGGGACACTAGGGCCGGCGCAGCTCTCCGGCGATGTGCTCGGCCACGTCTTCGGCCGAGCGCCCCGTGGTGTCCACCCGGTGCCCCAGGAAGCCGCGCGCGGCACCTTCGTTCAACACCCGCGTCAGCTCGCGGTGGCGTTGCAGCTCCCAGTGTAAGTTTTCGCGGTTGCGGCCCCGAACGCGGCGCTCGTGCTCCCGGCTCTCGCACGTCAGGCGGAAGCAGGTCACGTCGTGGCCTTGGCTGCGCAGCCTGGCATCGAAGTTGGCCAGGCGCTCCGGCGTCTCGAAGACGCCCGCGACGATTTGGCGCTGGAAGCCGTTGGCTGCATGGAACGCCACCATGTGCACCAGCGTGTCTTCGATGTAGTCGAGGTGCTCCGGCTGGCGGACGTCGAAGGGCTGGAAGTCCGACACGTAGTCACCGTCGAGGAACAACGCCGGCAGGAGCCTGTCCATCAGCGCGCGGGCCGTTGTGGTCTTGCCCACCCCCATGGGCCCGTTTAGAATGATGACGTCGGCGCCGGCCAAACAACCTCCCAGGCGCCTTCCGCGGCGCGTGCAGGTCTATCGTAGCACCCTCAAGGCTCGCCGATCGGCTTGATGGGGCCGTCGGGCAGCGCGTCACCCGCGGTGATGGCGGGCTCCTTGCCCTCCAGGGACGTCTTCAGCCACTGCTTGAACTGGCCGTCCTGAAGGTACCGATAGAAGTCCTTGCCCGGGCAGTCGGTTTGACCCACCGCCACGTCCATGTGCCCGCGCACGTGGTCGGAATCGATGCGGTAGGACTGGCAGAGCCAGGCCGAAAGGGCCACGCACGACTTGATCTGGGCGACGCTCGGACGCTGCTTCTCGAAGTCGCCCATCAACTCGATGCCGATGTTGCCGTTCACGGAGTACTGGGTGTTGGTTTCCGGTTCGTAGTCCACGGCGCGCCCCTCGAAGATCCGGCCGTCCGGGGCGATCAAGAAGTGGTAGGGCAGGTCGGGCCAGTAGGTGTTGCGCGGCGGCTGCTCCAGCTTCGGCCGGTTCTGGCCCCAGCGTTGCAGGCGCCGGACGAACTCGGCGGGGTCGGCGCCGGGCTTCCAGAGCTCCCCGGCATGGTGGATCGTGATCCAGACCGGGACCTGCTTGCGGGCGTCCGGGATCGGCGCGGCCTGGGAGCCCCACGCTTCCTTGGTCACGATCGGGGGCGGCTCCACCGCGGCGGGCAGCGACCAGGCCACCAGCAGGGCCACGCACGATAGGTCCATGAAGCGCCCTCCGGCAACGTTGTACCCCGCGGCACCATGGTAAGCTCGGTCATGCCAAGTTCATGCGCCGACATCCTCGCCGAGCTCGAAGCCAAGGCCTGCGAAGGGGTCCGGAAGGTCTACCGCAAGCAAGGGATCGCGCAGGCCCTGGGCGTCATGATGGGCGACATCCGCGCGCTGGCCAAGCCGCTCAAGAAGCAGCACGCGCTGGGGCTCGAGCTGTGGGCGTCCGGCTGGTACGAGGCACGGGTCCTGGCGACGCTGCTGCTCGACCCGAAGGCGCTGACGGAGGAGGCCTGTGTAACGCTGGCCGAGAGCTGCGATTCGGCGCAGGTGCTCGATAAGCTGACGGACTACGTGTTGACGGCAACGAAGTGGGCCGAGCCGCTGCGGGCCCGCTGGCTGGACCTGGACGAGCCGTTGCTGGGCCGCGCCGGCTGGAACCTCATGATCGCGGCCGTCCAGGCGGACAAGCAGGGCGTGCTCGACCTCGCAGGCCTGTTGGCCAAGATCGAGGCGGAGCTGCCCGCGGCGCCACGGCCGAAGAAGGAGGCCATGAACATGTGCCTCGTGATGATCGGCGTTCACCACCCGGCTTACACCGCGCGGGCCATCGCGGCCGGCGAGCGCCTGGGTCGCTGGGACGACCGACCCGTACACAAGGGCTGCACTTCCAGCTACCCGCCGGAGTGGATCCCGGCGGCGATCGCCTTGCGCACCAAGCGCCGGTGAACCCCGCCTGTTCGGCGAGTCCCCCGGAACTTAGTCCGCCTCGCTGAAGTAGCGGTGCATCATCTGGCGGGCGAAGCCGGCCATGTGCTCCGTCGATTCGAAGTTGTAGTTGGCCGTGACGTACAGCGTGTTGCGTTGGCCCTGCAAGTCGACGATTTCGGGCAAGAACCGGCCCCCGTCAGAGCGCAGCGTCTCGCTGCTGTAGTGCGGGAAGTAGTCGAGCCAGTGCTTGAACACGAGCGTCCGCTCGATCCCACCGCCCAGGCGGGCCAGGTCACGCTTCAGCGCCTGTTGGATCGTCGCGTCGCTGGCGCCCGGCGCGGCGAACTGGTATGCGGTGAAGACGTTGGAGCCGTCGTTGTTGTAGAGCCCGACGATGTGCGACCCCGTGATCGAGGCGGCGTCCAGGCCGTAGTCTTCCACGATGACGGTTGATTGCTTCCAGCGTGCCGTCATGGCCGGGCTGGCCTCGAAGATGGTGGTCACGAAGCCGTAGTAGCGCACGTTCTCAAGCATCTTGCGCTCGAGCGGCGAGGTGTCGTGCAAGTAACGGCGGGCCGTCTCCGGCGACGTGGCGACCACCAGGGCGTCGAAGGACTCCTTGCCGGCTGCGGTGGTCAGCTGCACGGGCCCGGGTGTGCCCCAGGTGCCCTCGCCGGGCCGCTTGGCGTCCAACACGGGCGTGCTCACGCGCATATGCACGCCATGGGCCGTCAGCCAGCTGCCCACATGGCGGAAGAGCGCCTGGTAGCCCGCGCGGGCGGTCGTCATGCCGGAGGAATGCTCCACCATTTGCGCGTAGCCGACCTGGGCGGCCAGGCCGAAGAACTTCATGTGGTAGAGCGCCGGCACCTCGCTGGCGTAGCCGTAGCCCGTCATGTTGAAGAACAGGCTCAGGCGCCCCGTCAGCGCGCTCAAATCCCCGGTGCCGCCCCACCAAGTCGGCGACTTCGCCAGGAACTGTTCGGTGGGCAGGTAAAGCGCATTCAGGATCGCGGCGTTGTGGGCCGAGGCCGAGGCGTGGGCCAGCAAGCTCTCGAAGCCGGGTTCTTCGACGCCCGCTTCGCGCAGTTGGCCGCCGGGCGAAACGAGCTGCACGAAGGCCGGCATCGCCTTGGCGTCGTCCCAGGCCCCGTAACGCTTGGCGGCGTCCGGCTGCCGCTGGTGGTAGTCGATGTAGCTGGACACCGGCTTGCCGTCCTTGCTGACGACGGTGGCGGTGATGGGATAGGGCTCCAGCCAGTCGGCCGGCTTGGCGGCGTAGCCCGTCTCCTTGGCCAACCGGTAGATGTTCTCGAAGCCGCTGCTCTGCACGATGGCGCCTACCTCGTAGGGCCGCCCCGTCTTCGGATGGACGTACGTGTGCACCTTGCCGCCCACCTCCGGGCTTGCCTCGAAGAGCGTCACGTCCTTGAACCCCATGCGGGTCAGCTCGTAGGCCGACGACAGCCCGGCCACGCCGCCGCCCACCACCGCGATGCGCGTCGCCTTGGCGCGGATGGGCGCCAAGGGGGGCAAGATGTTGAGCTTGACCTCGGCCTCCAGATCGCCCGGAATCGCGTCCGCGGGCAGCTTGGTCGCCTTCAGGACGTCTGCCACCTCGGCTTGCAGGTGGAGGTAGTCGAAGTTGGGCGAGGGATCGTCCTTGCGCCCCAGCGGTCGCGCCACGTTCTTGTGGCCCGTGACCCGGTCCCAACCGATCCCGTGCTCCGTCTGCAAGTAGGCCACGAGTTGGGCCAGCGCGCGGTACTGCGCCTCGGGGTACGGATCGACGCCGTCACCGATGTTCACCACCTCGATGCCGATCGAGAACTCGTTGACGCGGGTGCGCCCTCGGTACTCCGAAACGCCCGCGTGGTGGGCCAACTGCGCGTCGGGCACGCACTGGATGATCTTGCCGTCCTTGCCCACGACGTAGTGCGCGCTGACGCGGGTGGTGGGATCGGCGAAGAAGGTGGCGGTGCGCTCGGCCGGGCCGTCGATGTTGGTGTGGTGGATGACGATCGTGTCGATCGGGGCGCCCGGCCGGCTTTCGATCACGTTGGCGGGCATCCAGCGCATCGGCGGACGGGCGACGCCGCGGCGGCTGATGGCGGGTGCCGCCGGCGCGGGCATGGCGAGGTTGGGGTTGGCGGCTGCGTCCGCCCGGGCCGGCGTGGGGACGCCCAGCGCCACGGCGATCGCCAAAGCTCGGGCCAGGCGCCCTGACCACACCTGCTTGACCTCGAGGATCGCTCGTTGGGGGAAAAACATCCGATCAGCCTTCCGAATCTGCCCGGGGCAACGTGAACCAGAACGTGCTGCCGCGGCCCGGGGCGCTTTCCACGCCGATGCAACCACCGTGGGCTTCCACGATTGCTTTGCTGATCGAGAGCCCGAGCCCGGTTCCACCCCGCCGCACCCCGCCTTCCAGCTGGCTGAAGCGCTTGAACAGGCGCGCCAGGTCCGCGTCGTCGATGCCGATGCCATCGTCCCTGACCTCGAACCGGACCGCGTCCGCCAGCGGGAGCACGTTCAGCGCGACATGGCCGCCCGGGCGTGTGAACTTCAGCGCATTGGTCAGGAGGTTCACGAGCACCTGGTCGATCCGCTGTGGATCCACCCTCAACATGATCGGCTGCGTGGGGACGCTCAGCGCGAGTTGCACGCCAACCTGCTCGGCCTGGCGTCGCATGCTCTCGAGCGCTTGCTTGCACTTGGTCGCCAGGTCCGTGGGATCCAGGTGGAGCGCGAACGTTCCCGCGTCCAGGCGGGCGGCGTCGAGCAGGT
>JAQBPE010000136.1 GCA_028287685.1 Cyanobacteria bacterium RYN_339 | reverse complement strand
CCGCAGGGGTCGAGCAAAGCGAGAGCGTTGACCTGTATGGTAGACCCTAAAGACAGACGGGGCGGACGTTAGCCGGCTACCAGCCGCCCCATCGCCAATCGCCCCGTCGCCCCACGGCAAAACCCACCATACAGGTCAGTGCCGGCGGCCCACCAACAACCAATCCGCCTAGAGCGTGAGTACCTGGTCCGCCTCGGCAACCAAGACATGCGAAGCCAGGCCCAAGAACAGCCCGTGCTCGACCACGCCGGCCAGCCCGTCCAGCTCGGCGGCCATCCCGGCAGGGTCGTAGATCGTGCCGAAGGCGGCGTCCAGGATCTGGTGGCCCGCCTGGGTGCGGAACGGGTTGCCGCTGGCCGTCAGGCGGGTCGTCACCACGGCGCCCATAGCGCTGATCGCCGCCTGGATGCGTGGAGCGGCGAAGGGAATCACCTCTACGGGCAGCGGCACGGCGCCCAGGTTTGCCACGCGCTTGGAACCGTCCACGACCACCACGAACACGTCCGCCGCGACCGCCACGATCTTCTCGTACAACAGCGCCCCGCCACGGCCTTTCAGGAGGTTCAGGTGCGGATCGACCTCGTCGGCGCCGTCGATCGTCAGGTCTAGCCGTAACCCGGAGGTGAAATCGGTCACGGGGATCCCGGCGGCCTCGGCGAGGCGGGCCGTGCGGCGCGACGTCGGCACCGCGGTGATCTTCAGGCCCCGCTCCGCGATCAGGCCGATCACGAGCTCGGCGGTCGTGCCGGTGCCCAGGCCGACACGCATGCCGTCCTTTACGTAGGCCAGGCTGGCTTCGGCGGCTCGGCGTTTGGCGGCAAGGCGATCGGTCATGGGGTGACTCTAGGCCCGCCGCGGGCTGCTGTCAAGCGGGGGTATACTTGGGCCAGATGTTGGAACGTACCTTTGACCGCCTCGCGCGCCTGATTTACCGCCACCGATACGCCGTCCTGGTGGTATGCCTCCTGTTTGGCGCCCTCGGCGCCTGGGGCGCGACGGGGGTGCAGAACGCCCTCTACGGCAGCACCGTCGAGATCACGGGCACCCCCAGCCACCGCGTGGCGGAGGCCCTGCGCGGCGAGTTCGACAACCCCTTCGCGGAGCTGGCCGTGATCACGGTGAAGAGTCTGAACCACACGCTCGAGGAGCCCGGCTACCTGGCAGCCGTGGCGGAGATGGAGGCGGCGCTGCGGGCGCGGCCCGAGGTCAAGAAGGTGGTGGGGCCGGCGGATCGCCCCGATGCGCGCCTGCGCTCCGCGGACGGGCACCTGGGCATGATCCTGGTGGGGCTGGCGGCCGGCTCCGTGCAAGAAGGCGAGCGCGCCGTGCCCAAGCTGCGCGCCGCGATCAAGCCCGTCGGCGAGCGCGCCCGCGCGGCCGATCCGGGGTTCAAGTGGGCCACCACCGGCCGCGGGGCCCTGGCCTACGACATCAGCCAATACGGCGCGCGCGACACCGCGGAGGCCGAGGCGCGGGTGATCCCCTTCACCTTCATCATCCTGTTCCTGGCCTTCGGGGCGCTGGTGGCCGGGCTGCTGCCGCTGGCGATGGGCCTGCTCACGACCATGATCACGTTGGGCCTGATCGCGCAGATCGCCCACCACATCGCTTTGGGCGCGATGGTGCAGAACATGAGCACGATGGTCGGCCTGGCCGTGGGCATCGATTACTCGCTGATCATGGTCGGGCGCTTCCGCGAGGCACTGGCGCGCGGGCTAAACACCGAAGAAGCGCTCGCGGAGTGCATGCGCACGGCAGGTGTGGCGGTGGCCTGCTCCGGCGTGACGGTCATGATCGGGCTGTCCGGATTGGGCCTGACGCCCGCCATGGACACGCGCTCGATCGGGCTGGGCGGCGCACTGGTGCTGGTGGTCGGGGTAACGCTGGCGCTGACCTTGCTGCCCGCGCTGTTGGCGATCCTGGGGCCGCGCGTCGACGCGCCGCAGGCGTTGGGACGCTGGCTGAAGCCGTACAACCGGGATGCGGCCTGGCGCGGCTGGGCCGCCTGGGTGATGAAGCGGCCGGTTCCCCTGGCCGTGGTCGGCTTCGCGATCTTGCTGCTGATGAGTGCGCCGTTGCTGCAGATCAACATGGAGTTCACCGGCAGCCGCTGGATCCCCAGCCACGAGCTGGAGTTCCACACGGGCTTCGACATGCTGGAAGAGATGGGCAAGAAGAACGCCTCGACCCCGATCGACCTTTTGGTGACCTCCTCGCAAGGGCCGATCCTCGAGGGCGCGGGGCTGGAAGGGCTGTTGGCCCTGTCGGCCGGGCTGCACCAGGACGAGCGGATCCTGGCCGTCACCGGGCCCGTGGACGTGAAGCCGGGCCTGGGGCCGGAGCGCTACCGCAAGCTCTACAAGAACTGGAAGGCCGTGCGTTCGCTGGATCCGTCCCTGTTCGACGCCTTCGTCAGCCGCGACGGCCGGTCGGCGTTGGTCCAGGTGGTGGCCAAGGACTCCGTGACCTACGAGGGCATCAAGACGTTGGCGCGTGACCTGGCCAAACGGCCGGCACCGGCGGGGTTGGGCGTGGCGATCGGTGGGCAGGCGGCCTTCTATAACGACTTGTACGACGCGCTGATCGCGTCCCTGCCGGGGATGGTGGCCTTCGTGGTCGGGGCCACGTTCCTGTTGCTGGCGCTGGCGTACCGCTCCTGGCTGGTGCCCCTGAAGGCCACGATCCTCAACTTGCTCAGCGTGGGCGCCGGCTGCGGCGCGCTCGTGATGGTCTTCCAGTGGGGCTGGGCCAAGCAGCTGGTGGGCCTCTCGGAGGTGCCCGGGGGCGTGCCGCTGGGCGTGTTGGTGATGATCTTCTGCGTGGTGTTCGGGCTCTCGATGGACTACGAGGTCTTCCTGATCTCGCGCATCAAGGAGAGCTACGATACGCACGGCGACAACGCTCGCGCTACGGAGGAAGGGCTCGCCGCGACGGGCGGCATCATCACGTCGGCCGCCCTGATCATGGTCACGGTGTTCGGTGGCTTCGCCCTGGCGCAGCTGGTGCTCGTGAAGATGTCCGGCGTGGGGCTCGGCGTGGCCGTGCTGGTAGATGCCACCGTGGTGCGCGTGCTGCTGGCGCCCGCGCTCATGCGCCTGGCCGGCGATTGGAACTGGCACCCGGGGACGCGGCGGCGGCCTCAGGTGTCGTCGTCGGACCTGTCGTCGGATTCCGAGCTGGAGTCCGGCTCGTCTTCTTCGTAACCTGCCCAGGGGTCGTCGTTCGACGGGGTGTCGTCCGACGAGGACGTGTCCTCGACGTGGAGCAGCGCGGGGTCTTCTTCCGAAGCCTGGTGGATCACCACGGTGTCGTGGTGCGACCAGCCGCGGTCGATGATGGTGGTGTCGTGGACGATCACGGTGCCGGCCCAGTACGGCGCGGCGACCGTAGACAGGACGGACGGCGTGAGCGCGACGTGGGAATTGGCCTCCGTGGGGTGGACCATCACCTCGAGGCTGTTGCCCCCACCCACGTTGAGCTGCTGCTCCTCCAGCAAGCCGGTCGCCACCACGTGCTCGACGTGGTCGTTGCCCACCTGGACGAGGTCCACGCGCACGGCGTAGGCGCCGGGCCGGAGGTCGGCGATCGGGCCGTTGGCGACGAGGTCGCCCCGGTAATTGGCCAGGGTCTGGACCGTGGGAGACGAGCGGCCATCGGCGGGCGCCAGCGTCAGGCGCGCGAAGTGCCAGGGGATCTCGCCGACGTAGACGGCGTGGGCGCCGACGTCGGGCTGCGGCACGACCACCTTGATGCGGCCCACCGCGGCGGTGGGCGGCGGGGGCGTGACGTGCGTCGGCACGATGACGCAGCCGGAGAGCTGGGCGATCATGCAGGCCGCGATCAACAAGCGAATCATGGCGGTCCTCCCCAAGACGGACGAGCGAGCCTCGCCTTATGTTTCATACCCGCACAGTTCTTTTAGTGTTAAGTGGGTCCGGGACCGCATGGGACGGGCGGGTATAAGATTTGGGTATGTTCGCCAAGCGCCCCTGGAACCCCATCATGAGCATCGGCCTGATCAACCTGCATGGGTTGGCCCTGGCCGGCGTGGTGTTCGTCCGGCCCCGGCCGATCGACGTGGCGCTGTGCTTCGCGGGCTATTTGTGGTTCGGCTTCGCGAGCTCGCTGTATTACCACCGCTACCTGACGCACAAGGGCTTCGAGCTGGTGCGGCCGCTGCAGTGGCTGTTCCTGGCGGGCGGCCTGATCGGCCTGTCCGGCGACCCGGTCCGGTGGGCCGCCACCCATCGCTACCACCACCAACGGCCCGACAAGGAAGGCGACATCCACAGCCCCACCATCGACGGCTGGTTCTACGCCCACTTCGGCTGGATCGCCAAGCTGGATTTGGACGAGGTGGACCGCCTGCGGCCGATGGCCGCGGATCTGCGCAAGATCTGGTGGCTGCGCATCTGGGAGAACCCCATCACGGCGACGATCCCGAACTTGATCTACGCCGCGATCCTGCTGGCGACCGTAGGCGTCTCCGGGACGCTGTGGGGGTTGTACGTGCCGCTGGTGCTGAGCTTCCACTTCGGGTGGATGATGATCGCCTCGTTCTGCCACCTGCCGTCCTTCGGGACGCGGGGCGCGGACACGCCGGACCTCAGCCGGAACATTGCCTGGCTGGGCGCCTTCTCGTTCGGCGAGTCGTTCCACAATTACCACCACGCCTATCCGCGGCGGGCCAAGCACGGGCTGGCCTGGTACGAGATCGATCCGTCGAAGTACCTGTTGTGGACGTTCGAGAAGCTGGGACTGGCCTGGAACGTTGTCTGGGACGACCCGCGTGGGCGCGTGCAGGTGCCGGAGGACGTGCAGGAGTACCTGGTGCCGGCGGCAGCGGTCCCCGAGCCCGCCCCCATCAACTGAAAAGGGCGCCCGGTTTCCCGGGCGCCCGCTTCGTTGAAGAGCTACTTGGTGGCGGCGGGGTCCGCCTTGGCCGCGGTGGTGCTGCCGGCGTCGGGGCTGGCGGCCGCGGTGGCCTTCGCATCCGACGTGGCCGCTGCGTCTGCCTTGGCGCTGGGGGCCGGGGTGGGCGTGGCCGTGGGGGCAGTCGTGGGAGCCGCCGTGGG
>JAQBPE010000133.1 GCA_028287685.1 Cyanobacteria bacterium RYN_339 | reverse complement strand
CCAAGCCGCTCGAGGACGTGGTGGTCGGCGACGCCATCCCGGTGACCCTCCAGGCCCTGCTGCTCTGGCTGGCCGACACCTACCTGGCCCCGGTGAGCGCCGTGCTCCAGACCGCCATGCCGCGCGGCACGCTTTCGCGCGTCCAGCGCATCGTGGCCCTGGCCGTCAGCCCCGAGGCGTTCCGCGCCCGCGCCTTGAACGCCAAGGGCCCCGCCGCGGAGTTGGCCGAGATCCTGCTCGCCAACGGCGGCGAGGCCTCCCTGGCCAGGCTGCAGTCCGCGGCGCGCAAGAGCACGGCGGTGCTCGCCACCTGGCGCCAGGAAGGGCTGATCCGTACGCATACGCGCTTCGCCGCGCCCGACCGCAAGGCCAAGACCGCCTTGCATGTGATCCTGACGGAAGGCGCCTTCGAAAAGCTGACCGATCGCCAACAGGCCTTGGTGGGCGAGTTACGCGCGCGCGGCGGGCTCTACCCCCTGGCGGCCCTTTCCAAGGAGTCCGGCGCCGCCGCCGACACCTGGAAGCGGCTCCAGGCCAAGGGGGCCGTCAAGATCGAAGAGCGCAAGGTGCGCCGGAGCGCGGTCGGCGTGGCCTCGGGCGCGGCGGCGCCGGTGCTGACGCCCCACCAAGCCGAGGTCGTCGCGCGCATCGAGGCGGGCCTGGACGGCGGCGAGCGGTTCCTGCTGCGGGGCGTCACGGGCAGCGGCAAGACGGAGGTCTACCTGCAGGCGATCGCCCGCGTCCTGGCGCAAGACCAGGGCGCGATCGTGCTGGTGCCGGAAATCTCGCTCACGCCCCAGACCGTGCGCCGGTTCCAGGCCCGCTTCGGCGACACCGTGGCCGTCCTGCACTCGCACCTGAGCGACGGCGAGCGCTTCGACGAGTGGCAGCGCATCCGCGCCGGCGACGCCCGCGTGGTGATCGGCGCGCGCAGCGCCATCTTCGCCCCCGTGGAAGACCTGGGCCTGGTGGTGATCGACGAGGAGCACGAGAGCTCCTACAAGCAAGACAAGAGCCCGCGCTACCACGCCCGCACCGTGGCCGAGGAGCGCGCGCGCCTGGAGGGCGCCTGCCTGATCCTGGGCAGCGCCACGCCTTGCCTTGAAAGCTACGCCGCCGCCAAGGAAGGGCGCTACACCTTGCTCGAGATGCCGGAGCGCGTCGCCAGCCGGCCCATGCCGCCGGTCGAGGTGGTGGACATGTGCCAGGAGCTGAAGGCCGGCAACCGTTCGCCCTTCTCGCGCCGGCTCAAGACCCACCTGCTTGCGGCGCTGGAGCGCAAGGAGCAGGCCATCCTCCTCATGAACCGGCGCGGCTACAGCTCCTTCGTCTTCTGCCGGGACTGCGGCTACGTCTGCCGCTGCGCGCGCTGCTCCGTCTCGATGACCTACCACCAGCTGCCGGAGGGCCTGCGGTGCCACTACTGCGACGCCCGCGGCACCGTGCCCACCAGCTGCCCGGCCTGCCACAGCCACCACATCCGCCACTTCGGCGCCGGCACCCAGCAGATCGAGGAGAGCGCCCGCAAGCTGCTGCCCGACGCGCGCATCGTACGCCTGGACCGCGACACCACCACCCGCAAGGGCTCGCACGAGCGCCTCTTGGACGCCTTCGGCCGGGGCGACTACGACATCCTGATCGGCACGCAGATGGTGGCCAAGGGCTTGGACTTCCCGCGCGTTACGGTCGTGGGCGTGATGGCCGCGGACGGCGCGTTGCACCTGCCGGACTTCCGGGCGGGCGAACGCACCTTCCAGCTGCTGACCCAGGTCGCGGGCCGCGCCGGCCGGGGTGACCTCCCCAGCGAGGTGGTGGTCCAGACCTACTCGCCCACCCACCCGGCGATCGTGGCCGCCCAGACCCATGACTTCCTGACCTTCGCGGAACAGGAGCTCGAAGACCGGCGCCTGCTGGAGTACCCGCCCTACGTTCACTGCGCCAACGTCGTGATCGAAGGGCCCGACGCGCGCCGTACGCAGGCGATCGCCCAGCACTTCTCGGAGCGCCTGGCCCACGACGGGCTGCAGCTCTTCGGCCCCCAAGAGGCCCCCCTCGCGATCCTGCGGGGGATGCACCGCTTCCGCATCTTCTTGAAGACCCACGACCTGGACCTGGCCCGCCGCCAGCTCCGCGCGGCCACCGCGGCCAGTTCGCAGCCCGGCGTCAGGTTAAGCGTGGACCTGGATCCCTATAACTTGCTTTAACGTCAGGTTTAGAGCGGTTCAAGCTATAGGTAAGCTATGAAACGCTTGCTCTCCCTGGCGTTGGCCCTGTTGGCCGGCTGTGCCCACTCCCCGATCGCAACCCCGAAGGCGGGCGCGCCCTCGAGCGCAAAGGCCATGCAGCCCGGCTTTATGTGGGGCGTCGCGACGGCGGGATTCCAGAGCGAGGGCGGCGACCGCACCAGCAACTGGGCCGCCTGGGAGCAGGCCGGCAAGGTGGCGCAGCCGATCGGCCGCGCCATCGACAACTGGAACCGTTACAAGGAAGACGCCGACCTGACGGCCTCGTTGGGCCTGGGCGCCTACCGCCTGAGCCTGGAATGGTCCAGGCTGGAGCCGTCGCCCGGCAAGCATGACGCCGTTGCGGTGCAGCATTACCACGACGTACTGGCGGCGCTACGCCAGCGCGGCCTGGAGCCGATCGTGACCGTCTCCCACTGGGCCTACCCGGCCTGGCTGGACGAGCCGGACGCGGACGGCAAGCGCGGCTGGGAGTCGGAGCGCATGCAGACGGCCCTCGCGACCCACGCGGCCTGGCTCGCCAAGGAGTACGGCCCCCAAATCAAGTGGTGGCTCACGCTCAACGAGCCCAACACCCTGGGTCCCGCCGCCTTCGTGGTGGGCATGCACCCGCCGGCCAAGCATGACCTGTTGGCCTACCGGAAGGTCATGCAGCACCAGATCGCGGCCCATAAGCTGGCCTACGACGCGATCCACGCCAACGATGCGGACGCCCAGGTCTCGCTGTGCCCCATCGCCATCAACTACCCGGACACGCCCGGCAACGGCACGGAGGCGGTCGACCCGCACCTCTACCTCGACGAGCACGAGATCTACGACCAGGTGGCCCCCCACCACGCAGACTACGTGGCCTTCAACTACTTCCACTCGCTGCGCCTGCGCGACTACGTGAAGGTGTCCAAGAGCTGGACCTGGCCGGTCTACCCGCGCGGCATCTACGAGGTCTCGAAGGACCTGTACGCGCGCTACCACAAGCCGCTCATGATCACGGAGAACGGCATGGCCACCTTCCAGGGCCAGGCCCGCGGCGACGGCTGGACGCGCGAAGCGTTCCTGGTGCAGCACGTGGCCTGGCTGCAGAAGGCCATGGCGGAGGGCGTGCCGGTGCTGGGCTACATGCACTGGTCGATCGCCGACAACTACGAGTGGGGCAGCCACGATCCGCGCTTCGGCCTGTTCTCGATCGACCCGAACGACCTGGCGCTCAAGCGCGTGCGCACCCCCGCCGCCGACGTCTACCAGGCGATCGCGCGCGCCGGCGGCGTGTCGCAGGATCAGCTCCAGCGCTACCCCGCCCCTCGCTAGGACAGACTTAACGCAAGTTTCAACCCACAATAACCGTGTGCGGAGTGTTAAGTTGCTATAAAGAAATTGTCAAAGCAATCGAGCGAGAGGTTCCCGATGCCCGAGATCAAGGTCACGCACGACAACCGCGTCCGAGACTACAAGATCGACCACCTGTACCAGGTCAAGAAGGGCGACGAGGGCAAGGCGCTCGACGCCATGAAGTCCGACGGGGCCGACAACATCGTCTTCAAGGCGGACAACGGCGACATGTACATCGCCTCGTCCACCAACGTGCCCAAGGGCCTGCGCATCAACGACCGGATCGAAATCAAGGACAAGGGCATCCGCGGCACCATCTGGAGCTTCGACACCGAAGACAACACCATTTGGAAGACGATCACCCACAAGGCCGGCTGGGGCGCGGCGATCGGTGGCGGCCTGAGCCTCGCCGGCGTCGGCCTGGCCCTCCTGAAGTTTGGCGCGGCGGTCGACCCTCTCATTGCGCTCGGCGCGGTGGCCGCGGGCGGCTTGATTGGCTTCGGCCTTAGCTTCCTGGGCAAGAAGAAGCCCGACTACGACAAGCTCGACAAGAACAGCGACGTAGAAATTGCCATGGCAAAGCCCGGCTCCGCCGCGGCCAACAACACGAAGGTGGTCTAAGATGGAACGCCAGCACATTTAATGCGAAGGGCAGCCGATGATCGGCTGCCCTTTTGCTTTGCGAGCTACTTCTGCTCGATGGCGGCCTGCGCCGCCGCCAGCCGCGCGATCGGCACGCGGAAGGGCGAGCAGCTCACGTAGTGCAGCCCCAACTCGTGCGCGAACGCGATCGAGCTGGGCTCCCCGCCATGCTCGCCGCAGACGCCCAGCTTGAGCGTCGGGTTGGTAGACAGCCCCTTCTCCACGGCGATGCGCATCAACGCGCCCACGCCATCGCGGTCCAGCACCTCGAACGGGTTGGCCGGCAGGATCTTGCCCTCCAGGTAGCGCGTCAAGAACTTGCCCTCCGCGTCATCCCGGCTGTAACCAAACGTCATCTGCGTCAGGTCGTTCGTGCCGAACGAGAAGAACTGCGCCTCGCGCGCGATCTGGTCGGCCGTGAGGGCGGCCCGCGGGATCTCGATCATCGTGCCGAAGCGGTAGTCGACCTCGACGCCCTCGCGCGCCATCGTCTCCTTCGCCACCACCTCCAGCTGGCTGCGCACGCGCGCCAGCTCGTTCACATGCCCCACCAACGGGATCATGATCTCCGGCAGCACTTCCACGCCTTCGCGCTTCAGCGTGCAAGCCGCCTCGAAGACCGCCCGGACCTGCATCTCGTTGATCTCGGGGAAGGTCAGCCCCAAGCGGCAGCCGCGCAGCCCCATCATGGGGTTCGACTCGTGCAGGCGTTCCACCTCGCGCAGCATGCGCTCGCGCTGCGCCAGCCGCTGGGGGTCATCGCCCTTGACGCGCAGCACGGCCACCTCGGCCACGAGATCCTGGTGGTTGGGCAGGAACTCGTGCAGCGGCGGGTCCAGCAGGCGGATCGTGACGGGCAGCCCGGCCATGGCGCGGAAGATGCCGATGAAGTCCTCGCGCTGCATGGGCAGCAGCTTGGCCAGCGACTGCCGGCGCGCGGCCTCGTTGTTCGCCAGGATCATCTCTTGCACCACCGGCAGGCGGTCATGCGCCATGAACATGTGTTCCGTGCGGCAGAGGCCCACGCCCTCCGCGCCGAACTCGCGCGCCTTGGCAGCATCTTCCGGCGTGTCGGCGTTGGCGCGCACGCCCAGCTTGCGGAACGTGTCGGACCACGCCATGAGCGTGCGGAACTCCGGCGACAATTCCGGCTCGATCGTCGGCACCTCGCCGTGGATCACCTCGCCGGTGGCGCCGTTGATGGACAGCGTGTCACCTTCCTTGAGCAGCAAGTCCCCGGCGCGCATCGTCTTCGCGTTCAGGTCGACGTCCAGCCCGTCGCAGCCCGCCACGCAGGGCTTGCCCATGCCACGGGCGACCACGGCCGCATGGCTGGTCATGCCGCCGCGGCTGGTCAGCACGCCCTGCGCGTGGATCATCCCGTTGATGTCGTCCGGGCAGGTCTCCACGCGCACCAAGATGACCTTGTCGCCCAGCATGCCGCGCTTCTCCGCCTCGTCGGCGTCGAAGACGATCGTGCCCGTGGCGGCGCCCGGCGAGGCCGGCAGGCCGCGCGCGATGACCTTCAAGATCGCGTTGGGGTCGATGCGGCGGTGCAGCAGCTGGTTCAGCTGGGTGGGCTCCACCCGCATCAGCGCCTCTTCCTGCGTGATCAGCCCGTCGTTGGCCATGTCCACCGCCACCTTGATAGCTGCCTGGGCGGTGCGCTTGCCGTTGCGGGTCTGCAGCATGTAGAGCTTGCCGCGCTCGATCGTGAACTCGAGGTCTTGCATGTCCCGGTAGTGCTGCTCCAGGCGACCGGCGATCGCCACGAACTCCGCATACACGCCGGGCATGTCGCTCTCCAGCTCCGCGATCGGCCGCGGCGTCCGGATGCCGGCCACCACGTCCTCACCCTGGGCGTTGAAGAGGAACTCGCCGTAGAGCTTGTGCTCGCCGGTGCTGGGGTTGCGCGTGAAGGCAACGCCGGTGCCGGAGTCGTCGCCCATGTTGCCGAAGACCATGGACTGCACGTTCACGGCCGTGCCCAGGTCGTGGGCGATCTTGTGGTGGTTGCGGTAGGTGATGGCGCGGTCGTTGTTCCAGCTCTTGAAGACGGCCTCGATGGCCATGCGCAGCTGGGCCTTGGGGTCGGTGGGGAAATCGATGCCCAGGTTCTTGAGCACCAGCGCCTTGTAGGCGCCCACCACCTCGCGCAGCGTGCGCGCGTCGAGCTCCGTGTCGAGCCGCACGCCCAGGCGCGCCTTGAACTGCTCGAGCATGTGCTCGAAGTTATCCAACCGGAAGCCCAGCACCACGTTGCTGAACATGGCGATGAAGCGGCGGTAGGCGTCGTAGGCGAAGCGCTCGTTGCCGGTGGCGTCGATGATGCCCTGGACGGTCTCGTCGTTCAGGCCCAGGTTGAGGATCGTGTCCATCATGCCGGGCATCGAGAACTTGGCGCCGGAGCGCACGGAGAGCAGCAGAGGGTTGGCGTGATCGCCGAAGCGCTTGCCCGTGGTCGCTTCCACGGTTGCCAGCGCGGCCGTCACTTCGTCCCACAGCTCCTGGGGCGATCGCTCGCCCTGCTCGTAGTACTCGTTACAGACCGTGGTCGGGATCGTGAAGCCCGGCGGGACCGGCAGCCCCGCGTTGGTCATTTCGGCCAGGTTGGCGCCCTTGCCGCCCAAGAGGTCCTTCTGGCTGGCGTTGCCTTCCGCGAAGAGGTAGACCCGCTTGGTCCCGCGAGCGTCGTTGGTCGCGGTGGGTTGGGAGGTCATGCGAGCAGTTCCTTTCGGTTGATCATGGCCAGGATCTCCGAGGCGGTCTCTTCGATCGCCTTGTACGTCACGTCGACCACGGGGCACCGCAGCCGCCGGAAGACTTGCTCGGCGTGCGCGAGCTCCTCCGAGATCTTCGCCTTGTCGGCGTAGCCGCTCTCCGGGGGCAGCCCCAACGATGCGAGGCGGTTGGTCCGGATGCCCGTCAGGAGGTCCGGGCTTACGGTCAAGCCGATGACCTTGTTGGGCGGCAGCTCGAACAGCTCCCTGGGCGGCTGCGCCTGGGGTACCAGCGGCACGTTGCACGCCTTGATGCCTTGGTTCTGCGCCAGGTACATGCAAGTGGGCGTCTTGGAGGTGCGGCTGACGCCGACCAGCACGAGATCGGCGAGCACCAGGCCCTGGGGGCTCTTGCCGTCGTCGTACTTGATCGCGAAGTCGATCGCGTCCATGCGCCGGAAGTAGTCTTCGTCCTTGGCGTGCACGGCGCCCGGCTCGTGGCGAGGCTCGACGCCCAACAGCTTGCCGACGCAGGTGATCGAGGGCCCCAGCAAGTCCAGGCACGGGATTTGCGCCTTGGTGGCCTCCGCCTCCAGCGTCAGGCGCAGCTCTTCCGTCACCAGCGTGTAAGCGAAGACGCAGGGGCTCTGGGCCGCCAGCTTGACCATGTTCACGAGCTGCTGGGCGCTGATCAGCCGCGGCAGCCGGACGATCCGGATCGGCAAGCCAATGAACTGGCTGACGATGGCCTTCGCCACCATCTCCGCCGTCTGCCCGCTGGCGTCGGACAGCGAATAGACGATCAAGGGGTTGTCATGGGTGATGGTAGAGCCGAACATACGGGCAATTATAGCAAAATTTAACCTCCGCTTCATCCGCGCTGAACCCGATCTTCGCCCGGCGACGCGATAAGGAACGGGTATTGCCCAGCGGCGCGAGGACTCCCATGACGATCCAGTACGTGAACTTCCCGTCCTACAAGCCCTGGAACGGCAGCCCGGCTGGTGGCGACGCGCCTGGCCTGACCGCGCCGTCCGCGCCGGTCCCGCCCGTGCTGCCGCCCCTGCCCGTCGGCAACCAGCCGTCGCCCGTGCCCGGACCGGGCGCGAACAACAGCGGGGACCAGGTTCCCGCCCCCAGCGGCGTGGTGCCCCCGGACAACTGGAACCCTTCCAACCAGCCGCCCGCCGTCAACAACCAGGGCGCGCAGCAGTTGCCCCCCGGCTACCCCGGGGCCCCGCAGGCCGGTGGTTTCTCCGCCGCCCGCGCCGCCGGCCACTTCTTCAAGGGCTTCTTCAACGAAGGCGTCGACATGATCAAGGGGGCGATCCAGAACCCCATCCAGACCGCCGCCGTCATGGCCGCCGGCGCCGCCGCCTGCTTCTTCCTGCCCTGGGCGGGCACGGCCATGACGGTGGCCTTCGCCGCGTTCGGCGCGTTCAAGATGTTCAAGGGTTGGCAGACCTCCCAGGCCGACCGCGCCGCCGGCAACTTCGCCAAGGCGGAAGCCGACTTCGACACCGTCGGCCGCGGCGGCTTCGACGTGGCCCTGGCGATCGGCCCCTCGCTGTTCCAGCGCTGGCTGAACAAGGTCCGCGGCCAAGGTCCCCACGTCGGGACCGGCGAAGGCGCGAAGCCGTCCGGCCGCGGCGCCCGCACCCCCAAGGCGCCCAAGGCGCCGAAGGCACCGAAGGCTCCGAAAGTCCCCAAGGCCGTCGACCCGGTCGAGCCGCCCGCTCCCGTTGAGATCAAGCCCACCAAGGTGCGCGCCCGTGCCGCCAAGCCGGCCACGGAAGTCACGACGATCGGCAAGGGCCCCAAGGCCGGCCGCGCCCACGTGGGCAGCAACAAGGCCGCCGGCGGCAGCCCGCAAGAGGGTCATGTCGGCTCCGCGAAGATCAAGAAGCCCGTCGTCGCCAAGCCCAAGGTCGTAAAGGCGCCGGTCGAGAAGCCCGTAGTCGCCAAGCCCAAGGTCGTGAAGGCGCCGGTCGAGCAGCCTGTCGTCGAGCCGACGGTGGCCGAGAAGCCCATCGTCAAGAAGCCCACCGTGCGCAAGCCCGTGGCGAAGGCCCCCAAGGCCGCCCCCAAGAAGCCCGTCAGCAAGCCGAAGGCCGTGACGTCCAAGGTCACGGAGATCAAGGCCAAGCCCAAGGCCCCCAAGCCCAAGCCCGCCGCCGAGGTCACGACCATCGGCAAGAAGCCTACGGCCGGCCGCGCCCACGTGGGCAGCAACAAGGCCGCCGGCGGCAACCCCCAGGAAGCGCATGTCGGCTCCGCGCCCCCCAAGAAGATCAAGGTGACGCGTCGCGCCAAGGCCGCCACGCCCAAGAAGGCCGTGGTCAGCAAGGCCCAGCCGGACGGCGCCGACGAGCAGACGCTGCGCACGGTGAAGGGCCGCCTGGAGGCCGCCACCAGGGAAATCGAGCGCTTGCTCAAGGGCAAGTAAGTCCCCCTTAACAGGGCCCTCCCAGACCGGGAGGGCCCCTTTTTTGCTATGATGGGGCGTTCATTCCCACTCCCACGAGGTCATCCCCATGCGCATGTCCCAGCTGCTGGCACCCACGCTCCGCGAGGTCCCGGCCGACGCCGAAATCGTCTCGCACCAACTGCTTGCCCGCGCGGGCTACATCCGGCGCCTGAGCCCCGGCGTGTACAACTTGCTGCCCCTGATGTGGCGCGTGACCAAGAAGGTCGAGCAAATCGTGCGCGAGGAAATGGACGCGGCGGGCGCACAGGAGCTGAACATGCCGGTCATGATCCCCGCCGAGCTGTGGATGGAGACCGGCCGCTGGCAGAAGTACGGCAAGGAGCTGGTGCGCTTCAAGAACCGCCACGACCGCGACGAGGTGCTCGGCCCCACGCACGAAGAGGTCATCACCGACATCGTGCGCGGCACCGTGCGGTCCTACCGCCAGCTGCCCATCAACCTCTACCAGATGCAGACCAAGGTGCGCGACGAGATCCGCCCGCGCTTCGGCCTGCTGCGCGGCCGCGAGTTCATAATGAAGGACGCCTACTCCTTCCACGTGGACCAGGCCGATCTCGAGCGCGAGTACAAGAACATGGCCGACGCCTACACCCGGATCTTCAAGCGCTGCGGCCTCGATACCCGCCCGGTCGAGTCCGACGTGGGCGCGATTGGCGGCACCGGCGCGCACGAGTTCATGGTGGTCGTCGAGACCGACGCCGGCGAGAACGCGCTCTTGTACTGCGACAGCTGCGACTACGCCGCCAACGTCGAACGCGCGGAGTCGACGCTCGCGGCCTGGGACGGTGGCGCCGCCGGGACGCGCAAGCAGGTGGAGACGCCCGCGACCCGCACGATCGATCAGCTCTGCAAGCACCTCGGCTGCCAGCCCCAGCAGATCGCCAAGACGCTGCTGTACGTGGCGGACGGCCAGAAGATCGCCGTCGTGATCCGCGGCGACCTGGCCGTCAACGAGGTCAAGCTGGGCAACGCGCTGAACAGCAACGAGCTGCGCCTCGCCACCGAGGAAGAGGTCCGCGAGCTGGCCGGCGTCGCCCCGGGCTTCGTGGGGCCCGTGGGCCTGAAGACCGCCCGCACGCTGGTGGACCGATCGTTGGAAGGCCAGACCAACCTGGTTATGGCGAACAACACGCCCGACGTCCACTGGGTCGACGCCAACTGGGGCGGCGACTTCACGCCCACCGACTGGGTGGACGTGCGCGTCGCGCAGCTGGACCAAGGCTGTCCGCGCTGCGCCGGCGGCAAGCTGAAGGCCGCGCGCGGCATCGAGGTGGGCAACATCTTCAAGCTGGGCACCAAGTACTCGGCCAGCATGAACGCCACCTTCACGGCGACGGACGGCACGGAGCAGCAGTTCATCATGGGCTGCTACGGCATCGGCATCACCCGCACGGCCCAGGCCGCGGTGGAGGCCCACCATGACGAGAACGGCATCAAGTGGCCGGTGCCCATCGCGCCGTACCACGTGGTGATCGTGCCCGTGAACGTGAAGGACGAGGCGCAGATGCTGGCCGCCGAGCAGCTCTACGCGGAGGCCCGCAAGGCCGGCGTGGAAGCCCTGATCGACGACCGCGAGGAGCGGGCCGGCGTGAAGTTCAAGGACGCGGAGCTGATTGGCATCCCGTTCCGGCTGACGGCCGGCAAGACGCTGGCCACCGGCGAGGTGGAGTTCGCGGAACGCGCCACCGGCGAGAAGCGCAACCTGCCTATAGATGGCGCCATCGCGGAGATCAAGCGCCTCGTGGACGCGGCGATCGCCGCGGCCCGGGAGGACAGGCAAACCGTCCACGCTTGACCCTGTATCCCACATCACGTGGGAATTAAGGGCAGTTTGGGTATAGTGGCCTTGGGAACGCTTGCAAGCCGCAATGCTTGCTCGTCGCTTTCCAGGGCCTTCAGCTTCGGCATATCATCTTCTTACGAAGGGCTACCATCATCGACCACTAGGATCACGCTGTTTCACGGAGGACCCTGCATATGCAGGTACTGGTTTTGAGTAGTACCTACCAGCCCCTCTACACGTGCGGCGTGGAGAAGGCCATTCGCCTGATGTACTTGGGCAAGGCCGTCTCCGTGAAGGACTCCGACGAAGTGCTGCGCTCGCCCTCCGTCGTGCTGCGCGTCCCGATGGCCATCCGGCTCCTGGTCAAGGCGGTCTTCGTCCGCTACTACGAGTCGATGCGCCCCACGCGCCAGGCGATCTTCCGCCGTGACGCCCACCTGTGCCAGTACTGCGGTTCCAAGCAGAACCTCACGCTGGACCACGTCACGCCCCGCGCCCGCGGCGGCAAGGACACCTGGGAGAACCTCGTCACGGCGTGCGTCACGTGCAACAACAAGAAGGGCGATCGCCGCCCCGAGGAGTGCTACATGCAGCTCGCCAAGCTGCCCAAGGCGCCCAGGGCCCTCGACATCTCCCACGACCTCTGGAATAAACTGCTCGGCTGGACTTGATCTCGTTCCGCTCCTGACGCCCCGTGTCGAGTACGAAACTCGCGCGGGGCGTTCATGATCCAGCCATGCCTCTTTCCAGATCCGCCCCGCCGTCGGCATGTCCGATCGCGTTGAGGTTTTGTACACGAAACCAGCCGTGTGATAAAGATCACACAAGCAAGGGTATGACCATAACGGGGATTCAAATGGCGGGGGATCTGCATGAGCGCGTTGTATGACGCCGTGCTGGCCAATGGTGCCGGCACCGTATCTTTGGACGCCTACGCCTGGCCGGCGGAGGTCGCCCCGCGGCGTTCGCTGTGGGAGCGCGTCACGAACGTGCTCTACAAGCTGATTACGCCCGATCGCGAGCGGCCCTGGCTGGACAATTACAGCCACCTCGGCCCCCGCCTCAGCCGCGGCGCGCAGCCGGGCCGGGACGGCTTCCGTTCGCTCGCGGAGATGGGCGTGCAGACCGTGATCAACCTCCGGCCGGAAGCGCCCCAGGAGGAAGTCCTGGTGCGCTCGTTGGGCATGGACTACCTGTTCTACCCGATGGACCCCATGGCCGCGCCCACCCACACCCAAGTGCTGGCCTTCCTGCACACCGTCTGCGACCCCAAGATGGGCCAGGTCTTCTTCCACTGCTACCACGGCGCGGATCGGACGGGCGTGGTGGCCGCGTGCTACCGGCTGGCGCACGACGGCTGGCCGTTGGAGCGCGCCCTGGAGGAGCTGGACGAGCACCGCTTCCACCATGCCTTCCAGCAGCCCAAGTTGTCCTACCTGCGCACCTTCCAGCGCTACTGGGACGCCCTGCCGGCCGAAGAGCGCCGGCGCGTGCTGCATAAGTAAAGGTTAACGCGGAGACTGCCTGAATTTAAGACAGTCCCGTCCCGCCATCCCGATACTGGTATTAACGCCAGAGTAAGGGGTGGATTGGATGGGTCGCTCGTCGCAGAAAGTAGCAGCGTTCGCGCTCATGGCCTTGCTTGCCGGTTGCGGCCAGGCCCCCGGCACCGCCACGCGCCCGATCCTGACCGACAACGCGCTCGACGCGATCCCGCTGGCCCCCGTGGCCGCGCAGCCCGGCCAGCAGGCCGGCCCCGGTCAGACCGAGGGCATCAAGATGCTCCAAGGTCTGCGCACGGCCTACCAGCGCTGCACCGGCTTCGACTCCGAGATCAAGAGCTACAGCCAAGGCAACTTCAAGGCCGGCCAGCACGTGGACGAGCTGCGCAAGGCGACCACCCAGGCCAAGCTGCTCTGGTTCAAGCCCAACAAGACCCGCGCGGAGGTGGTCACCACCTCCAATCCGCTGCTGGTGGGCGCTGCGCTGGTCACCACCAACGGCGTGGACGTCACGGCGCGCGCCAAGGGCCTGCTCAGCATCTTCCCGTTCCACTTCCAGGCGTCGGACGCCAAGCTGAGCAACAACCGGAACCACAAGTTCACGGAGAACAACCCCAAGTCCATCATCGAGCGCCTGACGGCCGCGACCGCGGTCTGGACCGTGGTGGGCGACGCCGTCGTCGAGGGCACGCCGGTCAAGATGGTCCAGGTAGACCACATCCACTACCTGGACAAGGAGATCACCCGCGAGGTGGTGGGCATCGACCCGGCCACCTCCGCGATCCGGCGGCTGGTGATGTACAACGGCACGACCAAGGTGATCGACCACTCGTTCCTGAAGTTCTCGTGGAACCCCCACCCGAACTCGGATACCTTCGTTCTGTAGCCGCAGGCGCTCGTTCTTTAGCCCGTAAGCCGCTCGAGCGCCTCGCGCTCCATCTCTTCGTAGATGGCCAGCTCGAAGTACGGCTCGCCGCAGCCCTTGCAGACGTCTGCTGGGATATCCAGCAGCCAGACCCGTTGGCCCCGCAAGACCATGTCGGTCCTGACCAGCCGGGGTGCCGTCTCGCCTTCACACAACACGCACTGCATGCGCCCAGCTTACCAGGGGCGCCCTTGCGCGCTCCAGCACGACATGGCCAAAAGGCGTTATCATGCCCGGCATGCTCGTTACCCCTTCCAAGATCCTGTGCATCGGGCGGAACTACGCGGACCACGCCAAGGAGCTGGGCAACGACGTGCCCGCGGAGCCCCTGGTCTTCATGAAGCCGCCGAGCGCCTTGATCGCGGACGGCGAGGCGATCGTCTTGCCCCGCGTGTCCCAGCGCGTTGACTACGAGGGCGAGCTGGTCGTCGTCATCGGCAAGCGCTGCAAGGACGTGGCCGAGGCCGACGCGCTGGCGATGATCGGCGGCTACACCATCATGAACGACGTGACGGCGCGCGACCTCCAGAAGACCGACGGCCAGTGGACGCGTGCGAAGGGCTTCGACACCTTCGCGCCTTGCGGCCCCGTGATCATCACCGACCTCGACCCGGCCGACCTCGAGCTCAAGACCCTCCTGAACGGCGAGGTGGTGCAGCACGGCCGCACGAGCCAGTTGATCTTCCCGATCCCGCGCCTGATCGCCTACCTGAGCGCGATCATGACGCTCGAGCCGGGCGACCTGATCAGCACGGGCACGCCGAGCGGGGTTGGGCCGATGAAGGCTGGAGACGTGGTCGAAGTGTGGATCGAGGGAATCGGCACGTTGAGGAATCCCGTCAAAGATTAATTTCAGGTTATCCCCACTCCGCGCGGTTTATTAACACCTCAAACCCGCTTCCCGGCGCCATTTTAGGCCCCGGGAAGTTTTTTTCTAGATTAAGCAAGGTTAGGGAAATATTATCTACAAGTAAAGGGTAGTTAAGGAGAATCCCGCATGCTGAACACCCTGACGAGCCAGACGAACGCCACCGGGCATGCGTACCGCTCGCAGGCCGCGCGTCCCGGCGACAGCAGCGGCGGCATCAACGTCTTGCCCGGCATGCCCGGCGGCGCCCTGGCGGCTCGCATCGAGTTGTTGGGTGACACCACGGAGTTGCAGGGCGCGCTGATGGAAGTGGTCAACGAAGCGCGCACGTCCATCAAGGCCGATTTCCACCTCCTGAAGGGCCCCGCCGGCCAGGAGCTGGCCCGCCAGCTGGCCCGCCGCGCCCGCCAGGGCCTGCGCGTTCAGCTGTTGGCCTGGGGCCCGTCGACGCCCGCCTTCGCGGAAGCCGTCCGCACCGCCCGCGCCCAGGGCCTGAACGTCCGCGTCGCCCGTGGTGGCCAGCCCAACGCCAACGCCGTGGGCAAGTTCATGGTGGCCGACGACCGCACCGCCCTGGTGGGCCACGCCGGCCTGGGCGGCCGCGCCCGCCGCGGCCTGTGGCGCGTTTCCGGCGAGGCCGCCGGCGAAATCGGCCGCCAGTTCAACCATGACTGGGCCGATGCGGGCGGCACGCCGATGCCCCTGGCGAACCAGGGCGACTACGCCCGCCAGGGCCGCGCGGACACCCTGTCCCAGGTGCACGTCGGCGGTAACGGCCCCCAGCGCAAGCTGGCCCGTGGCCTGGTGCTCGGCGCCTTGCAGCGCGCCCGCACCACCATCGAGGTGATGGGCGACCGCGTCGACGACCCCGCCGTGGTGGCGGCCCTGATCGCGGCGCACCGCCGGGGCGTGCAGGTCAAGGTCCTGCTGGGCTCCCAGGCCGGCGAAGGTGGTTGGTTGAACGGCCAGGCCGGGGCGATCGCCCGCCTGCAGCGCGCCGGCGTGCCCGTGCGCCGCTACCACCGCGCCGGCACCGCCCTGGCCGTGGAGCTGCGCTTCGGCGTGGTGGACGGCGAGGCCGTGCTGTTCGGCTCGATGCCCTGGACCGCGGCCGGCTTCGCCGCCGGCGGCGAGGTGCTGCTGGAGGCCCGCGGCGGCCGGGAAATCGCGAGCGTTCGCGCCGCCTTCCGCCACGACTGGGACCAGTCCGAGGCCGCCACGCCCCCGAGCCGCGGCACCGTGCTGAGCGCCAAGCTGGCGCCGGCGCTCGCCGCCATCGGCCGGGTGGTCAGCCGCTACTCGCCCGCCAAGGTCGCCCGCCAGGTGCTCGACCTCCAGGTCGGCGTGGTGCGCTTCCCGGGTGGCAAGTGGAAGGTCGTCACGGACACGCGCCGCACCGCGTAGCCAGGGTTTACGCAGGGCGTGCTCCGGGAAATAGCCCCGGGGCACGCTCGTTGCGTTGGGGGGTCAACCGCAGCGGGTATGAAGGGCCTGACGTACGTTAGGACGCCGGAAGGAGCCGCATGCTGACGACCCACCCGTGCCAGGGGCTGTTGGACAGCCTCCAGGCCGTGATTATCGGCAAGGAGCCCACGCTGAAGCTGGTCGTGGCCACGCTGCTGGCCGGCGGCCACGTGCTGCTGGAAGACGTGCCGGGCGTGGGCAAGACCTTGCTGGCGCGCACCCTGGCGCAGGCCGTGGGCGGCGCCTGGAAGCGCGTGCAGTTCTCGCCGGATCTGCTGCCCTCGGACATTACGGGCGTGAATGTCTTCAACCCGGCCAGCGGCGAGTTCCGCTTCGTGCCCGGCCCGATCTTCGCCAACGTGCTGCTGGCAGACGAGATCAACCGCGCCAGCCCGCGCACCCAGTCGAGCTTGCTCGAAGCCATGGAAGAAAGCCGCGTCACGGTCGACGGCGAGACCCACACGCTGGCGCCGCCATTCCTCGTAATCGCCACCCAGAACCCGCTGGAACACCACGGCACCTACCCGCTGCCCGAGGCGCAGCTAGACCGCTTCGCCATCGCCGTCAGCCTGGGCTACCCCACGCCCGACGAGGAGCAGCGGCTGCTGGCCCGCTCGATCGGCGCCCAGCCTTCGGGCGTGGTCGAAGCCGCCATCTCGCCGCAAGACCTGGCCGTCTGGCAGGCGTCCGTGCGGCAAGTCCGCGTGGACGACAGCTTGCAAGGCTACATCGTGCGCGTGGCCCAGCGCTCGCGCGAGCACGGGCAGATCTCGATTGGCATTTCGCCGCGCGGCAGCCTGCTGTGGCTGCGCCTGAGCCAGGCGATGGCCTGGTTGGAAGGCCGCGACTTCGTGACGCCCGACGACATCCGGCGCACCGCCGTCCCGGTCCTGGCCCACCGCATCCAGCTCGCCCACCGCACCGGCTCCGGCGCCCGCCGCGACGTCGTCGCGGAGCTGCTGGGCGAAATCGCCGTGCCCGACTAAAGCATGACGTCGCAAGCCTACCTGTTCCTGGTGATCGGCGTCTGCGTGCTGGGCGCGGCCTACCAAACCCAGACCGGCTGGCTCTACATCATGGGCGCGATGTCGCTCGGCTTGGTGCTGCTGTCCTGGGCCGGCGCCTGGTGGAACCGGCGGGGCACGATCGCGCGCGTGCTGCCGCCCGTCCCGGGCTACGCGGGCGGCACCGTCAGCTTTCCGGTGGCGGTGGAGCGCATCGCCCTGGGCCCCGCGCTGGGCTTGCAGGTGCTGGTGCCCGCCGGCGAGCGCATCCCGCGCTGGATCTACCGCGGCCATTTGGTTCCCGCCGGCTGGGCCAACCAGCCACTGCCCCCCGTCTCCGTGGGCAAGCGCCAGGCGGTGGAGCTGCCCTTGACAGCGCCCTGCCGGGGCGAGTTCCCGCTGCCCACCTTCCACCTGCAATCCGCCTTCCCGCTAGGCCTGGTCGCCCTGACCAGACCCGTCACGGCCGAGGGCCGCTACCTGGTCTTTCCCGTCGGGCCCGCGCTCCAGGAAGTCCCCTGGCTGGCCGCCACCGTGCGCGAGCAGGGCCTCGACCAGCGCTTCGCGCCGGGCCACGGCACCTCGCCCCGCGGCGTGCGCGAGTATCGCTCGGGCGATGCCTGGCGCCAGGTCCACTGGCGCACCACCGCGCGGTTGGGCAAGCCGTACATCAAGGAGACGGAGCGCGAGCAGGGCGAGGCGCTGACGATCTACCTGGACATGCGCCCCGAGATCCACACGGCGGCCACGGTCGAGCACCTGGTCCAGGTCGCCACCTCGCTGATGGACTACTTGGTGGGCGCCGGCCGTGAGGTGGCCCTCGCCACCCAGCCGGAGGCCACCCCCAAGGACGAAGGCGGGGCCCAGACGCGCCAGCTGGCCTGGCTGGCGCGCGTGAACCCCGCAACCGGCGCCGGCCTGCCGCAGGCCGTCGCCGGCGCGATCCTGCTCTCGCCGGCCTACGTGGCCGGCTGGCAGCGGTGGGCCAGCTTCTTCGTCTACTGCCCGGGCGACGCCGCCAACGCCATGGACGCGACGGCCTTCTGCCCCGTGGGCATGCCCATCCCGGAGGCCCTGGGCCAGCAGGCGCGCGCATGAGCCTGGTGCGCCGCAGCGCCCTGCCGTCGGGCCGCGAAGTCGAGTCCAGCATGCGGCACCGGCTGGCGGTCTGGCTGAACACGGCGATCGCCATCATCGGCTACGTCTCCGTCGACCCTGATGCCACGGCGACCTGGCCAATCGCCGCCACCGCCGTGGGCGCCGTCTTCAGCCACTGGCGCCGCGAGGAGCGCAACCTACTCGTGAAGTGGCTGCTGGCCGTCGGCATGCTCTACGCCTTGTGGCTCTCCCTTAACAACCTGATCCGTGGCACGATCGACCCGCGCCTGGCGCTGGCCCAGCTGCTGCTTTACCTGCAAGTGCTGAACGGTTTCGATCTGCCGCGCCGCCGGAACCTCCGCGTGGCGCTGCTGGTGGCCTCGATCCTCATGATGGTCAGCGCCACGATGAGCCGTACCGCGGACTTCGGCATCCTGGTGGTTGCCTTCGCCTTCACCTTGGTGGTGGCCATCTTCTGGGGTTACGTCTCCGAGACCGGTGCCAAGCAGCCGGATTGGCGCCAATTGCTCGCCGTCACCCTGGGCACGATGCTGGCCACCTCGGCCCTGGGCCTGCCGTTCTTCGTCTTCGCCCCGCGCAAGGCCCGCAGCCTGGCAGGTACGTCCCTGCCGCTCTCGCTGGGCGTGCCGCTCCCCGACATGCTCGATCCACGCATCCGCAACCCGGCGCTCAACGCCGGCGGTCCCACGGCCAACGGTCAGACGCACCAGGGCTACGCCGGCTTCAGCGAACACCTGGACTTGGACACCCGTATGGTGCCGTCCAACGACGTGGTCATGCACGTGAAATGCGATCGATCGCAGTACTGGCGGGCGATGGCCTTCGACCACTACGACGGCCGCGGCTGGAGCATGAGCGCGCCGGAGGCGGTCCAGCCGGTTGCCACCACCGCACAATCCTTCCGGCTGCCGCTGCCGCGCGGGCAACACGGCTCCGGCAAGATCGTCCAAACCTTTTATATCGAGCGCGACCAGGGCAACCTGATTTTCGCCGCCTGGGCCCCCACGGAGGTCTACTTCCCCACCGCCTTGATCTGGCATGACAACTACGACGGGCTGCGCTCCCCCGTCGCCCTCCAGAAGGATATGTACTACTCGGTCGTCTCCGACCCGCCCACCTTTGTCCGCAAGGCGCTCATGATCCAAAAGGCGGGCAAGCTGACCCCGGACCAACTGCGCTACGTAGCGCTGCCGCCGGTCAGCGATCGCACCGTGCGCCTGACGCGGGAACTCACCAAGGACGCCAAAACGCCCTTCGGCAGGATGGATGCCTTACAGGCCTACCTCGCTTCCACCTACCCCTACAAGCTGGACGTGCCGGCCGCCCCGGTGGGCGCGGAGTGGGTCGACCACTTCCTGTTCGTGCAGCGCGCGGGCTTCTGCGAGCAGTTCGCGACCTCGCTCGCCGTCATGGGCCGCGTGGCAGGCGTGCCCACCCGCCTGGTCACGGGCTACGCGCCGGGTGACTACAACGCCTTTACCGGCTACTACGAGGTCCGTGGCCGCGACGCCCATGCCTGGGTGGAGGCCTGGATCCCGCACCAAGGTTGGGTGCCCTTCGACGCCACGCCCGGCTCGATGGTGGGCGAGTTTGCCGATTCCGACGATGGCCACGCCCGCGAGGTCGCCCGCGCATTCTGGAACGTCGTGGCGCCGATCTTCCAGGGCCGTCCCTGGGCGGTGGCACTCGTGGGCGCCCTGGCCCTGGCGGCGCTTGCCTGGGCCGTGCGCTTCCTGTTGCGCCTGCGCAAGCCGCCCCGCCCCAGCACGCGCGCCTACCGCCGGGTGCGCCGGACGCTCGCGAAGCGCGGCGTGCCCGATCGGTCCAGCGATTCCCCCCGCGCCTGGCTGGAAGCTGCCGCGACCGTGCCGGCCGTGGTGCCTGCCTTGAGCGCCCTCGAAGCCTTCGTGGCGCGCTACGAAGCCGTCCGCTTCGGCCAGGCGCCGGATGCGGAGGCGGCCGGCCGCCGCGAGCTGGCCGCGCTGGCGCGCCAGGTAGAGCGGGCGCTGAAGACCGGGCAGCCAAGGGTATAAGAGACCTATGGGCCCATGTTTATTAAATCCATGTTGGGACCATCAAACGTTCGTTAAATTCGGCAAGCGTCCCCAGGCGATTCCCGACCAAGAATTAACCAACCATTAGCTCCAGGAGGCGCCCATGTCCAACGTCAACTTCAACGCCGGCAAGGTCGGCACGGACAACCTGGGCACGCAACGGGGCACCGTGAAGCTGGATGCCGGGGCGCTGAACCAGCTGACGGCGACCTTGCCGATCGCAGACAAGATGAAGCTGGCCGGCGGTGGCGCCTCCACCATGCCGGAGATCTTTGCCAAACTGACGCCGCGTGACCAGGCCGCGCTGCTGGACCTGCCGGCGCCGATCCGCAACCAGGTGCTGGCGGACGTGTCGTCGGACGTGGACACGGCCCGGTACGTGATCACCAGCCGCCTGGTGAAGTTGGCTTCCGCGCTGGTGCCCGGCGCCGGCCTGAGCTTCGAGCCGGCCAAGGCCTGGCGGCTGTCGGACGCGGCGATCGCCTACAGCGTGCTCGGCGACCTTTCCCCGGCGGAGGCCAAACGGCTGGAAGGCGTGAGCCTCAAGCGCGTGAACTCCACGCTGCTGGCGGACAAGACCCGCGAGTCTGACGGCAAGGCGGCCCTCACGCTCGACGCCGGCCACGCCACCGCCACGGTGGGCATGTTGAAGCGCACGGGCTTCCGCGTCTCGGCCTTCCTCGAGCGCCACGCCATCACCCACGCCATCGGCACCTACCTGGGCCACTGGTTCCCGCACCCGGCGCAGCGCGCGGAGGTGGACCGCACGATCCTGCTGGGCGACGCCCAGGTCACGCGCATGCGCGAGGTGCTGTGCCACGAGGTCGGCCACCAGGTGCAGTTCGGCCCCAACACCGACCTGGGCGAGATCCGGGAGTGGGCCAAGTTGTCCGGCTGGAAGAACGCCGACGGCACCCCTTCCAACGGCCTGGACGCCAGCGGCAACCTGCTCGACATGGACCCCTCCGTTCGCCCCAGCCGGCAGGACAACTTCGTCTACGATACCTTCGCGGGCGAGCTCACGCCCGACAAGCTGCAGGCAGCCATGGCGGAAATCGCGGACCCGGAGCTCAAGCGCGAGTTCGCCACCACCGCCAAGGTGCAGAACAACATCCGCGGGGCTGTCAAAGAGGTCTTCGGCGTTGACGCACGGGGCTACTCGATGACCTCGCCGCTGGAGGACTATGCGGAATCCTTCCGCGCCTTCCACCAGGACACGGAGCTGTTGGTGGCCAAGGCGCCTGACAAGTTCCTCTACCTCAACGCCCAGTCGGGCCGTTACACCGCCGACCAGGTGCAGGTCTTCTTCCAGCGGGCAAACAAGGATCCGCGCAAGGTGGCAACGGACCTGGTCGCCAACACGGCGCTGAACCAGGACACCGTGAACCGCCTCTTCAAGGTCAACGGCTTGAGCGCCGACGTCCAGGCCCTGGGCGCCAGCGCCCGCAAGCAGCTTGCCGCCGGCAACGTGAGCGACCCCTTCCGCGCTGCGTTCTTGCTGGTGCAGGAGAAGGTGGCTGCGAAGGACCTCGGCTTCATCGGCACCTTCACGCAAGACGCGGCCAAGGCGCTCGGCGCCGGCTGGGCCAAGCTCACGCCTGCCCAACAGGCACAGTTCGCGACGGTCGAGAAGCGCCAGGCCATGGTCCAGAAGATGCAGGTGGGCCTCGCCAGCGCGGCCACGCTCTCCAACCAGGGCCACACGGACATCCAGGACCAGGCTTTGCGGGACCTGGCGGCAATCCTCCTGAAGAACCCCACCGGGCCGTGGCAGGTGCCGCCGACCGTGGTCGCGGCGCTGCCGCCGGCCGCCGCGCGTGCGGTGCGCCAAAACCCCAAGCAGATCGAGGCCTTCGTGAAGGAGTTCCAACGGCTCTATGGCGGCAACGCCGTGGACGACGGCAAGATCGATGCGCTGGTGGGCGGCCTCAACCCGGCCAACCTCGAGGCCGCCTTCGGGCAGGTGGCCAAGGACCCGAAGGCCGCGGCCCAGGTGCTCATGAACTGGATCACGGGCGATCCCAATGCGCCGCCTTAACGAGCGGCTCGCCAAGTCCCTTGCCCTTGCCTCGCTGCCGGAGCCGCTGCATTCGCAGGCTTCGGCAGTCGTCTTGAAGGCCCTCCACACGGCGGAGCGTTTCCCCGGCTGGCCCGTGGTGCGGCTGCCCTATGAAGCCATGCGCGCTTGCGGCGCGGGTGACGCGTTGGCGGGCAACGTGGCCGCCGCCGCGGTGCTGTTCTATTGCGCCGCCGACATCACGGACGATGCCCAGGACGGGGAGCTGGCCGCCAACCCGGCCTGGCAGGGCTGGGATTGGCGGCAGGCGGTCAACGCCGGCAACGCGTTCGTGTTCCTGGCCCTGGCCGAGCTGATGGCCCAACGCGTGGCCGCCCCCGTCAAAGCCCGCTGGGCGACCGCCTACGCCCACGCCGGCCGACGTCTCACGGGCGGCCAAGCCCTCGACCTCGCGGGCGGCAACGAGGCGCTGGTCCGCGCGGAGAAGAGCGGCGCCTCCTGGGCCTTCCTCGCCAGCGTCGGGCCGCTCTATGCCGACCTGCCGGTCCAGCCGTGGCGTGACTTCGGCCAGGCGCTGGGCGCCTTGTACCAGCTCGCCACCGACGTCCACCCTTACACCACCCCCTTCCCGCACCGCGACCTGGCCCAAGGCAAGCCCACCCTGCCCCTGGCCCACGCGCTCGCGCTGGATCCAAGCCTGGCCGGCCTGTGGGAGCAGGGCGAGCTCGACCCGCGCGCCCAGGCCGCGCTGCGCGCCCGCGTCGCGGCCACCGGCGCCGTGATGTACGCGCAGATGAGGGTAGATATCTTGAAAGATGAAGCAACCGAGCTAGCAGCCTCGCTCCCGCCTGCCGCGGCGCGCCGGCTGCAACCGCTGGTGGATGCGGTCAACGTAGCCGACGACGTAGCCCTGTAACGTGAAGAGCTCCTCCAAGTGGATGTCGCCCCTCGGCCTGGCCTGCCTGGCCGCCCTCGTTGTGTGGGCCTGGGTGCTGGTGGCGACGCTGGGCAACGTGGGGCTGCCCTTCCCTGGCTTCCGCCTGGGGTCCTGCCTGACGGTCTCCGCCTTCAACCAGCCGAGCTGGGCCGGCATGCGGGCCGGTCTGGCCTCCGGCGACGCCGTGCTCACGATCGACGGCAGGCCGGCCCGCAGCGCCCCGGAGGCGCTGGCCGCCGTGCGCGCCCTGCCCGTTGGCAGCCGGCTCGCCTACGGCATCGACCGCGAGGGCAAGCGATTCGACGTGGTGGTCGCCAGCCAGCGCTTCGGCTGGCCGGACTTCCTGGCATCGTTCGCCCCCGCCTTCGGCATCGGCCTGACCATGATCGCCATCGCGCTGGCGGTCTTGGCGTTGGGCCCGCCCAGCGCCGCCGCGGGGGCCACCGGCTGGCTGTCGCTCGGCATGGGCCTGTTCTTCGTGCTGCTCTGCGACTACGACCTGGCCCAACGGTTCCACCCGCTGGCCTACTTCGGCGCGATCTTGCTCTTCGCCAGCGCTTCCTTGGCCCTGGCCATCAGCTTCCCCAGCCTGCCCGCCTGGGCCGAGCGGCGCCGCTGGCTCCTGGCCGCCCCCTATGCCGTTGGCACCATCCTGTTCGCCGTCGCGGGCGCCACCTTCGCGCGCCTGGGGCCGACGCCCTCCGCCGAGGTCAGCGCTACGCTGATCATCCTCCTGTGGCCAACGTTGGGGTTGCTGGGCACGCTGGCGGCCTTGGTCGTCCGGCTGGTGCGAGACCGGGATGCGCGCCACCGGTCGCAGTTACAGGTGCTGCTCTTCGGCATGGCGGCGGCCTTCCTGCCCAGCCTGTTGGCGTTGGCGCTGCCTTCGCTCTTCACGGGCCAGCCCTTTTCCTGGCTGCTGACGAGCCTGAGCCTCGCGGCCTGGGTGCTGTTCCCGCTCTCCTTGGCGTACGCGATCGTGCGGCACAACCTCTTCGACATCCGGCTGGTGGTCAAGCGAACCACCACCTACGCGGCCTTGACGGCCTTCCTGATTGGCGGCTACTTCGGCGTGGCCGCTGCCCTGCGCGGGCTGGCGGCACAACTGGGCGGCATGGACGCCTCCACGGACTGGCAGAACGCGCTCGCCACCGCCATCATCGCCGTGGCCGTCGTGCCGGTGCGCAACGCCGTCACCCGGTTGGTCGATGGGCTCTTCTTCCGCACGCGCTATAACTTCCGCGAGGTGGTGGCCCGCGTCACCACCAAGAGCCACACGACGCTGGACGTCAGCGAGATGAAGCTCCAGTTCATGATCGCAATCGACGAGGCGCTGCATCCGCGCTACCTCTATATCTTGACCATGTTGCCGGAAGGTGGCATCCTCGCCACCGTCGGCTTGCAGGCCAGCTGGGGCGACGCGCCCGCCCCGCACTTGCATGTGCACCAGGACGACCCGCTGCTGACCCGCTTCAGCTGGGACGCGGAGGTCGACTACATGCCCGCCACCGGGCTTACGGGGCTGCTTTCGCCGCTGGCGGCCCTGGGCCCGCACTACCGGATCCCCTTGCAGGTGGGAGACGAGGTGGTGGGTCTGGTGATCCTGGGGCCCAAGCGATCCGACGAGCCGTACTCCGTGGAGGACCGCGAGCTGTTGGCCGCGACGCGCTTGCCGCTGGCGACCGCGCTCAAGACCGCGGCCATGCTGGACGATCGCCTGTTCAAGGACCGGATGGATCAAGAGCTGCAGCGCGCCCGCGAGGTGCAGGAGGCCATGCTGCCGCGCGAGCTGCCCGCCACGCCCGGCTTCGCGTTCGCCGCCAGCTCCGTGCCGTGCTTCGAAGCCTCCGGCGACTACTACGACTTCCTGCCGTTGCCGGACGGGCGGCTCGGCATCGCCGTGGCCGATGTGGCCGGCAAGGGCATCGCGGCCGCGCTGGCGACCGCCATGGCGAAGAGCGGCCTGTACATCCAGGCCCAGACGGACCCCGAGGTGCAGCCGGTGCTGACGGCGTTAAACAAGCTGATCCACAACGCCAGCAAGAACGCCGCGTCCAAGTCCTTCACCACGTGCATCTACGCCGTGTTGGACCCAGCTGAAATGAAGCTCACCTACGCGTGCGCCGGGCACCCGCCGCCCTTGCATTACAGCGCCGCCGCCGGCACGATCACCCAGTTCCCGATCTTGGGTGGGTTCCCGCTGGGTGTGCGCGGCCACGCCACCTACCGCGCCCAGGACGTGCGCCTGGCCCCCGGGGACGTGCTGCTCTTCTACACGGACGGCGTGACGGAGGCCCAGGCGCCGGAGGATTTGCCGGCGGGCGGGGACCCGGAGCCGGGCGAGCCCTTCGAGACGGACCGGCTGGCCGAGGTCCTGGTGGCCAACCATCACCGACCGGCGGCCGCGATCCATGATGCGATCAAGCAAGCGGTCGAGGCCTTTACCCACGGCGCGCCCCCGGCCGACGACCTCACGCTCGTGGTGGTCAAGGCCCAGCCCAAGCCCACGGCCGCGCGCACCGCGGAGCTCCAGGAGTGACCATGACCCGCCTCGTCCTCGCCCTCCTCGCCGTGCTGGCCGCCGCCGGCCCGGCCATGGCCGACCCGGTGGGCAAAGATCCCGTGGCGGACACGCCCCGCTTCACGTTCATCCCGATCCCGTTGCCTTTCCTCGCGGTCGGCGCCATGGGCACCGTGGAGAACCTGGCCATCGGTCCGACCCGCAACGATTTCCAGTTCCTGGGCGGCTACTTCTGGAGCCGCAACTTCCTGTATGACCCCGCCAGCGCCGTGCCGCGCCCGCCCACCGGCGTGGGGGCCGAGCAGGTCACCACCAACGACTGGCGCGTCGTGACGGAGTGGGACGTGCATTTATGCAAGGGGCTTACGCTGGGGCCGGCCTTGCTGGTGCACGGCGGGGGCGCCCTGGCGACGGGCACCTTCGACCCCGACCTGGCCGGCGGGTTCAGCGCCCAGGCCGGTCCGGCGCTGCGCTGGCGCGCCCTGGACGAAACGGCCTTCCCGACCCAAGGCACGGCCGCGGACCTGGTCTACAGCTACGGCCGCTACTTCGGCACCGCCACGACGGACTTCCAGAAGGGCGGCCTCAACGCCATCCACTACCTGCGCCTCGCGCCCAACCAGACCCTCGCGGTGCGCGGTACGTTGCAGGCGGGCGGCCCGCGCCTGGCGTGGCTGGACAAGTTCGAGGCGGGCGGCGGCGACTTCGTGCGCGGCTACCAGTGGAACCGCTTCACGGGCGATCGCCTCGCCGCGGCCAGCCTGGAGTACCGCAACCTCTTCATCGCGGATCTGGCCGCCCCGCTGGGCCTCAAGCTGCCCATCGTGCCCGGCCTGGCCTTCACGGCGCACGTGGACGCCGGCCGCGCCTGGGATGCGGCGGTGGGCTTACCGGTCGGCAGCGACCCGCGCTTCGGCGGCGGCATCGGCCTGGTGGGCACCCTCGATCGCGCGCCTCTGGGGCGGCTGGAGCTGAACGTCAGCCCCGAGGGGATCTTCCCGGTGGTGGAGCTCTCGACGAGCTACTAGAAGAACCGCTGCATCGTGATCATACTGATGACGAGCAGAACGCTGGCTAAAATGGCTTCCATGGGATGTTACTCCTGTGACGGCTGTCACATTTCATCATTCCCAAGCTTGGCTGTCAACCAACTATGAAGACGGCGCTTCCGTGGGATCGCCGGCCAGGGTGGCGGCGATTTCGGCGAGCAGGGTCTCGATGCGTGCGACGCCCTGGGAGGCGGCCTCCTGGAATTCCGGCACGCGCAGCAGCACGTTGTAGTTCTGCTGGGCCTGGGCGAAGCGCTTCATCTCCTCCTGGATCATGGCGGCCTGGTGGTACGCGGCCCAGTTCTCGGGATCGTGCTCGATCGCCTGCAAGAAGGCCCTGAGTGCCTTGTCCTTGGCCTTGAGCGCCAAATGCGAGTTCGCCAGCAACCAGAAGACGTTGCCGTCCCCGGCGCCCAGCTCGATCGCCTTGTTGAACTCCATCACGGCCTGGCGGTGATCGCCAAGGCGGTAGAAGATCTCGCCCTGCAAGACGTAGACGGGCGGGTAGTCCGGGTGCAGCTCCTTGACCAGGTGCAGCTGGGTCAGGGCGCGCCGGTGATCATCGAGCCGCACGCAGACCTGGGCCAGGTGGTAGCGTGCCACCACGGCCTGGCGGTCCAGGAAGATCGCCCGCTCGAAGCACTTGATCGCCTCGTTGTAGCGGTTCATCTCCGAAAGCAGCATGCCCAGCCGGATGTGAGCGTCCGTGTAGTCCGCGTCGTGCAAGATCGCGCGGGCGAAGTACGACTCCGCGGCCGTGATGTCGCCCTGCCCGTAGCAGAGCTCGCCCAACAGGTAATGCAGCTGGGGGTTCTTGACGTCCAACTCCAAGGCACCGCGCAGCGGCTGGTAGGCCTCCGCGTAGCGGCCCTGGTCCAGGTGGATGCGGCCCACGGCGATCAACGCCTGGACGTGGTGCGGATCCGCCTCCAACGCCTGTTGCAACAACGGCAAGGCGTTGTCGTGGTCGCCGGCCTCGAAGAACGCGAGCCCGTCCTGGAGGGGGTTGATCTCCTTCTCCGGAACGCCGCCGTTGAGGAGGGTTTTCAGGTACTTGTTGAGCACGCGCGCCTCGTGTGGTCCAGGGGCACCGGTAGCATTATACCCTCCCTGCCCGAACCGCCCATCCCCGTTCCATCTGGCATGTCGGCCCACGGCCCTTGTTTGCCCGGTCTATCGCGAAAACCTACCGGGTATAGTGGCAGCAATGAACCTCGCCATCATCCATGACGGGCTCGCCACCAAGGGCGGAGCGGGCGGCGCCGAACGCGTACTGGGCGTGGTGCACCGCATGTTCCCCCAGGCGCCGATTTACACCACCGTGTACCACCCGGGCCTGATGCCGGCTGAGATGCAGGGGTGGGACATCCGCACCAGCTTCGTGCAGCGCTTGCCGTTCGGCAAGGAGAAGTACCAGTGGTACCTCCCGTTGCTGCCGATGGCCATCGAGCAATTGGATCTGCGCGAATTCGACGTGGTCGTCAGCATGAGCCACAGCGTCGCCAAGGGCGTGATCACGCGCCCGGACGCCTACCACATGTGCTACTGCTACAGTCCCCTGCGTTACGCCTGGGACATGTACCACGAGTACCTGGAAATCGAGGACCTTCCTGGCTGGCAGCGCCTGCTGGTGCCCGGCCTGATGCATTACCTCCGCAACTGGGACGCGGCGGCGGCAAGCCGCGTGGACCGGTTCGTGGCCATCAGCGAGTACGTGCGCCGGCGCATCGAGAAGTACTACCGGCGGCCGGCGGACGTGATCTATCCTCCGGTCGACATCCTAAAGTCGAGCGCTCCACCAGCCGATTATTACCTCGTGGTAAGCCGCCTTGTAGCGTACAAGCGCCTGGACCTGGTTATCGAAGCCTTCAACCAGCTCGGCTGGCCGTTGGTGGTGATCGGAGACGGCGTAGAGCGCACGAGGCTGCAGGGGATGGCCAAGGGGAACGTTACCTTCTTGGGCCGGCAACCGGACGCGGTGGTTCACGAGCACCTGGCAGCCTGTCGGGGGTTCGTTTTTCCCGGGATCGAGGATTTCGGGATCGCTCCGGTCGAGGCACAAGGCGCGGGCAAGCCCGTGATCGCCTTGAACCAAGGGGGGGCGGCCGAGACGGTCGTTCATGGCGAAACGGGGATCCTGTTCGCCAAGCAGACGATCGCCGACCTCGTCCAGGCCCTGCGCGACGCGGACGCCACGCTCTTCGACCCGGATCGCATCCGGGCTCACGCAGAGCGGTTCTCCACCGAGCGCTTCGAACGGGAATTCCTGGCCGCCCTTCACCGGCGTAGCGCCGGGTAGGGCAAGGAGAGATACACGATGTCCGTCCTCGCAACCGCCGATCACCTGACCGAGCACCTGGCCGCCGTGGTTACCACGGAAGAGCCGGCTTGCAACGGCAGCATCTTCAAGCGGCTGGTGGACGTCTTCGCGGCGACGGTAGGCCTGCTGGCCTTCGCCTGGCTCTTCCTGGTGATCGCCGTTGCGATCAAGCTCGACACCAAGGGCCCGGTCTTCTTCAAGCAGCAGCGCCTGGGCAAGGACCGCGAGCCCTTCACGATCTTCAAGTTCCGGACCATGGTCACGGACGGCGACGACCTGCTCCGTCACGGGGGCGATCGGGGCCTGCTCTACAAGGACCTCAACGATCCGCGCCTGACGCGCGTGGGCCGCTGGCTGCGCCGCAACAGCCTGGACGAATTGCCCCAGCTGATCAACATCTTCAAGGGCGAGATGTGCCTGGTTGGCCCCCGGCCCCTGCCGATGGAGGACACCAAGTACTACGAGGAGTGGCAGTGGGGCCGGTTGGCCGTGATGCCCGGTCTCACGGGGCTCTGGCAGGTCAGCGGTCGCTCGCGCCTGGACTCCAACCAGATGGTCCGCCTCGACCTCTACTACATCGAGAACTGGAGCGCGTGGTTGGACACGTTCATCATCCTCAAGACGTTCTGGGTTGTGCTCACCCGTGATGGGGCATACTAGGGCTAGAACGTTGATGCACCGAGGCTTCCGATGGACATAAAGTATTACCTGGGCATCTTCCTCCGCCGGTGGTGGCTGATCGTGCTTTCCACATTCTTGGTCTCCAGCTTCACCTACGTGAAGTCGTTGCGGGAACCCATCATGTACACGGCCCAGGCGCGCCTGCTGTATGAGGCCAACAACGTGGCCAGCAACATCCTCGGCCAGAGCGGCATGATGGTGCCGATGCAGTGGAACAACCCCGTGGACACGCAGATCCAGCTGATCACCACCCGACCTAACGTCGAAGAGGTGGTCAAGCGGTTGGGCATCCGCCTGACGCCGGATGAAGTCCTGAGCGGCCTGGCCGCCGAAGTCGACCGCAACACCGACATCATCTTGCTGCGCTACACCGGCCTGAAGCCGGAGAACTCCGTCAAGATCGTCAACGAGATCGGCCGCGTCTTCGTGGAACGCGACAAGGCGTACCACAAGGAGACGGCCCGCGAGACGCGGCACTTCATCGAGGAGCAGCTCATGAAGACGGAGAAGCTCCTCGCCACGGCCGAGGACGAGCTGCGCACCTTCCGCGAGCAGAACCAGACGTTCTCCGTGGCCGGCCTGGGCAGCACCTACTCCAGCCAGCTCACCTCGATCGACACCCAGTTGATCGACATGGACGTGGACCGCCAGGTCGTGCAGGCCCGCCTGGACGAGGCGCGCCGTCACTTGGAAGTGACGGATCCCGGTGTGATCTCCCGCCTCGAGAAGCTGCAGGCAGACAAGACGTTCGGCACCTTGTCGAGCGAGCTTGCCAGGATGGAGTCCGACGTCGCGCTCAAGCGGAGCCAGTACGCCGCAGACGCCCCCGAGCTGAAGGCGGCCATGGGCGAGCGCGATCGCCTGAAGGGCATCGTCGAGCGGCATGCGGCGACGATCCTGGGCCGCACGCCGGACCAGCGGGAGCTCCAGAGCGCGCAGACGCCGACGGAGACGCGCTACATGTCGCAGTTGATCGAAAGCCAGACCTCCATCGCGGCCCTGGCAGCCAAGGCCGGCGCCCTGAAGGGCACACGCGGCACCTATGAAGCCAAGTTCAAGGACATCCCCACGAAGGACCTCCAAATGAACCACCTGGTGCGCAAGCAACAGGCCGCGGAAGAGACCTACACCGTCTTCTTCAAGCGCATGCAGGATATGCGCATCACGGAGGCGGTCAACACCGGCAACGTGCGCCTGATCGAGGAAGCCGTGCAGTCGGTCCCCTCCATCACGCCGCTGGGCAAGACGGTCGGCCTGGCCGCCCTGCTGGGCCTGATCTTCGGCCTGGGCATCGCGCTGTTGGTCGAGTTCCTGGACGACCGCATCCGCCGCCCTGAAGAGGCGCAAAACGTTCTGGAGCTGCCGATCCTGGGCTTGCTGCCCTGGGTGGAGAACCGTACGACGGTGAGCGGGCGCCAGCGCCTGGTCACGCTGGACGATCCGCGCAGCCCGGTGACGGAGTCGTACCGCGCGTTGCAGACCTACACGCGCCTGGTGGATCCGGACCGATCCTACCAGACCTTCATGCTCACGAGCCCGGGCCCCAAGGAGGGCAAGTCAACCGTGCTGGCCAACCTGGCCGTCACGTCCGCCCAACTGGGCAAGCGCACCCTGATCGTCGACACGGACCTGCGTGCGCCGTCCCAGCACCTCAACTTCGATCGCCCCAACCTGGTGGGCATCTATGACGTCGTCTACGAGGCCTGCCCGCTCGAGGAGGCTATTCAGCCGACCGACGTCGAGGGCCTGGACATCCTGTGTACGGGTCCGGTGCCGCCCGATCCGGTCCAGACGCTCCATGCGGAGGCCTTCCGCAAGATGGTCGAGCGCTTGAAGTGCGAGTACGACGCGATCTTCTTCGACTCCCCGCCCATCAACCTGTTCACCGATGCCGCCGTGCTCGGCCGCACGGTCGACAGCGTGCTGCTGGTGGTGGACGTCCGCTCCACCACGCGCCAGGGCACGTTGACCGCCAAGGAGCTGTTGAACAAGGCCAAAGTCCCGCTGGCGGGTATGGTCGTGAAGAACATGACCAGCAAGAACAGCCGCTTCCACAACCGCTACTTCGAGCGGTACTATGTAGACCGCTTGAAGCACATGGCGGACGACTAAATGCGAATTGGCCTTGATACCCCAATGAACCGGCGGCGGCTGATCGTGGTGGTCACCGCCCTCGTGTGCTTCCTGATCCCGGCGCCCTTCATCATCAGCTACCTGAACTCGATGGAGTCGTCGCCGATCAAGAACTTCACGGGCATCCAGGTCACATGGCGGAGCGTCACGGCCATCAAGGTGCGCTACAAGAAGATCACGAAGATCCCGATCCGCTACACCCACTCGAGCCGCATCAACGTGTCCTACAAAGACTTGAGCGTGATCAAGGTGACGTACCGCAATGCCGCGGATTCGCTATCGGACGACCCGCGCTTCCCGCAAGTCCGCTTGCGCAACGCCACGTTCCGGGTTCAGCCGCGCCTGGTGAACTGAACCACCGTTCAGGCGGGCGTTGTGCCACTCCGGCCCCCATGCTACCTTCGTAACAACTCTTAACAAGGGGTTGCAAGGAGGGACGCGATGTTGGGCTTCTTGGTGATGCTGCTTGTGGCGGCGATTGTTGGGTTCATCGGCGACGCCCTGGTGCCGGGCCGGATGCCGGGCGGCTGGGTGGGCGCGATCATCGCGGGCCTGTTGGGCTCCGCGATTGGGGGTTACTTGTTCAACGCGATGGCGATGCCGATCGGCCCGGTGTTGGGCGGCCTGGCGATCGTTCCCTCGATCTTGGGGGCAGCGTTGGTCGTGTTCTTGTTCGGGCTGATCTCCAACGGGCTGGCCCGGAGCGATCGGTTCTAGACTTGGTGTTCGGGCTCTTGTTGTTAGGCATAGGAGGAGGGAACCATGGGACGATTCACCTCGCTGCTCTTGGGCAGCTTGATCGGGGCCGGCGCGGCGATGTACCTGAAATCGGAGCGCAGCGCCGACGTGCGCAAGCGCCTGACGGAGCTCAAGGATCAGTACGTCGACCAGTACGGTGACGTGATCGAGCAAGGCAAGATCCGCGCCACGGAGCTGATCAACACGGGCAAGGAAACGCTGGACACCACGCTGGCCCAGGGCCAGGACTTGGTGAACACGGCCGTCGAG
>JAQBPE010000128.1 GCA_028287685.1 Cyanobacteria bacterium RYN_339 | reverse complement strand
CGCACTCGGCGCTGCGCTCGCCGTGGTGGTGGTAGCCGATGCGGCCGCCTGGGCCGCGGCCGCCGCGTCCACCTTGACCTGGCTGACGTCCAGGGTGTCGGCTTGCTGGTAGACCAGCGTCACGTCCGTCACCTCCGTGACCGTCACGCTCTTGTCCGCCTGCGGCGCGCAGCGATACGACTTGTTCTTCGACGGCGAGAAGTAGTAAACGATCCAGACGTTCAGCGTGGCGTCGAACTCCGACCGGTAAGGCACGAGGTCGGTCGCCGACTTTTGCTGGACGCTGGGATCCGCGCTGGTCTGGGTGACGGCCTGCTGGGGCGTCACGGCGGTGCGCAGCTGTTGAATGTAAGACTGGATGGCGGGCAACGGGTTCGTCAGCGACACCGCGCCGTTTCCCTGGCACGAGGCCACCACCGTGGACAGGGCGATCGCTGCCACCAACCCAATAAACGTCTGCTTCATTCCAACCTCCTCTGGACCCTATGGCTCCCTTCCACCATAGTCACCAGAGTTGCCCCGGACAACGCCCCGTTAGCCGTTAGCCCACCATTTCCCGGATCGAGGTCCAGGGAATGCCCGGGTACCGGGGGCACCGGCGATGACGATTTTCGGCTGCATAGGTGCTCCTTGGCGCCCATTCTACAGCGGCGCCTGCTATCGTAAAGGCATATCTATGGAGGAACCCCCATGCCCCAAGCCCCGGACCTGACCCGCACCACCCCGCGCAGCCCCTTCGACGAACTGGAAGGCTACGCCTGGCTGCCCCGCATGATCGACAAGGCGCGCGCCTTCTATGCGGGCACCCACGGCGAGTACTCGCCCTACCCCTGCATGGGCGACAAGGGCTTCCTGGGCGCGTTCCAGCTGGACGCGAACGCCATCGGCGACCTGATCAAGGGCGGGGCCGACGACGAGGCGATCGCCGCGTACGTGCGCCAACACGCCCACGGCGACAAGGAGGCCTTCCGCCAATCGCTGCGCAACCCGCGCAGCAACCCCATCATCGGCATCGCGCTGTTCTTCATGCGGCGCAACTTGAAGAAGAAGCTGGGCGCCACGCGACCGGACGTCGACTGGACGAAGGTCGACGCGATCCCGAAGCTGCTGGCTATCGAAGAAGGCCACTCCCTGCCGGCCTAGCGCCTGGCCAAAATCTCTCGCCCGGTTCGGCTTCGATTTAACGCCAAATTAAACGGATAATTCCTTAACGGCCCGATAACAACTCTCGGAGTTTTGGAGGAGTTATCCATGGCCAATGAGGTCCAGACGCCGAGCGCTCGCTCGGTCCGCCCGGTTGCGCGCCCGCCCGTGCCGCCGCTGACGCCGGTCGATCCGCGCGGCCCCGCCCAGAAGGGCGACATGGCGCTGGGGCGCGATTTCTTCTTCGGTACCCAGACCTCGGCCACCCAGGTCGAGGGCGGGAACATCGACAACGACATCACCCGCTGGGCGGAGACGCACAAGGGCTGGGCCAAGCCGAACCCCGGGCTCGACCACTGGAACCGCCTGGAAGAGGACTACACCCACCTAGAGCAGAACGGCCACAACGCGCACGGCTTCAACGTCGACTGGGCGCGCATCGAGCCGCGCCCGGGCGTCTTCGATCGCGCCGCGATCGAACACTACAAGCAAGAGATCGCCATCTGCCGCCAGCACGGCATGGAGCCCATGGTCACGCTGATGCAGTATGCCCTGCCCCCTTGGCTTGCCAAGAAGGGCGGCGTGCTGGCCCCCGAGGCGACCAAGCGCTTCGCGGAGTTCGCCCGCGTGTGCGCCGAGGAGTTCGGCGACCAGGTGACGTGGTGGTCCACCATGAACGAGCCCAACACGCTCGCCGCCGCCAGCTACATGGCGGGCCTCTGGCCGCCCGGCAAGGCGTCGCCCATCAAGATGATGCGCGCGCTCAACGCCCAGCTCAAGATGCACGCGGCCGCCGCCGCCGAGCTGCACAACGTGGCCAAGGCGCACAACCGCGAGGCCAAGGTCGGCATCGTCTTCATCGACGACAAGATGCGCCCGGCGAACAAGTGGAACCCGCTCGATTGGGTCGTCTCCAAGCTCTACGACTACGTGGGCAACCGCTGGTTCCTCAACTCGCTCGCCAAGGGCAAGAGCATCTGGGGCGTGGGCGACGGCAAGACGATCCCCGGGCTGAAGGGCTCGCTCGACTACCTCGGCCTCAACTTCTACGGCCGCGGCTGGGGCCACTTCACGCTGGGCAAGGACGGCCCGATCAAGGACGTGCCCAACCCCAACCGCAAGGGACCGCAACCCCTGATGGACGCGGAAGGGCTGTACGAGCGCATCCATGCGGATTACAACCAATTGAAGGTGCCCATCCTGATCACCGAGAACGGCGTGGACGTGGACGGGCCGGACAAGGAGAACCAGCGCGGCCGGGCGATCGTGGACGCGCTCGCCGCCATGAAGCACGCCAAGGACGACGGCGTGCCCGTGCTCGGCTACATGCACTGGACCGACTGGGACAGCCCGGAGTGGCACGACGGCTGGACCCAGCACTACGGCCTGTTCGGCTTCGACCCGGAGACGGGCCGCCGCTGGGACAAGCCCGCCGCCGCGACCTTCGAGGCGATCGCCCGCCGCCACGCGATCCCGGAGCAATGGCTGTCGGCCGACGATCGCCAATCACCGGCCTTGCGTGACAAGTATGCGGCGCAAGCGCTGCGCGAGTCCAAGAGCGCCAAGCGATGAAGCGTTGGGTCCTGGTCGTGGGCGTCCTGTCCGCGTTCGGAGCGCCTGGCGCGTTGGCCTGGCAGCCGGCGCCGGGCCACGTCCAAGTCCCGATCTGGCCGGGAGCGGCACCCGGCGCTGGGACGGCAACGAAGCCCGAGAGCGATACGATGGACAAGAAGTCGCTGATCGGCGGCAAGACGGTGCTGGCGATCCACGACGTCTCGCGCCCCACGATGACGGTCTACGCGCCCAAGGGCAAGCACTCCGGCGCCGCGGTGGTGGTGCTGCCGGGTGGTGGCTACGAGATCCTGGCCATCGACCTGGAAGGCACGGAGGTCTGCGAGTGGCTGGCCTCCAAGGGGGTCACGGCCGTGCTGCTGAAGTACCGCGTGCCGGGTCACCCCGGTCCGCACCGCACCTCGCCGATGGCACTGGCGGATGGGCAACGGACGCTCGGCCTGCTGCGCCACCGTGCGGCCGACCTGCACCTCGATCCCCACAAGCTCGGCGTGCTAGGCTTCTCCGCCGGCGGGCACCTGGCCGCCGCGCTGAGCACCCAGTACGAGCGGCGCTCCTACCGCCCGGTCGATGCGGCCGACAAGCAAAGCTGCCGGCCGGACTTCGCCGTGGTCGTGTATCCGGGGCACCTGGCGGTCGATCAGACCGATGAACCGGCTGCCCGCCGCAAGCTGTCCAAGTTCCGGCTGCAAGAGGAAGGCGCGGAGTTCGGCTTGAACCCAGACATCCACGTCACGCGCCAAACCTCGCCAACCTTCTTGTTACAAGATCAGGACGACCCCGTGGACCGCATCGAGAACTCGTTGCTGTACTATGCCGCCCTCAAGAAGGCCGGGGTTCCCGTAGAGATGCACCTGTACGCCAAAGGCGGGCACGCGTTCGGCATCCGGCCCACGAAGCTCCCCGTGACGCGCTGGCCGAACCTGCTGGAGACGTGGCTGGGCACGATCGGGATGATCTCCGGGTAGTACGACGCTCTCCGAACCGTATGGGCCGAGGCCCTACGAGAACTGGAGCGTGTCGGCCTCCGCATAGTGGTCGGAGACCTCCTTGGCGTCGGGATGGCCCGGCAGCGTCATCTTGGCGCCCGAGAGCATCTCGTGGGCCTTGCCCTGGAAGCCCTTGGCGAGCACCGCATCGATGTTCTCGCCGTTGCGCCAGAAGCTGCCGCCGGCCTTGCCGGTGGGGCCCACGTCCTGGAGGCCGAGGGGCTCCAGCGCCTGCCAAAAGGCGGCGGCATCCGGGTTCAACTTGGCGCCCGGTTCCGGGGTGGAGGTATTGAAGTCGCCCATCAACACCGTCGGGCCCTTGGCCTCGGCGCGCTTCACGGCATCCACCAATTGCGGCGTTTCTACACGCCTCACCGCGTCCTGGTAAGCAATGTGCGTATCCACCACGGTGAACGACTTGCCCGTCTTGCGGTCCGCGAGCTGGACGGAGACGTAGCCACGGTTCTGCATGGCCAGCAGGAGGTCGTTGGCCTTGCCACCGTGGAAGGCCAGGCCTTTCAGCGCCTCCCAGAACTTGCCGGCACGGCCCTTGAAGGTCCGCGCATCCACCTGCTGCACCTGGTACCGCTTGGGCACCAGCACCATGTTGCCCTGCATCAGCGTGCTGGTGGGCAGCCACTTTGGCAGCCAGCTATGGCCGGGCCAGATCACCTGGAAGTTGCCGTTCTTGGAGGCGGCGATCAACGCCTTGGCGAGGTTGGGCGTGGTTTCTTGGCAAGCCACGATAGGCGCGTCCGCCGCGCCCGTGATCAGCTTCTGGAACAGCTGCGTATCCAAGAGCGCGCTCTCGCGCTTGAACGCGGAGGCGCCACCGGCCACGTTGAACGACACGACCTGAACGTCGTTGGCGCTCGCCTGGTACGTATCGGCCGCGGTCACATGGGACCCGACGGGTATGGCCTGGACCGCAGCGGCCCGCCCGGCCGCGATGGGCCGAACACCTACGCGCATAGTAATACTCCCTTACTCCAACTCCAAGTTTGTTATAGGGGAGTTTGGGCCAGTTCGTGCGTTCAATACCCCTTCGAGATCTTGGCGGGCCGGGGAGCGGTTCGTGTAGGCCCAGGCGAAACCGGTACCGCGCGGACCGGACCCTAGATCCCTTGACGGATGCCAAGACTTAAGGCGTGATCGAGATGTAGGCTGACAAGGGTTGCTCGCGCGAGGAGGGATGGACGTGTCCAAGGTGGTTGATTTCGTCAACGTGACGACGGAAGGCCTGGAGTCTTCCCCCGTTGCGACGGCACTCGCGGGACTGCGGGCGAACGAAGCCCGGTACATGAAAAACAAGTACAACCACGACTTTACGGTGACCGCGGCGAGCGAGAGCCAGGAGACGCTGGAATACGTCAATCGGATCTTCAAGGAGGACCGCAATCTCGTGCTGAGTGCCAAGCCTCTTGAAACTTCCCGCTTCCAAGTGGAGAACATCAAGTTTGCCTACGTGTTTTACGAAGATGGCCTCTCGATCAACGTGATGTACACGATCGATGACCCCAAGAAGCGGGCGGTTGGCCTGAAGCTCTCGGAAGGCATGGAAGTGCCCACCGAGTTGGGGAAGTTCAAATTCGCCAGGCAGAAGTCGAAACTGGCCGGAACGATCCGGGGATCGTACTTTGTGATTAAGGGCGAATACTAGTCGACTGGAGGGATGCATGGGGAAGCTGATTTTCGGGATGATGCAATCTCTCGACGGCTACGTGGACGACGTTGAAGGAACGCTGGTGATGCCGCGTCCTGATGACGAGCTGTTTCGCCATTTCACGGAGCGCGCCCGCGGGTTGGCAGGCAGCCTGTATGGTCGGCGCATCTACGAAACCATGCGCTATTGGGACGAGGATCGCCCGGAGTGGACTGCGGACGAGCGCGACTTCGCGGCGGCGTGGCGGGCGAGCCCGAAGTGGGTCGTTTCCCGCACGTTGAAGGCCGTCGGTCCCTACGCCACGCTGGTTGATGAAGACGTCGAAGCCTTCGCGCGCCGGCTAAAGGAGGAAGTCGAGGGCGACATCGAGGTCGTTGGACCCAATTTGGCAGGGACCCTGACGGCCCTCGGTCTGATCGACGTGTACCAGCTCTACTTCCGACCCTTCGTGTTGGGACACGGCAAGCCGTTCTTCGCCCACGCACGGCCGCCACTCCGCCTCATCGGCACCGAGCGAATCGGCGAGGACGCGGTCCGATTGACCTACGTCCCCACCTGATCGCGCTCGGGGCCTACGGCGCGGAGATGGCGTTGGTATCCAGCGTGACCGAGGCGTTGCGCGCCATGGCCCGTCCCTGGAGGCTGGCGTTCTTCCCGATCGTGATCGCGGTGAGGGCCAGGATGTTGCCCTTCATCTGCGAGCTTGCCCCAAGGGTTGCGGACGACCCGACCTGCCAGTAGACGTTCTTCGCGAGCGCCCCGCCAGTCAGAACCACCTTGTTCGATTGAGCGGTGGTCAACGCGTCGTGGATTTGGAAGACGAAGACCGCCGTGGCGGGATTCGAGGCGCTGCTCGCATCGAGGATCAGGTCATTGGGACCGACGACCGCGGCGGCCGAGGTCCGGTAGAGCCCGGGAGCCAAGGTCGTGCCATTGATGGTCGAGCCCAGAATCACCGGGGCGTTCGCGCGGCCGGCCGCATCGTTGTAAGCCGCCGTCAGGTCGTTTTTCGCAGTGGCGGCTTCGGCCGTCGAGCGGATCTTGCCCCCGTT
>JAQBPE010000083.1 GCA_028287685.1 Cyanobacteria bacterium RYN_339 | reverse complement strand
TGCGTGATGGGCCCCGGCCCGTTGCCGCTGGCGCAAGTGGGCGCCAAGCTGGAGCGCTTCCTGCCGATGGCGGCGGCCGCGCTGGCCGTAGACGCGCCGCGCGTGGAACTGCACCGCCAGCCGGTCGATTGGGGCGTGATCATCAACGCCACGCTCCACCGCCTGCATGGGCGGCTGGCCCGTTACCTGGTGCTGGTCCACGTCGATCCGGGCCGCATCGAGGCGGACGCCCTGCTGTTGGCCGACGCGATCGCCCACGTGATCGAGGAGGTCTTGGACCGCACGCCGCCCCAGACGCCCGTCCGGCTGGTGGTGCGGCGACGGCCGGAAGGCTGGCACTTCCAGGTGGAGACGGAGCACCCACCCAGCTCGCAGGACGCGCTGCCGCGTCCGGGCCTCCTGTTGGCGCGCCAGGTCGTATCCGCCCACGGGGGGGCGTGGGAACAGGTCGAGGGCCGCGCGGCGGCATACCGGGTAGGGTTCACCCTGCCGGCAGACGGAGGGAGGCACCATGGGGCGGTCGATCATCAACGAGAAGTTTAGGCGCTTCGCGCACTGGACCTCGGAGGTCACGGGCTCGCCCTGGGCGTTCATCACCGCCGTGTCCGTGATCGTGGCGTGGGCCATCACAGGGCCGATCTTCAAGTTCTCCGACACCTGGCAGCTGGTGATCAACACCGGCACCACGATCGTGACGTTCTTGATGGTGTTCCTGATCCAGAACACCCAGAACCGCGACGCCAAGGCGATCCACTTGAAGCTGGACGAGCTGATCCGGGGCGTGGAAGGCGCGCGCAACAACCTGGTGGACCTCGAGAACCTCTCGGACGAGGAGCTGGCAATGCTCCAGAAGCAGTTCGTGCACATGCGCGAGACCGCGCAAGTGAGCGTGACCATGCTGGAGGAGCAGATCGCCGAGCTGGAGGCCCAGTCGGCGCCGGAAGTCCAGGATCACCTCCAGCACGCGAAGGGCGACGTGGAACAAGCCCGCACCGACATCGAGAAGCTGCGCAAGCGGCGCAAGGGCCCGCACAAGGGTTAGCCCGCCGGGCGTTCCGGGCATGGCCTTGCCATGCCCTTGAACGCAGATCAGCTGGAGGCCTTCTGGATGGTGGTGGAGGCCGGCGGCTACCACGCCGCCGCCGACCGCCTCTTCATCACCCAGTCCGCCGTGACCCAGCGGGTCCAGGCGCTGGAAGGCCGGCTGGGCCAGCGCCTGTTCGTGCGGGCCGGGCGCGGCGTCGCGTTGACCCCGGCCGGCGAGACGCTGGCACGGTTCTGTCGAGCGCAGCGCGAGGCGGAAGCCGGCCTGATGGCCCAACTGGGCGGCGAGGACGGCCGGCTGGCCGGGCGCCTGGCCGTGGCCGCCGGTACCTCGGAGGGCCGGTTGTGGCTGTTGCCCGCCGTGGCCGCGCTGGCCCGGGCGCATCCCGCCCTCGACGTGACCGTGACCCTGGACGACTCGCTCGACGCGGCGGCGTTGCTCGAGGCGTCGCGCGTGGACGCCGTGTTGGGCGAGACGCCGCTGCGCCGACGCGGCCTGCGCTCCACCGCCATCGGCCAGGTCAGCTACCGCATGGCGGGGACCTACGATGACTGGCCCGACGCCCCCACGCCGGAAGCCCTGCTGGAGCGCCGGGCCATCGACTTCGAGCCTCATGATCGCATCACGCTGGACCACCTGGCGCTGTGCCTGCCCGGGACGGACCTCGGGGCCCTGCGGCGCCACTTCGTCAACGACACCCACGGCATCCTGGCGCTAACCTTGGCAGGCGGCGGCTTCGCCGTGCTGCCGGAGGTGGTGTTGAGGCCGCACCTCGGGGTGCTGCGCCTCTTCTACCCGCAAGTCGAGAGCCAGCGGACCCTATACTGGAGCGTACCGGAGGGGCAAATGGCCCCCGCCGTTCGGGCGTTGCGCCAATTGATTAAACTGGCTAATTGAACTGCTTGATAAATTAATTGGACCCCGAGCCGGCGAGCAAGTTAGATTAAGGGAAGTTCAAGGCCATCCCGACCTGGAGGTTCCCCGTGTTTCGCGCCGCTGCCATCGTTCTTACCATCCTGCTCTCCGGCTGCAGCCACCTGCCGTTTGCCACCGCCCAGGCTGCCGGCTTGGTCCAGGCGGCCGGCGTGGAGGGCGCCAATGACGCGGTGAAGAAGGGCATCCTGGCCGGCTCCACGCCCAAGACGATCTTCGATGTGCGCCAGAAGCTGCTGGGCTTCGGCGGCAAGTTCAAGACCCACATCGTCGCCAACCGTGGCCACGAGAACCCCAAGGAGGGCAGCTTCAGCTGGTTCGAGACCTACACCGGCCCCATCCCCGGCGGCACGGTCAAGGACGGCGAGCTGTACATCGGCTTCTTCTCCGAGCGCCAGGGCGACACCTTGCAAGTGATGCAGGGCTTCGAGCCCGGCCTGATGATCGAGATCATCGCGTGGGACGCCACCAAGCAGCAGTACGACTTCTGGGAGCTGATCGGCACCGGCAAGGGCTCGGAGTGGCACTTCCGCGGCGACAGCAACGACGTGCTGGCCGACGTCGCCGCGATCAACACCAAGGACGCCCACCCGGCCTTCGGCACGCGCCTGCGTTGCAGCGGCTGCCACACGCAGGGCGGCCCGATCATGAAGGAGCTGGCGGCGCCCAACAACGACTGGTGGACCGATGCCCACCGGCTCGAGCTGGCCGACATGAAGCTGAAGGCCGGCACCAACGCCCAGGACCCGGCGAACGTGGCCGCGGCGCTCTTCCACGGCGCCAAGGATGCCTCCGACCTGGCCGGCGACGTGAAGCTCGGCATCAACAAGCTGATGGACGCACGCGATCGCCGCGGCGGCGACGGCCAATCCGTGAAGCAGCAACTGCGCCCGCTCTTCGCCCCGATGGAGATCAACCTGGCCTCCGACGCCAAGCCCTTCCGCGAGCGGACGGCCGGCAGCGTCGAGCTGCCCAGCGGCTTCTTCGTCGACGAGCGCCTGGCCGGCGGCGACCTGCCCGCCATCAAGGTGCCCACGGGCGCCTACGCCGGCGCCCTGGCCGCCGCGGGCTCGCGCTTCGCCCCGGACGAGGCGAACACCGCCGAGACCTTCCACGCCTTCGTGGTGCCCGTGCGCTCCTACATCGACAACCGGGCCATCGACGGCCTGGAGGCGCGGGGCCTGGTGGACCCGGAGCTGGTGGCGGACGTGCTGGCGGTTGACTTCACCAACCCCCTGCACTCCGCGGCGCGGGCGGGCCTGATCCGTTACGTGCCCGACCATGCCCACGACGCCGCCGACCTGCGTGCCCAGCTGATCGCAGCCCTGGGCCCGGCCAAGGGCGACCCGGCGGCGCGCGAGCTGCTGGCGAACCTGACGGACCCCGCGCGCACGGCGGCGGCCCACCGGACGCGGGCGCGGGCCTTCGCCGCCACGGCCGCCAAGGCGGCCCCCGAGGCGATCGGCGACTGGCTGCGGATGGCGTCGCAGCGCCGGGCAGAGGTCAAGGCGGCCGAGACCTCGAAGAACCCCCGCGGCCAGATACTTGAACCTGGCTTCCGGGTGATCTTCCCGGTCGACCACCTCCAGCCGCAGCCCGGCGCGCTGCACCTGGATGAAACGACCGCCCGGCTCGCCGTCAGGCGGTAGCGCGCTCCAGTTGACGCTTGAAACGGCGGGCCAGGTAGGCCTGCCGTTGGCGCGTGAAGGCCTGGGGGTGGTCCATCCAGTATTCCAAAGCCTCCTGGCGCGGCGGCGGCAGGCAGGCCAGCACCTGCCGGGCATGCCGCTTGCGCAGCAACAGCAAGATGCAGCCCGCCTCGTCGTCGGCCACCTCCATCAGCAACCAGGCGACTTCCGTGGCGGCCGTCCAGTTCAGGAAGGACAGCAGCGCGATGGGCGGGGCATCCGGGCCGAACACGCGCGGCGACGGGTTGAACCGGGCGGCCAAGCTCTTGGCCGTGAAATGGTTGAAGACCTGCGCGGCGATCGCCGGCAGCAGGGCCAGGGCCGGCAGGCCGACCAGCACGAAAAGGACGTACAGCACGTCGGCACCCCCACATATCCCTCCCTTGCTTATACCGCCGGGCGGGGCGCGAGAAACTTAACCTGATCATAATATTTAACAGCGCACTTAACAGGGGGGCGGACCCTATAGAAGATTAGCTAGAGTTTAAGCCCTGATTCAGGAGATATTAATATGCGCCGTTTGCTCGCCACCGCGACCGTTGCCCTCGTGCTTGCCGGCTGCGGCACCCACGCCGCCCCCACCGCTGGCACCACCGCCACCGCGGCGCTGCAGGCCCAGGCCAAGAAGAAGACCACCAAGAAGATCGACAAGGCCGCCTTCGACGCCGGCGTGGCCGCCGCCAACGCCCGCATCAACCAGGCGCCCCGCCAGGGCGTGACCAAGCCCGGCGACGCCGCGGACACCCCGGTCGCCACCCCGGTCGGCACCGAGCCGTTCTCGTTCCAGCTGGGCTACGCCACGGGCTTGCTGCAAGGCGGCCTGAACGCCTACAACCGCATCAACGGCAGCTTCGACGTCTACCAGTGGAAGATGTTCGCCTATATGGTCGAGAACGCCGAGAAGGACGCGCTGAGCGCGTTGCGCTCGGACAGCACGCTGGCCACCAAGGCCGCCGTCCCCGCCGGCATCCTCGAGGGCGGCATCCGCTCGTTCGACTCGATCAACGGCAGCTTCGACGTGTACCAGTGGCAGAGCTTCGCGGATTCCAACCGCAACGTGCTGAAGAGCGCGCTCGGCGCCCTGCAGGCGATCTAAAGCCGCTTCGCCATCAACACCGACCGGTAGCGCTTCCCCGCCCACTGGTCGGTGCGGAACGGCTCGTACCCTAATCTTGCATAGAACGCCGGAAGCCATGGATGGGTTTCCGGCGTGTCCAGTATGAGGCGGGGGGCGCCCATGCGGCGCCCCAGGTCCTCGGCGAAGGCCACGAGCGCCCGGCCGACGCCGCCGCCTTTGGTCTCCGGGTCGACGGCCAGCAGGTGGAAGCCCCAATCCGGGCCCTGCTTCTCCGGCTTGACCTCGATCGTGCCGACCAGCTTGCCGGCTTGCTCGGCCACGAAGAAGTGGGCCGGCGTCAGGCGGGGCGCCAGGTCCTCGGCCGTGATGTCGGCTGCCGTGAAGTTGAAGCCGTTAGCCAAGTTCCAGGCGTGGGCGGCATGCAGCAGCGCCAACACGGCGGGAGCGTCCTCGGGCCGGACGGGGCGGATGGCAAGCATAGGCGCCATGTACCCGGGTACATGGGAGGTATGCGTCGCTTGCTCGCCCTCATGCTGCTGGCTGTCGCGGCCCTGCCGGCCGCCGCCGAGGAGTTGCCGCCGCTGCCTTTCGTCGCCAAGGACATCTGTCCCACGTCGCGCTGCGCCTACGGGACCTGGGTGGCCGCTCGCGAGCTGACGGCCTACCAGTTCGAGGGCAACATGACCCGCCCCGCGTTCAAGCTGGCGGCAGGGGAGCGCTTCCTCGCCATCGGCGGCAACTTGCACACCTTCAAGCCCGGCAAGGCGCTGGTGATGGAAACCTTCACGGACCCGCCAGACAGCCGCAACCCCTACGACCGCTTCCAGAAGGACAGCTGGGTCTTCTTGTTGGCGCCGCGCGGGGAGGGCTATTACGACGTGTGGTTCCACGGCCGGCGGCGCGGCGTGAAGCTGCCCATGACGGAGAGCAGCTACTTCATGCCCGGCCGCGATCTGGTCAAGTTGGTGGAGCGCGCGAACTGGACGTGGTGGGTCTACATCAAGAAGGGGACGGGCGCGAAGGGGTGGTTGAGCTTCCCCGGCATTGTCACGGGTGACGTGAAAGGGATGGCGAAAATGTGACATTTGGTGTTGACATTCAACCAAGCAATTTAGTAAGGTTAAAGGACAGTCCTTAATTAATTTCCGAAGGGAGGAGAATCCATGAATACCATTGCATCTGGCTACAAGCCCATGACGATCGTCATCACGCCCATCTCCCCCGACAAGGTGCACGTCTCTTAATGACGCACCCGGTCGTGGGACCGCAAAAACCCCACGGCCAACTAGCTAAATAGCTTCTTGCTCGAGCCGTGGGAAACCGCGGCTCTTTTGTTTTGCCTTTGCCCGGCTTTTGCCGAGCCCTTCCCGGCTGGGAATGGGCTGGCGCTGCCGTGCCGAACGGAGCGAGAAACCATGCTTAGCTACAACACCCCGCTCGCGGAGTTACGCGCGCTTTTCCGAAAGTCGCCTGCCTTTAGGCAGGTTCTCATCGCCGACGTCATCACCCAGTTGGGCGACGGCGGCATGCTCATCGCCTTCCCGCTGTTGATCCTGGAGCGCACCCATGACGTCACGCTGACCGGCGTGGCCTTCAGCGGCGAGTTCCTGGCCTTCGGCCTGCTCAGCCCGCTGGCGGGCTACCTGGCCGATCGGTTGGACCAGAAGCGGCTCATGATCGGTGCCGACACCGCGCGGGCGGCCATCCTCGGCTTGATGTTGCTGGCGTTGGCCCAGCACTGGCCGGTGGCCGTCTTCATGGGGCTGTCGGTGCTGCTGGGCGGCACGGGCGCGTTCTTCATGCCCGCCCGGGCGGCGCTGCTTCGGCGGTTGCTGGACGGTCCGGACTTGGAGCGCGTGATCGCCCTCGAAGGCACCATCAGCTTCCTGTTGCGGCTCATTTCCCCGCCCCTGATGGGGCTCCTGCTCGCGGTTTATCCCGCCGCCCTCGGCATCCAGCTGGGGGTGCTCGCCTACCTCGTGGGCGCGTTCCTGCTGGTGCCGAGCTGGGTGCGGGGTCGGCACATCGAGCCGGAGGAGGGCGAGAGCGACGACTGGCGCGAGGGCTTCCGCTTCATCCGCGGCCACCTCGAGCTGCGCGGGCTGCTGGCGATGGACGTGGCCGTCTGCGCCGTCGGCACCGCGGCCTTCTCCACCACCGTGGCCTTGCTGGAGCAGGGCTTGCACCTGCCGGCCCAGGCCAACGCCTGGCTGCTGGCAACCACCGGCCTGGCCGGCGCCGTCGGCACCCAGCTGGCGGGCCGGTTGGGGCAGGGGCGGGCGGTCTATGCGGGGATGACGGGGGCGATCGCCGCCACCTACCTGTTGGTCCCGCACGCCGGCTCGCTGCCGATGTTGGTCGCCATGTGGGCGTTGCGTGGCCTGGCCATCGGCGCGTTCTGCGTGTTGCTCAACCAGCGCATCGCGCAGGTGGTCCCGGCCACGGTGATGGGCCGCGTGCAGTCGGCCTGGGGCCTGGCGGCTTGCGCCGCCGCCTTCGTCGGCAGCGGCTCGACCCCCTGGCTGATGCGCGGGATGGGCGCCCCGCACAGCTTTACCCTCTTCGGCGCCCTGTTGACCCTGGTCGCCCTGGTCCTCGCGGCCCCGCTGCTTGTGCGGCGGCCCGTGTTGGCCGAGGCCAACTGAATCCCACCACGTCTAGAAAGGAGCGTTCCTATGCTTGCCACCACCTTGTTCCGTCCGTTGCAGTCACCGGGCCTACTGGCCCCGATTTATGGGAGCATCAACCTTGACCAAGCTAACCGACCTGGGCTGGAACGCTCGGCTCGAATCTAGTTTCGAAATCCACGCCCGCGCCGGCCGCGTTGCCGGGCGGGTCATCACGGAGCACCCCGACCTCTACCGCGTGCTCACGCCCGCGGGCGAGCGGTTGGCGGCGCCCGGCGGCAAGCTCAGGCACCAGGCCGTGGGCCGGGGGGATCTCCCCGCGGTCGGCGACTGGGTGGCGCTGGACCTGCCGCCGGACGGCCGCGCGGCCGTGGCCGCGGTGTTGCCGCGCGCCAGCAAGTTCTCGCGCTTGGCCGCCGGGGGCGGCGGCGAGCAGATCGTGGCCGCCAACGTGGACACGGTCCTGCTGGTGGCCGCGGCCAACCGCGACTTCAACGTGCGCCGCCTGGAGCGCTACGTCGGCCTGGGCTGGGCCAGCGGGGCGCAACCGGTGGTGGTCATCTCCAAGGCCGACCTGGCCGAGGACCTGGCCGCGCTCGTTGCCGCCGCGGAAGCGGTGGCGCCCGGCGTGCCGGTCCTGGCGCTCGGGGCGCTCCAGGGCGTCGGCCTCGACCAGCTGGCGCCGTACCTCCTGGCCGGCAAGACGCTGGCCTTGCTGGGTTCCTCCGGCGCGGGCAAGTCCACCTTGCTCAACGCGCTGGCGGGCGAGGTGCGGCTGGCAACGTCGGCCGCGCGCGCGGGTGACGACCGCGGCCGCCACACCACGACCCACCGCGAGCTGGTGGTCTTGCCCAATGGATCGATGGTGATCGATACGCCGGGCATGCGCGAGCTGGGCGTCTGGGACGCCGACGCGGGCTTGGGCCGGGCCTTCGAAGACATCGAGGCGCTGGTGGCGCGCTGCCGCTACGCCGACTGCCGGCATAGCTCGGAGCCAGGCTGCGCGGTGCGCGCGGGGCTCGATGCCGGGGACGTCAGCCAGGAGCGCCTGGACAGCTACGTGAAGCTGCGGCGGGAGCAGGCTTACCAGGCGCGGAAGGAGGACAACCGGCTGGCGCATGCCGAGAAGCAGAAGTGGAAGCAGGTGACGAAGCAGATGCGCGGCTACTCGAAGGGCTAAAGGGCCTTCTCCATGCGGAAGCTCGGGATCTCGTCCCCGGTGGGGCCGAGGTCCTCGTAGCCTTGGCGGGCGTAGAAGTCGCGCGCCGTGATCGTGGACTTCAGCTGAAGGCGCCCCAGGCCCATGGCCCGCGCCTCCTGCTCCATGTGGGCCAGCAAGGCCTTGCCCAGCCCCGAGCCCAGCGCTTCCGGCTCCACGTACAACAAGAAGATCCACCCGTTGACGTCGAGCAGCCCGACCCCGGCCACGCGCCCATCGCGCTCGCCGGCGTAGAGCCGCAGCTTGGGGTCCGCCAGCCACTTGAGGTAGTTGCCCGGCACCTTGTTGGCGCACCAGGTGTCCAGGCGATCCGGCGGATAGTCCTTGCCGCAGATCTCCCGGATGGACCGTAAATTCACGTCGCACAGCGCCGGGGCGTCTTCCACGGTGGCGGGCCGGATGTTCAGCGTCATCGCGCCAGCTCGTCAAAGCGGCGGCGCACGTCCTGGATGTCTTGCCACATCAGCCACTTGGGGCCGCCCTTGTCGCGGACGGGGTTCCTGAGCAAGTAGGACGGGTGGAAAATCGGCATGGTGGGGATGCCCTGCCACTCCGTCCACTGCCCGCGGATCTTCGTGATGCCGCGTGTTTCGCCCATCACGCCCTTGGCCGCCGTCCCGCCCACCAGCAGAAGCAGCTTGGGCTGCACCAACCTTACTTGTTCTAGCAAGTAGCCCCGGCAGGCTGCCACCTCGTCCGCCTCGGGGACCCGGTTCCCCGGCGGGCGGCACTTAACCACGTTGCAGATGAAAACGTCGTGGAGGGGATCGAGCTTCACCGATTGGAGGATCTGGTCCAGCAACTGGCCCGCGGGGCCGACGAAAGGCTTGCCTTGGAGGTCTTCCTGTTGGCCCGGGCCTTCGCCGATCAGCATCAAGGCGGCATTCGGGTTCCCGCGGGCCACGGCCACGCGGGTGCGCTGCTCTGCCAGGCGGCAGCGCCGGCAAACCTCGCAGTGGGCCTGGATCGCCTTGTGGTCGGCGTAGGTGCCGGCCGGGATCGGGATGCCGGGGTCGGTGGGGATGCCCGCGTAGGTGGGCTCCGGCGTGAAGAGCATGGGCTGGTCGGACATGGCTAGTGCGGCCGATCGCCCCGCGCCAGCTCCACCGCGTGGCCCAGAGCCGGCATGACGGCCTCCAGGCACTCGCGCGCGCCCTTGGGGCTGCCGGGCAGGTTGACGATCAGGCAGGCGCCCCGCAGCCCGGCCGTGGCCCGGCTGATCATCGCCATCGGGGTCTTGGCGAGGCTGGCGGCGCGCATGGCCTCGCCCAGGCCCGGCACCAGCCGGTCGCAGACGGCCATGGTGGCCTCGGGGGTCACGTCGCGCGGGGCGACGCCCGTGCCGCCCGTCGTGAGGATCAGCTGGCACTGGAGGTCGTCCGCCATGCGGATCAGCTCCGCTTGCAGGCATTCGAGGTTGTCCGCGGAGACGTAGGTCCCCACCACCGTGGCGCCAGGCAGCGTCTCGACGAGCGCCTGCACCACCTTGCCGCTCTCGTCGGTGGCCGGGGTGCGCGTGTCGCTAGCGGTCAGGATGCCGACCCGCATAGGCTTCTCCTTCCTCTAACAAGATGGCTTGGACCAGGGTGCCGGCCTCGAAGCGGTGGGCGCCCGGCGGCAGGTCCAACAAGGCATTGCCGCGCGCCACGGAAGTCAGGACGTGCGAGCCCTGCGGGCCGGTGGAACAGGCCTGGTAGGCGCCGTCTTCCACGTGGACCCAGGCGCGCACGAACTGCCGGCGCTCCATGCGCTTCTCCAGCAAGTGGCTCAGGCGCACGGTCAACCGCGGCCGCTGTACGCGCGCGTGGCCTTGCATGCGGCGCACGGCCGGCCGCACGAACAGCTCGAAGGCCACCAGGCTGGAGACCGGGTTGCCGGGCAAGCCCAACACCGGCGTGTCGCCCACGGCGCCGAAGGCCAGTGGCTTACCGGGCTGCATGTTGACCTTCCAGAAGGCCATCTCGCCCAGCTCTCCCAGGACCACCTTGACCAGATCATGGTCCCCCACGGAGACGCCCCCGGTGGTGATCAGCAAGTCGTGGCGGGCGCCTTCCGCGATCTTGGCGCGCAGGTCTTCGATCTCGTCGCGTGCCGTGCCCAGCGGTACGGGAACCGCGCCCAGCCGCGTCAGCAGCGCTTCCAGGGCGGGTCCGGTGCTGTCGTGGATTTGCCCGGGCGCCAGCGGGGCCTCGACCGGCACCAGTTCGTCGCCCGTCGCCAGCAACGCCACGCGCGGGCGCCGGATCACGTCGACCTCGGCCACGCCGATCGAGGCCAGCACGCCCAGGGCGGCCGGGTTGAGCAGCTCGCCGGCCTCGAAGACCGTGCTGCCGCGCGGCACGTCTTCGCCCAGCCGGCGGATGTGCTCGGCTGGCTCGGGCTCCACCAAGATCTCCACACGGTCCGGGGCTTCACGCGTTTCCTCGCGCATCACCACGGCGTCGGCGCCGGCGGGGATGGGCGCGCCGGTCATGATGCGCACGGCCGTGCCGGGCACCACGTCGAAGCCGGAGGCCTTGCCCGCCGGGGCCTCGCCCAGCACGCGCAACACCACCGGGTTGGCCTCGGTGGCGCCGATGCAGTCGGCCAGGCGCACGGCGTAGCCGTCCATGGCGGAGTTGTCGAAGGGGGGGATGGCCTCCCGCGCCACCACATCGGCCGCCAGCACGCGCCCCCAGGCCTCGCGCAGCGGCACGCGCTCCGCCTCCAGGGGGTGGAAACGCGCAAGGATCGTGGTAAGGGCTTCTTCGACGCTGATCATGGGGATCCAGATGATACACCGCCGGGAAGCGGGGGAATAGTTCCGGGGCTGGGACGTTTGTAGAAGGAGGCACCCGATGGCCCTGGATCCGACAAGTGGCGGCGGCGGCATCAAGTCGCCCACGTTCAAGGAAGTGGTCGCCAAGGACAAGGAAATCGCCAAGGATTTCCAGAGCCACGGCCCGAACGACCCCGACAAGCAGGCGGTGGTCGATCGCAACAACCTGAACGACGTCGTCACGACGGAAGGCTTCAAGGCCGCCAACGCGGGCCGGGACCAGAACGACGTGAACACCGTGCTGGCCGGCTTCAACGCGAAGGACGGCGACCAGATGTACTCCGAAGCGGAGTTCAACCAGATGCAGGCCATGCTGGATGACCCCGTCAAGCTCCACGACGTGGAGGCCACGATCAAGGCCATCTACAAGGACAACCTGATCCTGAGCCCCGACCGCGACAAGAACACGCCCGACGGCGCCGGCATGGGTGCCTGGTCCAAGCGCGCGTTCGAGCTGATGCAGCAGAACCCCGGCCTGACGGCGGCCCAGTTGAAGGCCTCCCTGGAGACCGAGATCAAGGCCGCCCACGACAACCCCGGCAACGCGGCGCCGCAACCGCGCGCCGGCGCGGGCACCCCTTACTAGGACCGGGCCAGCACCGCTCCCAGGATTTCGGCGGCGGCCGCGAGCAAGTCTTGCTCGCGGCCGCCGAGCAGTTGGGCCGCGTTGCCGCTGTCCACGTAGAGCACGCCCCGGCCCGCGGGGAGCGGCACGGCCACGATGGACTGCAGGCCCAGGGCCAGGATGCTTTGCTGCTGGCTCCAGCCCTCCATGTGCTGGGGATCCAGCAGGCGGACGCCTTCGCCCGTGGCGAGCACATGGCGGACCACGCTCTGGCTGACGGCGGCGTCGGCCGCCAGGGCCTGCCCATCGGCGCGCAGGGCCGCCGGGCGGCTGCCGTCGGCCAGGATCAAGAAGGCCCGTTCGGCGCCGGTGGCCTGCAGCGCGGCCTTCAAGGCGTCGCGCGCGAAGCTGGTGGCATCACCGGCCGCAAGCGCCTGCCGGGCGAGGCCCTCGGAGAAGGCCAGGCGCTCGACGCCGCGCTCGTAACGGGCCAGGCGCATGGCTTGGGCCACCGCGAAGCCGATCGCCTCCGTCACGTGGCGCAACGTGGCTTCCCGGTCCGGCTGGCCGGCCTCGACGTAGAGCACGGCCACCACCTCGCCGGCGTCCCGCACGGGCAGCGTCCAGGCTTCGGGCGAGATCACGGCCTCGCCGTACCACAAGGCGGCATCCAGCGCGGGCTTCTCCAGCACCTCGGCGTCGGCCAGGAACTCGCGCGCGTAGGCCTCGAGCTGGTGGTCGCGGTAGGCCAGCAAGGCGCCCGCCTCGGCGCCCGCCACGGCCAGGGCGCGCCGCAGCAAGCGGGCCAGCAGATCGTCCAGGGAAGTGGCCGCGCGGAGGTCCGCCAGCATGCCCAACGTCTCGGCCAGGCCGATCGGCAGCGCTTCCCCGGCGGGGGCCGCCTCGATGCGGCGCTCGGGCCAGGCGTCGAAGCCGGGGCCCGCCGCAGCAGCCAACGCCTTGAGGGCGCGCTCGCCCTCGCCGCGGGCGTTCGCGGCGTCGGCACCGAACGCCGTCCGGCCCATCCCCAGGGTCGCCAGCGCGGCCAACAGGGCCAGGCCGCCCTGGCGGGCGGTGTCGCGGGCGCGTTGGAAGGCGTGGTCGGCTTCGGCCCGGCGGCTGGCCTGGCTCAACAGCTCGCCGGCCTGCCAGGCGGCTTCCGCCCGTAGCTCGCCTGCTTGCAAGGCCTCGGCCCGGGTCTCCAGCGCCAGGACGGCCCCGGGCTCGGTGGCCTCGGCCAGGTCCACCTGGAGCTGGACCAGGGCGGCGTCGGGGGCCAGGGCGCGCGCCTCGGCCAAGGTGGCCAGGGCGCCGGCGACGTCACCGGCACGGCGCTGCAAGCGGGCCTGCAACACCAGGGCGCGCGCGTGGCTCGGGGCATCCCCGACCTGCGCGCACGCGGCGGCGGCGGCCT
>JAQBPE010000310.1 GCA_028287685.1 Cyanobacteria bacterium RYN_339 | reverse complement strand
GACAGCAAGCCGCCGCCGTTGTTGGAGATCACGCCGGCACCCTGGCCGCCCAAGAGGCCGGCGTGCGCGGTGTCGCCGTTGGCGGCGAGCTGGCTGCGGTTCTGGTTGAAGGCGGCCTTGGCCAGGTTGAGGATCTTGGCCTGGAGCTTGCTGACCGTCGGGGATAGCGGCGAAGAGCTCGCGCTGGGACTCGTGACGGGACTTGCGCCAGGGCTTGCGCCGGGGCTGGGGCTGTTGGCCAGCGCCGGCGAGGGTGCCGGCGTGGTCGACGCCGCTGGCCTGGCGCTGGCTCCGGCAGTCGGGCTGGCCGCGGGGGTGGCCTTGGGACGCTCCCCGGTGGCCTGGATGGGGCCGGAAGGGCCGCAAGCCGCGGCCAGCGCCGCGGCCAAGAGCACGGCGCTGGTTGCGGACCGGGGGCGTGGGCGAGCAAGCATCCCGATCCTATACCCTCGCTAGCCCAGGGCCTGCTGCAACCGCTGGACGTCGCCGTTGAAGGTATCCCAGCCGTTGAGCCCACCGTTCACCGCCCGCCTCACGCCCTGCCAATCGCCCGCCTGGGCCTTGGCGGGGATGTTGCGCTCCTTGAAGTACTCCGCCAGGACCTTGGCGGCCACATCCGGGCGCAGGGCCAGGTCCGGGTTGTTGACGAGATCGATGCCCAGCTTCTTGCCGTACGACTCGTAGTTGGCCCGGCCCGTGAGCTGGATGAAGCCGCGGCCCTTGTAGCGCACGCCGTCGCCGGGCTGGGTGTTTCCCAGATCCGAGCGGCCTTCGTACTCCTGGCCACTGGCGTACTCCGGGATCGGCTGGAAGCTGCCGACTTCGGTGCCGATCGTGGCGAGCGCCGCGATCACGCCGGCCTTGTCCGTGATGCCGGCCTCCTTGAGCGCCTGCGAAATCACGGGCCAGTTCTGCTTCACGTTCGCCAGCGGCGCGTTGAGGGCCTCTGCGATCTTCTCCGGCGTGACGTCGAAGTCGAACTTGGCGGCTTCGCCCGGAGGCGCCGCGGGGTCCGTGGCGCCCGGGGCCGCGGGATCGTCGCTTGGGGCCGCCGGATCGTCGCTCGGGCTGGCCGGCGCGTCGCCGGGCATCTTCAGCGCCTGGCCGGGATAGATCATATTGGGGTTGCTGCCGATCACGTCCTTGTTCATGGCGTAGATCTCCGGCCACCGGCTGGCGTCGCCCAGCTTGGCGGCGGCGATCGCGGAGAGCGAGTCGCCCAGCTTCACCGTGTGCGAGGCTCCCGCGTCCGCGGCGTTGTTGTTCGTGTTCGCGGCCGGCAGGGTCATGCCGGAGGCCCGGCTGTTGCCGCCCACGCCGTTGTTGTCGCTGCCGTTGGCGGCAGGGGCGGGGGCCGCCGCGGGGTTGGGGCTGGCGGTCTGGCCCTCGAAGGCACTGGGGCGGACGGCGTTGTCGAAGCCGCTGCCCATGGGGGACAAATTGACCTTCTCGCCGGGCTGCGGCGCCTGCAGCACCATGCCGTTGCCCATGTAGATGCCCACGTGGTGCGCCGGCTTGCCGCTGAAGACCAGGTCGCCGGGCTTGAGGTCGTTCATCGCGACCGGCTTGCCCAGCCCCTGCTGCGCTTCGGCCGTGCCGTCGAAGTTCAGGCCGGCGGCGCGGGCCGCCTGCGTCACCAGGCCGGAGCAATCCACGCCCGCCGGGGAGCCCTGGACGCCGCTGTGGCCGCCGCCCCACTCATAGGGCTGGCCCTCCCAGCGCATGGCCTGCTGCAAGAAGTTGTCCACCGCGCTCGGCGGCTGCCCGTTGGCCGGTGCGTTCAAGGGGGCCGTGCCGCGCGTGGCGGTAGGCCCGGTCACCCGGTTGTCACTCATCTCCCAACTCCCTCCGGTCCACCTCGGACCCTGCCGGCTTATCCCTGCGTCGGCCGACGGCGTTGCGTCATTTAACATGTTTCTAATACCGATTTGTCGGAAGCGGCCGATGAAGGGTTCGGCGTTGGCCGCTATGCTGCCACCATGCAGCAAGAAGATGGCCAGGGCCTGGCCGAGTACGCGGTGATCCTGACGTTCGTGGCGCTGGTGGCGATCGCCGGCCTCAAGGCGCTGGGTCCATTGCCCGTGCTCGGCATCACGCAAGCAGCGCAGGGCTTCAAACCGTAACCTTTTTGTAACGACCACGGGGGTAAGATGGAGGGATGACCTCGACCTTGACCCTCACGGAGAAGCGCGTGGCCCGCCTGGCGGAGCTCACGCTTACCAGCGGCGCCGTCTTGCGCGACGTGCCGGTCGGCTACGAAACCTACGGGCGCTTCACTGGCCACAACGCCGTGTTGATCTGCCACTTCTTCTCGGGCACGTCGCACGCCGCCGGGCGCTACACCCCGGAGGACCCGCTGCCGGGTTGGTGGGATCCCGTGATCGGGCCGGGCCGGGCGATCGACACCGATCGCTTCTACGTGGTTGCCATCGACGCGTTGGGCTGCGTGCGCCGCGACCGGCCGCACGGCGTGACCGCCAGCGCCGCGGGCGGCCCGGGCTTCCCGGTCATCACGATCGCGGACATGGTGGCGGCGCAGCGCCAGGTGCTGGACCAGCTGGGCGTGGGCAAGCTGGTGGCCGTGGCCGGGCCGAGCTTGGGCGCCATGCAGGCCCTGGAGTGGGCCCTGAGCCGCCCCCAGGATGTGCCCGCCGTGATCGCGGCGATCGCGCCGCTGGCCTTGCAGGTACGCGAGCGCGGGCTGTACGCCGCGATGTGCGACGCGATCCGCCAGGACCCCGCGTTCAACGCCGGGCGCTACGAGCCGGGCACGCACCTGCCCGGGCTGGCGACGGCCGTGAAGCTGATGACCCTGGCCGCGGGCGGCCGCGCCCTGCCCGGGGCGCCGCCGTTGGACCACACGGACGCCTTCGAGGTCTGGCTGGAAAGCGAAGCCCGGGTGCGGTCCTCCTTCGTCGACGCCAACGCCTGGCTGGCGATGCTGCAGGCCAACATGCGCTGGCGGCCGGGCAGCGTCGACGAGCTCGCCGACCGGCTCCAGGCGCGCCTGCTGCTGATTCCCGGCGAGGCGGACGCCTTGCTGCCGCCGGAGGACTACCACGCCCCCCTCTTTGATGCCCTGGTGGCGCGGGGCAAGGACGTGCAGGCGCATTTCTTGCCGGCCGAGCACGGGCACCTGGCGGGGCTGGCCCACATCGGCGCGGCCTCGGAGGCGATCGCCGCGTTCTTGGCCTAGAGACAGGCCGCCATCCGCTTTACCGCCTCCTCCAGCTCCTCTGGCGCCAGGGCCGCGAAGCCCAGCCGGAAGGCGTGCGGCTCGGGCCCCTCGAACGCAAACGGCCGCGCCCGGCCAAATGACACCCCGGCCTCCAGCCCCCGCCGCACCCAGGCCTTGAGGTCGATGCCGGCGTCCGCGAGGGCCCAGAGGGCCATCCCGCCGGCGGGCGGCTGGCAGCCGAGCGCCCCGGGCAAGTGCCGCTGCAAGGCGGACACCAGCGCGGCGCGGCGCGCCATGTAGGCCCGGCGCATGCGGTGCGCGTGGCGCTGGACCTCGCGGTCCGCCAGCAGGGAGGCCACGGCGCATTCCACGGCATGGTCGCCCTGGCCATCGACGCCGCGCCGGATCTCCGCCATGCGCGTGACCAGCTCGGCCGGGGCGGAGACGAAGCCCAGGCGCAGGCCCGGCGCCAGGATCTTGGAGAGCGTGCCCACGTACACCACGCCCGGATCGGCACTTGCCAGGGGCAAGACCGGCCGGCCGTCGTAGTGGAACTCGTTGTCGTAGTCATCCTCCACGATCGTGAAGCCGCGGGCCGCCGCCAGCTCCAGCAGTTGCAGGCGCCGCCCGGGAGAGAGGGTGACGGTGGTGGGGTAGTGGTGGTGGGGCGTGAGGTAGACGACGCGTACGTCCGGCACGCGCGCCAGCGCCGCCACGTCCAGGCCCTGGGCGTCCACCGGCACGGGCACCAGCCGGGCGCCGGCCGCCTGGAAGGCCTCCCAGGCCGGCCGGTAGCCCAGCGCCTCGATCGCCACCACGTCGCCCGGCCGCACCAGCGCCCGCGCGGCGAGGTACAGCGCCATCTGGCTGCCGCGCGTCACGATCATGGCGTCCGGCTCTGCGGCCACGGCACGCGTGGCGCGCAGCATCTCCGCCAACGCACCGCGCAGCCGCGCATGGCCGCGCGGGTTGCCGGTGTTGAGCACCTGCGGGCCCTCCTCCAGCAACACGCGCCGGTAGGCCCGCGCCAGGGCCTCGACCGGCACCAGGCGCAGATCGGCGTCGGTGCCCGCCAGGTGCAGCATGCCGGCAGGGGCCGGGGCG
>JAQBPE010000056.1 GCA_028287685.1 Cyanobacteria bacterium RYN_339 | reverse complement strand
GGCGGTTCTCCACCAGCAGCATGTACTCCGAGGCCGGCCGGAGGTAGGTCAGGAAGGCCTTGCCCACGCCCTTGAGGTAGATCTCGGGGTGCGTGCGCACCACGGCCACGGCGTCCCGCCCGAACTGCCGCGCGATGCCCACGTAGGCCAGGTGGTGGAAGTTGGGCTCGCCCGAAGGCTTGAGCGGCGCGTCCAGCAGCGAGATGCCCGTGGGGGGCAGCTGCCAGTAGGCGGGCGGGTAGAGCGCTAGCGGGCGCCAGGGCCCGACAACGGCCAGGTCCGAGATCAGGCCGGCGGCGTGGAAGGCCTCGCGCTGCTCCCGGCGGCTCTCGCCCAAGGAGAGCTTGGCGAAGCTCATGCCCACGCTGGAGCTGGCGCTGAACATGCCGAACACGAGCAGGTTCTTGGCGTACCACAGCGCCACCAACAGCAGCGGCCCCACGGCGGCCAGCAGGACGCGCCGGCGCTCCGCGGGCAGCGCCCAGGCCAGCCAGGCGGCGATGCCCCCCAGCCAGACAAGGTGGTACATCGAGCGCGTCAGCGCCAGCACAGCCAACACGCCGAAGAACGCCAGCGCGCGGCCGAAGGTGCGGCGCTCCAGGTAGCCCGCGAGCGCTAGCGCGCCGAAGGCCAAGAGCGCCGCGGTGGGGTAGGCGTAGAACAGCCAGTTCTCGTACAGCAGCGTGGCGGGCGCCAGCATGAAGCAGGCCACCAGCCCGGCCGCGATCCAGCGGTCTACCCCCAGCCGGCGTTGCAGACCGTAGAGCGTGGCCAGGAAGGCCAGGCTCAAGGCCAGGTACGAAACCTGGAACGCCAGCGCCTCGTGGCCCGGACAGGCCTTGAGCACCAGACCCAGGTAGGCGTTGAACAGGGGCGGCTGGTCGTGCATGTAGTAGAGGCCGCGCGCCAGGTCGTGGCGCAGCCAGTCCACCGGCAGGTACTGCCAGTACCATTCGAGCGGGAACAGCGAGAAGCGCACGCCCACCGCGAAGCCCAGCGCCCGCGACGCGACGAAGAGCGCGAGCAGGGCCGCGAGCGGGTGGGTCACGAGCCGGCGCGGAGAGGCCAAGGTCACGGGGGCGTCACCCTTTCGTAGATCACGGCCGGGAAGAGGTAGTTATACTGCGGCGAGCCGAACTCCCCGACCCTCCGGTAGCCCGGCGGCAGGTGCGTCGCATAGTCGTCGACCGCCAGCTCGAAGGCCTTCCAGGCCCAGGGGGCAATCACCACGAAGCGCGGGCGCCGCCGCGCGAGCTCGTCGAAGTAGGCCGCGAACTCGCCGGGCGCCCCGTAGCCCATGCTGGGGGGCAGCATGAGGGTGTAGCGGGTGGCGGGCGGCAGGCCGAAGACGTAGAAGAAGCCGCCGTACGGCATGGCCGCCAGTTGGTCGCCGGGCCGGGCATGGGTGTGCAGGTAGGCGATCGCCGGGCTTTCCAGCACCTGGCGCTCCACGCGCCCGGGATGCATCCAGCGATCCGGGTCTTTGCTCATCGCCTTGGCCTGGCCCAGGGCGCCGGCCGCCACGAACGCCACGATCGCCGCCAACGGCAGCCAGGCGGGGGCGCCGAGCGGCTGACGGGCGATGCGCATGGCCGCCACCGTGCCCCACAGCACGCCGGGCAAGGCGTATTGCGCCACATGCACGAGGTCGCTGCGCCCCGCGTGCGTGCCCAGCCACAGCGCCGCCAGGCACCAGAGGCTCACAAGCGCGAAGTGGGCGGCGGCGACGTCCCACGGGCGCCGCGGCGCCCACATCCAGCCCGCCAGCCAGGCCAGCGCGCCCAGCGCCGCGGTGGGCAAGATGGCGAACGAGCCAATGACCAAGTAGGCCCGCACGTACCAACCCGGCAAAGCCGTCATGGGAGAAAGCGCCGCCGGCAGGTCCGTGCCGAAGGCGAAGTCGTTGATCCCGCCGGGCTGGCGGTAGCGCGTCATGGGCCACTTCACGACCTGCTCGAAGGCCGCTCCCAGCGAGCCCGTGGCGGCCAGCGCGCCGGCCACCCCGCCGGCCACCGCGGCCACGCCGGCCGCGAGCCAGCCCAGGCGCCGCAACGTCTCTGCCCAGGGAGCCCGGCGCTGCCAGCCATCCAGCAGCAGCGTCGTTGCCAGCACGAGCCCCACCGCCGCGCCATCGGTTTGCACCGTGAAGCCTGCCAGGCCCACGCAGGCGCCGGCCGCAAGCCATGGCCAGTATCCGGGGCCCGCCAGGCCGCGCATGGCGAACGCCACCGCCCCGACGTCAAAGGGCACCACCAGCCAGTGGTGGCTCCAGACGGGCCAGGACGCGAACAGGCAGAAGACCAACGCGTAAGCCGGCAGCCAAGCCACCAGCGGCCCCAGCTCGAGCTGGCGTCCCACCCGGTAGAGCTGCACGCCCACCACGCCCACCGCGGCGGCCGCCAACGCATGGGCCAACACCAGGTGCACCCCGCCCAAGGCGAAGGCACCCGCCAGCAGCCAGAGCGTCACGGGCGGCAGGAACTCGAAGAAGTCGCGGTAAGGTAGCTCGCCGGCCACCATGCGCTGGGCATGGCTCAGGTAGGTGAGCTCGTCGTTGTTGATCACGCCGGAGCCCGCGAACGGCAGGAGGCACAGCAACAACAGCAGCCCGCCCGCCAGGGCCCAGGTGCGCTCCGTCCTCACGTGGGCCCGGCCACGCGGCCCACGGCCAGCAAGGACAGCCCCACCGGGAAGGCCCCTTCCGGGCCGGCAGCCAGCACGCGCGCCGTCTCCGAGCGAAAGACCCGGCCCAAGAAGTCGTTGAGCGGCTTGGCCGGCACGTCGAACTCCACGCCGTCGTCCGTGCGCGTGAGCCTGCGGCCCAGCCGGCGCACGGCCGCGATCGGGAAGAGGTAGCTGTTGAAGTAGGTCAGCTTGAGGGTCTCCAGCCGCGCCCGCCCGAAGAGGTCGGCCAGCTGCGCGCGCACGTATCGGCGCTTGTGCTGGGTGATGTCGTCGTGCTTGGACCAGAGGAACTCGAAGGCTGGCACGGTCACGATGATCAGCCCGCCGGGCTTCAAGAGCGTCTTGGCGCGCTCCAGCGCCCCCAGGTCGTCGTCCAGGTGCTCGAGCACGTCAAACATGAAGACCGCATCGAAGCGCTCGTCCGCCACGGCGGCCAGCTCGGTGGCCGAGCCCTCGAACACGCGCGAGAGGCCGCGCTCGCGGCACATCGAGACCGCCAGCGGCGAGGCGTCCAAACCCCAGGCCTCGAAGCCGGGGCCCAGGTTCTCGATGAAGAAGCCCGTGCCGCAGCCCACGTCCAACACCTTGCCGCCCGCGGGCAGCAGCGCATGCGTGACGTCCACCAGGATGTCCTTGCGGGTGCGGCACCACCAGTGGACCTTCTCGACCTCGTAAAAGGTGTGGTACAGGACGTCTTCCACTAGAACCCCTCGCGCGTGGCCACGATGTAGAGCGGGCGCTGCTTGACCTCGTCGTAGATGCGGCTGACGTACTCGCCGATGAAGCCGAGCGTCAGCAGCTGCACGCCGCCCATGAACAGGATGGCCACCATGGTGGAGGCCCAGCCCCAGGGCGCGGCCCCGCCCGCCAGGTGGTAGATGATGAACACGATCCCCAGCACGAAGGTGGAGGCGCTGACCGTCAGGCCGAGGTACACCGCCAGCCGCAAGGGCACGTAGCTGAAGCTCAGGATGCCGTCCAGCGCCAACCGCAGCAGCTTCGCGAAGGTGTACTTCACCTCGCCCGCGAAGCGCTTATCGCGCTCGTAGACCAGCCCCGTCTGGCGGAAGCCGGCCCAGGAGCGGATGCCGCGCACGAAGCGGTTGCGCTCCGGCATGGCGCGCAAGACCTCCGCCACGCGCCGATCGATCAGCGCGAAGTCGCCGGCGTCCAGCGGGATCTCGACGTTGGTGAGTCGCTTGAGCATCCGGTAGAACGCGAAGTAGCCGAAGCGCTTGAAGGGGTTCTCCTTGCGTTTGGTGCGCACGCCGTAGACCACCTCGAAGCCCTCGCGCCAGCGCGCCAGCAGCAACGGGATCAACTCAGGCGGGTCTTGCAGGTCGGCGTCGAGGATCACGATGGCGCGGCCGGCCGCGTGGTCGATGCCGGCCGTCACGGCCGCCTGGTGCCCGAAGTTCCGGCTGAAGTGCAGCGCGCGGTAGCGCGGATCGCGCGCGACCTGAGCGCGCAGCAGCGCGGGCGTGGCGTCCTGGCTGCCGTCGTCCACCAGGATCACCTCGTAGCCAATGCCCAGAGGCACGAGCACGCCGTCGAGGCGCCGGAACAGCTCCGGCAGCAGGGCCTCCTCGTTGAACACGGGGATCACCAGGGAGAGGTCGCGGTCGGCGGCGGGCTGCTCGGCCCGCAGTGGCGTGGTCATGACCAGGCCATGATACCCCGCCGGCGGGCCATGCCCTTGTGACCGACGACCACACCCGCGGACCGGTGTTGCGCCCCGGAACGCGTGGTAAAATCGCCGCCCAGAAAGGCGATCACCCGCATGCTCGACCGCGCACCTCGCTCCGGGGCCGCAGGCCCCGTTTTGGTTTTGCTCGCCGCGCTGGCGCTGGTCTACGGCCCCTTCGTGCTGTCGGGCGGACTGCTCGCGGTCGGCGACGGCCTGGGCTACTACTTCCCGGTGCGCGCGCTCGCGGCGCTGTCGCTGCGCCTGGGCGAGCTGCCCTTCTGGAACCCGGCCAACTTCGCGGGCGTCCCGCTGCACGGCATGCTGCAGGCGGGCGTGTTCTTCCCCGGCAACTGGGGCTTCCTGGTGCTGCCGCCCGTGGCCGCCATGAACCTCGCCGTGCTGGCCTCCTCGTTCGGGGCCGGGTTCTCGATGTATGCCTTCGCCCGCGCGCTGGCGCTGGGACGTCCGGCGGCCCTGCTGGCGGCCTTGCCCTTCATGCTGGCCGGCTACCTGGGGGCCCACCTGGAGGAGCTTACCACCGTGCAGGTGGTCGGCCTGATCCCCGCCGTGCTGTGGGCGCTCGAGCGCCGACGGCCCGTGGCGCTCGCCGCGATCTTGGCGCTGCAGTTGTTGGCGGGCTATCCTCAGACTTGCCTGATCACGCTGGCGATCGCCGCCGCCTACGTGTGGCACCGTGGCCTGTCGCCCTGGGGCCCGCTGGCGGCAGGCGCGCTGGCCTTCGCGATCGCCGCGGTGGAGCTGGGGCCGGTGCTCGACGTGATCGCGCAAAGCGACCGCATGAACCTGCCGTACGAGGAAATCGTGAAGTACTCGCTGCCGCCGCGGCAGCTGCCCACGCTGCTGTTCCCCTACATGTTCGGCGGCGCCAAGGGCGCGCTCTTCGGCGTGCCTTACTGGGGCGTGGGCCAGGTCTACTCCGAGATCATGGGCTACGTCGGGCTGGCGCCGATGGCGCTCTCGCTGGTGGCACTCGCGGGCTTCCGCCGCGACCCGCGCGTGCGCTTCTGGGCGGTCCTGGGCTTGGTGGGCGGGGTGCTGGCCCTGGGCGACGCCACGCCGATCTACCACCTGTGGGCCAAGCTGCCCGTGCTGCGCGCGATCCGCGTGCCAGGGCGGCACCTGTTGGAGCTGGACCTGGCCGTCTGCCTGCTGGGGGCGCTGGGGCTAGAGGCCTTGCTGGACGCCGAGCCCGCGCGGGCCCGGCGGCTGGGCCGGGCGGCCGCGGGCGCGCTGGGGCTCGCCATGGGTGGCGTGCTGCTGGGCGTGGGGCTGGGCCACGATGCTCTGGTGGCGCGTATCGCGCGCTGGCTGCCGTCCGACTTCGACCTGGCTGGCGCGCTCTCGCTCGCCCAACCCGCCTTCTGGGTGCCCGCGCTGCTCGGCCTGGCCACCGCGGCTTGCCTGGTCCGCCGTGCGCCGCGCGCGCTGCTGCTGGTGCTGTTGCTGGATTTGGGGCTGTACGCCGCGGGCCAGAACGTGCTGGTCAACGGCCCACGGCCAGGCGCCCTGGCGATGCCGCTGCCGGACGCGCCTTACCGCGCGCTACCGCTGACGCCGGCCATCCCCTACCCGGACCTGGCGCGCACGCGCGCGCTGGGCTACCCGCTCTTCGCGGCCTTCTGGGGCGAGCGCTCCGCCAGCGGCTACGAGGCGTTCGTGCCCGCGCGCTACGGCCGGCTGGTGGGCGGCCTGGACAACGGCGGGCTGTTGAGCCACCCGGAGGTGCTGGCGCCGGACGACCACGTGCTCGACTTGCTGGGCGTGCGCCTGGTGCGGCTCGACGCGCTTTACCCCGCCGCCCCCTGGCAGGCGCGGCTGGCCTCGCCCCGCTGGCGGCAGCTGCCGGATCAGCCCGGCGTGCACGTCTACGAAAACACACGCGCCTTGCCGCGCGCCTGGCGAGTGGTCGAGGCCGTCACGCTGGCCCCGGCCGCGGTGGAGGAGCGCACGCGCCGCGGCGCGGCCTTCGATCCCGCCCACACCGCGCTGCTGGAAGGCGGCGCCGCCCCCCCGGAGCTGGCGGACGGCAGCGCGCGGGTAGTGACGCTGACGCCGAACCGCCTGGCGGTGGAAACGGCTGGCGATGGCCCGGGGCTGGTGCTGGTCAACGAGCGCTTCGACCCGGGCTGGCAGGCCGTGCTGCCCGACGGCCGGACCCTGCCGGTGCGCGTGGCCGACGCGTTGATCCTGGCCGTGGAGGTGCCGGCCGGGCCGCTGGGCTTCGAGCTGCGCTACCGCCCGCCGCACTGGGGGCCGCTGGTGGCCATCTCGCTGGCCGGGCTGGCGGGCTTGCTGGGCTGGTGGCTGCTCGGATACCGGGCTAAAGCTGCCCGGCCAGCCAACGGGTGAACGCGTCCGCCCCCGCGCGGTTCAGGTGGTCCTCGTCGAAGAAGAGCGCGCGTGGCATGGTGCCGGGGCGGTTGCGCACGGTCCGGCGGGTGGTGGTCAGGAAGCCGCCCAGCGCGGCCAGGTACGCCGCCTCGGCCTGCGCGAACGGCGGCTGCCGCAGGCGTTGCGAGAGGCCGTCGTAGATCGGCGTCTGCACCAACAGCGGACGGACGCCCCGGGCCTCCAGGTACGCGCAACAGGCCTCCAGGTCGTCGAAGCCGAGCGGGGCCTTCTCGAGCTGCCGCGTGATCTGTAGCGCACGCTGGCGCACCCCGCCGGGGGTGAAGGGCGCGGCCAGCCGCGAGGCACCGAAGAAGCCGGGGACGTCCCAGACCGGGGGGAACCCCCAGGCGTATGGCGCGGCGTGGACGAGGGCGTTGGGGCTGCCCGGCGTCAGAGCCGCCTCCCCGGTCGCCAGGGCCACCAGGAAGCGGCGGGGCTGCGAGCCCAGTGCCGTCCGAAGCAGCTCGCCCTGGTCGAACATGGGCACGGCGGCCCCCACCAACAGCCCGAAGCGCCGATCGGTGTCATCGTGCCAGGGCAGCATCGCCAGGCGTTCGGCGACGTCGAAGCGGGACCGGTACCGCATGCGGGGCTCCTCCGCCCAGGCCTGCCCGACCAGCAGCTCGTCGACGAAGATCGGCGCGACGGCGGCGGCCGGGAACTGCGGCAGGAAGCGCCGCGCGATCATCAACGTCTCCCTGGCGTTGGCGCCCTTCAAGCAGAGGTTGAAGATGGTCGCGGCCGGGACGCCCAGGTGGCGGGCCAGCAGGTCCGGCCGCATGCCGGCCAGCCCGTGGGAGTTGCCCAGCACGACCACCCGCACCTGGCCCTTGGCCGGGCAAGCCGCCACCCGGCGCTCCAGCTCGAAGGCGTCGAACAAGGGGCTGTTCGCCAACAGCGCCGGCATGCGCCAGGCCACCAGCATGTTCGCCAGCACGAAGAGGAAGCCCGCCAGCGCCAGCGCCAGCACGAGCTTAGAAGCGGAAGTAGATGAATTCATGGCCGCCGTCGGCCGTCAGGCAGAACAGGATCGCGATGGCGGCGTACAGCGCGCCTTGCAGGGCCGCCGGGGTGCGCGCGAGGAAGGCGCGGGCCGTCCCCGGCTCGTCCTGGCGCAAGCGGTCCTCCAGCATGTGCAGGAAGTACAGGCCGACGGCCAGGCCCAGGTAGCGCTTGACGCCCAACAACGAGCCCCACTCCGGCACGTTGGCCATGGCCATCCACATCGCGCCGCTGTCGTCCATGGTGGTGCAGCGGAACGGCACCCAGCCCACCACCACCAGGGCGAAGAAGCTCGCCATGGCGACGGCGCGGTAGAGCCGGCTATCGAAGCCCGCCCAGCCGGCCCGCGCCTTCACTGCCTGCCACAGGCGGTGCCCCAGCAACAGGCCGCCGTGGTAGGCGCCCCAAAGGATGAAGGTCCAGTTCGCGCCGTGCCAGAGGCCGCTCGCCAACATCGCGAGGAACAGGTTGAGCTGCTGCCGGCCCACCCCGCCGCGGTTGCCGCCCAGCGGAATATAGACGTAGTCGCGGATCCAGCTGGACAGCGTCACGTGCCAGCGCCGCCAGAACTCCGTGCCGTTCGCCGCCATGTAAGGCGTGCGGAAGTTCTGCGGCAGCGTGAAGCCGAACATGTGGCCGATGCCGACCGCCATGTCGGAGTAGGCGGAGAAGTCGAAGTAGATCTGGAAGGCGAACAGCGCCGCCGCCGCCCAGGCTTCGCCCGGCGACAGCATGGCGGCGTTCGAGAAGAGCGGGTCGACCTGCGCGGCCAGCGGCGTGGCGATGCCGATCTTCTTGACCAGCCCGAGCACGAAGAGCCCGAGCCCCAGGCGCAGGCGGGCCGGCTCGAAGCGGGCCGTGGCCGCGGCGGCGACTTGCGGCAGGAACTCGTGCCCGCGCATGATCGGGCCCGCGATCGAGTGGCCGAAGAACGAGATGTAGACCCAGAAGTCCAGGTAACTGGCCGCGGGCGGCAGCCCCTTCTGGCGGCGATCCACCAGGTAGCTGATGTGCTGGAAGGTGTAGAAGCTGATGCCGATGGGCAGCAAGATGCCGCGCACCAGCGCGGGGTCGAGCAGCGCCAGGTGCAGCCAATCGGCCAGGCTGGAGGCCAGGAACTCCGCGTACTTGAACCAGGCCAGGTTGGCCAGGTTGAGCGCGATGCCCAGGACCATGCGGGCCTTGCCGGCCGGCCCGTCGAGGCGCTTGCCCAGCCAGTAGGTCGTGGCGGAGGCCACCAGGAACAGCAAGAGGTTCGGCCAACCGGCGGCCAAGTAGAACACCGCGTTCGCGGCGGCCAGGAGCCACAGCCGGCTCGGGCCGCGCAGCTGCCAGAAGACTGCCAGGGCCAGGCAGGCGAAGACGAAGAAGGTGAGCGTGGTAAAGAGCATCGGGCTGGGGGAGACGACCTCCAGGCATGTCTTACCCCGCCACGGCCGCGTGCTATGATGGGCCCGCCCATGCACCGCACCTGGCCTCCTACCTGCCTGTTGCTCCTGTTAGCCCTGGCCTTCGGCCCCACGGTCGCCACAGGCGGGCTCTTGGCCTTCGGAGACGGGCTGGGCTACTACATGCCGGCCCGCGCGATCGCCGCCGCCAGCGTGCTGCACGGGGAATGGCCCTTCTGGAACCCCTTCAACTTCGCCGGCACGCCCTTGCTGGCGGCCTTCCAGGGCGGCGTCTTCTTCCCTTCTAACTGGGGCTTCCTGGTGCTGCCGCCGGGCGCCGCGATGAACCTGGCGGTGCTGCTGGGCTACGGGGTGGCGGGGCTGGCCACCTACGCGTACGGGCGGGCGATCGCCCTGCCGCGGGTGGCGGCCTTCCTGGCCGGGGCGAGCTTCATGGGCGGCGGCTACATGGTGGCCCACCTGGAGCACCTGACCATGTTGCATGGCGCCGGCATGCTGCCCGCCATGCTCTGGGCCGTGGAGCGCCACGCCGCGACCGACCGCCCGCGCTACGCCCTGGCCCTGGCGGCGGCGCTGGCGGGGCAGGTCTTCGCGGGCTACCCACAAACCGTGTTGGTAAGCCTGCCCTTGGTGGCGGCCTATGCGGTCTGGCGCCTGGGCTTTAAGCGCGCGCTGGTGCCCGTGGCGGCCGCGCTCGGCCTGGGCCTGGGCCTGGCCGCGGTGCAGCTGCTGCCGGCCTCGACCATGATCGCGGCCAGCGAGCGTGGGCACCTGGACTACGCGGCTCTCACGGAGTCCTCGCTGCCGCCCAAGCAGCTGGCGAGCTTCCTGTTCCCCTTCCTTTTCGGCGCCGTGCCCTCGGGGCTCTTCCCCACGCCGTATTGGGGCGGCGGGCAGTGGCCCAACGAGATCACGGGCTACCTCGGGCTGGTGCCCTTGATGTTGGCGATCGCCGCCCAGGGCGCGCGCCGAACCTTGCCGGCCGTGCGCTTCTGGACCGTGACGGGCGTCCTCACCCTGCTCCTCGCACTGGGCGGCGCCACCCCCTTGTACCGGCTCTGGGCCGTGCTGCCCGTGCTACAAGCCGTGCGCATCCCCGGCCGGCACCTGCTGGAGGTAGACCTGGCGCTCGCCCTGTTGGCCGGCTGCGGGCTGGCCTTCTTGCTGGAGGGCGGCGCGGCGGCGCGGCGCTGGGCGCTGGTAGGCGGTGGCATCGTGGCCGGCGGGGTGCTGGCGGGCATCGCGGCGATCGCGATCGCGGGCGCTGGCGTGGCCGGCCGGTTACAACCCCTGATGCCCGCGGGCGTGGACCTGGCCGCCACCCTGCGGCCCGGCTACTCCGGCGTGTGGCTGCCGGCCGTGCTGGCCGCCCTGGGATTCGCCGCCATCATGCTCACGGCGCGGGGCCGCGGGGCCGGGGCGCTGGTGGTGACCGCCACCCTGCTCGACCTGGGCCTGTTCGGCCAGTGCCTGGGCTGGCGCCAGTTGGCCCCGCACCCGGCGGAGGCCCCGCCCAGCCCGCTGCCGCCGCTGGCCCGCGGCCGCACGCTGGCGGTGAGCGCCCACGGCTACCCCTTCAACGACTACGCCCTGATGCGCCGCCTGGGCTATCCGCAGCTGGGCGCGCTGTGGGGCGTGGAGGCCATCGGCGGCTACGAGCCGATCCAACCCGCGCGCTACCACCGCCTGGTGGGCGGGATCTCGCCCTCCGGCGTGCTGCCCGATGAGAGCGTCTTCGCGTCCAGCTTCCATGCGCTCGACGTGCTGGGCTGCCGCGAGGTGCGCTTCGAGGCGGCCGGCCAGCTGGCCCCCCCGCGCTGGCAGCCGACCGGCGCCGGCTTTGTCAACGCCAGCGCGCTACCGCCCGCCTGGCGGCCCACGCACGTGGAGGTGGGCGAGGTGGACGCCCGCATGACCGGCCAACGGCCGTTCGATCCAGCCAGCACGGCCCTGTTCGACGACGGCCCGGCCCCGGCGGGGCTGGCGCCGGGCCCCGCCACGCTTAGCTGGCAAGGCTTCGACCACCTGCGCGTGGAAACCGACGGCCCCGGCCCCGGCCTGGTGGTGGTGGCCGCCGCCTTCGACCCCGGCTGGACCGCGCGCGGGGCGGACGGCGCCGACTTGCCGGTGCGCCGTGTCGACGGCCTGGTGCTGGGGGTGGAGGTGCCGGCCGGTCGCCAGGCGATCACCTTCGCCTACGAGCCGCCGCGCTGGCGGGCGGGCCTGGCCGCCTCGTTCATGAGCCTGCTGGCCGGGCTCTGGTGGGCCTGGCGCGGCCGGAGGAGGCCCGCATGACCCGCCTGCTACGCTTCTGGCCCGTCGCCGGGCTGTTCGGCGCGCTGCTCGTGGTGCTGGGGCCGGCCATCGCGGCCGGCAAGCTGCTGGCCTACGGCGACGCCCTGGTGCAGGACTTCCCGCTGCGCCAGCTGGCCGTGCAAGCCTGGCGCCAGGGCGTCGTGCCCTTCTGGAACCCCTTCTCCTTCGGCGGCATGCCCCTGCTCGCCACCGTGCACGTGGGCGTGTTCTACCCGGGCAACTGGAGCTTCCTGGTGCTGCCCCCGGTGGCCGCCATGAACGTGGCCGTGCTGTTGGCCTATTGGGTGGCCGGGGCAAGCACCTACCTGCTGGCCCGCGAGCAAGGCCTTTCGCGGGCCTCGGGCTTCGGCGCCGGGCTGGTCTTCATGGGCAGCGGCTTCATGGTCTCGCACCTCGAGAACCTCCAGATCATCCAGGCCGCGGGGCTGATGCCGTTGATTTTGTGGGCGATCGCCCGGCACGCCCGCGCCAAGGATGGTCGCTACGTCCGTCTCTTCGCGCTGCTGCTGGCGTTGCAGGTGCTCGCCGGTCATCCACAAATGACGATTTTCACGGGCCTGGTGGCCGTGGCCTACGCGCTCTGGCTGGGTCTCCAGGTAGAGCGGCGCCAGCCCTACCTGGCGGGGCTGGCCCTGGGCTGTATGCTGGGGCTGGGGCTCGTGGCGCTGCAGCTCTTGCCCACCCTGGACTTCATCCCGCTCACGCAGCGCTCCGTGATCAACTACGACCAGCTCAGCTTCCGCTCGTTGCCCTGGCACCAGCTGATCACCTTCTGGTTCCCGTACGCCTATGGCGTGCCCGGCGGCACCCCGGAGTATTGGGGCGCGCCCACCTTTACGGACGTCACCGGGTACGCGGGCCTGGCTTCGCTGGTGCTGGGCACCCTCGCGCTGTTGTATGCGCCCACGCGGCGAACGGCAGGCTTCTGGGCGGGCGTCGCGATCGCCGCGGGCTTGCTCGCGCTGGGCTCGTCCACGCCTTTGATCGACCTGGTGGCCGTGTTGCCGGTGCTCAGCAGCCTGCCGGCGCCGGGCCGGCACATGGTCGAGGTCGACCTGGCGCTGGCGCTGTTGGCCGGGTTGGGCCTGGAGGCCCTGGCCAAGGTGACGAGCCCCGCCAGGCCCCTGGTCGCCTGGGCGCTCATGGGCCTGCCCGTGCTGGCGGTCGGCACCTACGTCGTGCTCCACGGCCAACGGCTGGCCCAGCGCCTGCAGCCCTTCATGCCGAGCGACACCGTGCTCGCGGGCGCGTTCTCGCTGGACCGGCCCAATTTCTTCGTGCCGATCGTGGGCTGGCTGCTGATCGCGATCCCGCTGGCCTTCGCCACCCTGGACTTGCGGGCGCGCCGCGGCGCCCAGGCACTGGTGCTCGGCCTGTTGGCGTGCGACCTCGCCGCCTTCGCGCTGGCCGCCCCGTGGGGTTACCGTTGCGTTACGGTGCCCGAACCGCTCATGCCCGCCTCGGCGGAGCTGACCCGGGGCGACGGGCGCATCTGCCCGGTCTCCTCCGCCTTCATCTACCCCTACCAGGACCTCGACAGCATCCGCGCGCTGCGCTACCCCGACTGGGGCAGCCTTGCCGGCGTCCGCAGCATCACGGGCTACGACGCCTTCGTGCCGGCCCGCTACGGCCGCGTGATGGGCCGCATGCAGTCGACGGGGGTGATCGAGTCCCCGGAGCTGTGGATGCCGCGCCACCACGGCGCCGACTTGCTGGGCGTGCGCATGGTCCTGTTGGATCCCATCATGGCCAAGCTGCCGATCTGGGCCCAGCGCGCGCGCGAATACGGCCTGCGGCCGGCCGGCGACGAGCCGGAGGCCCGCTGGCTCGCCAACCCCCGCGCGCTGCCACGCGCCTGGCGCCTGGAGCGCGCCGAGAGCGCCGTTCCCGCCCAGGTGGACCTCCACGTGATGCGCGACGCGGGCTTCGACCCCGCCCGCGTGGGCTACCTCGACGCCCCCGAGCAGGTGGGGCCGCTCGCGCCCGGGACCGTGTGGGCCCAGACGCCCGACTTCAACCACATCGACCTGGAGACCACCGGCGCGGGCCCGGGGTTGGTGGCGGTGAGCGAAGGCTACGACCCCGGCTGGCGAGCCTTCCAGGCGGAGGGCGGCGAGCTGCGCGTGCACCGGCTCGACGCCGTGATCCTGGGTGTGGAGGTGCCGGCCGGGACCAGCCGGATCACGTTGCGCTACGAGCCGCCGCGCTGGCGCCTGGGGCTGCTGGTCTCGGCCCTGGCGCTGCTCGCGCTCCTGGCCTGGGAGCTGGCCGAGCGCCGCCGACCCAAGCCCGTGGCGGTGAGCGGGACTTAGGGGGCAGGATGCTGTTTCAGTCCGCGGTCTTCGTGTGGTTCCTGGTGCTGACCCTGGCCGCCTACTGGACCTTCCCACGGGCGCGCCTGCCCCTGTTGGCCGTTGCCAACGCCACCTTCTACGTGGCGGCTGGCTGGCAAAACCTGAGCCTCTTCCTGGCCGCCTCGCTGGCCACCTACGGCATCGGCCGACACGTAGACGGCCCTCGCGGCCGGGCCTGGGTCGCGCTGGGCATCACGGCCAACGTCGCCAACCTGGCCTGGTTCAAGTACGCAGGCTTCCTGGCCTCCAACCTCCCGGCATGGCTGCCGTGGGGCGGGCTCGTACCGGTGCTCCTGCCAATCGGCATCAGCTTCTACACCTTCCAGCACATCAGCTACCTGGTGGACCGCCGCCAGCGCGGCCTCCCGAACGCCCCGAACTACCTGCACTTCTGGGTCTATATCGCCTTCTTCGGCCACTCGATCGCCGGCCCGATCATGCGCGGCCACGAATTCTTCCCCCAGATCGCGGCCACGCCAGCCCTGCGCTTCGACGCGGAACGAGCGCGCGTCGGGCTGGAGCTGTTCTTGTTGGGCCTGGCCAAGAAGCTCCTGGTCGCGGACCAGGTGGTGTCCCTGGTCGACGGCCTCTTCGGGCGGGTCTGGACGTTGGGCGCCCAAGATGCCTGGCTGGCCGCCACGCTGTTCGCCTTCCAGATCTACTACGACTTCAGCGCTTACTCCGACATGGCGGTCGGCATCGGGCACATGTTCGGCTTCACGCTGACCCAGAACTTCCGCACGCCTTACGTGGCGGCCGGCCCCGGCGAGTTCTGGCAGCGCTGGCACATCACGCTCTCCGCCTGGATTCGCGACTACGTTTACATCCCCCTGGGTGGCAACCGCGCCGGCGTAGCACGCGGGCAGCTCAACCTGTTCATCGCCATGCTGGCATCCGGGCTGTGGCACGGCGCCAACTGGACCTTTGTGCTGTGGGGCGCCTACCACGGCGCCTTGTTGCTGGGCCAGCGCGGCTGGCGTGGCCTGCTGGGGCGGCTGGGCTGGCGGCCTGCTGGCCGGGCCTACCACCTGCTGGCCGTGGGGGCGTTCTTCCTGCTGACGGTGATCGGCTGGGTGCCCTTCCGCGCGCCCGGCCTGGAAGAAGCGCTGTGGATGCTGGGCAGCATGGCTGGCTTCCATGGCGCCGGCAACCCGGTGGGCTGGCGGCTCGGAGCCCTGGTGGCGGGCCTCATGCTGTTGCACTTGGGGGAGTACGCCCTGCGCGAGCGCCTGGCCGGATTCCGGGCACTGTGGCGGACGCGCCCGCCCGCCGTGGCCTTGGGCACGGCCTACGCATTGGCAGCCTGTTGCCTGATGGGAGCGAGCGATGGCGTCAAGGCCTTCATCTACTTCCGCTTCTAAGTTCGGCCAGGCCGTTCTGACGGCGCTAGCGCTGACGGCGGCCCTGAACGCCGTCATTGGCTGGCGGGCGTCCGCGCTGCTTCAGGAGGAGTCGATTGGCATCTACCTGGAGCTGGAGCGGCGGGTGGAAGCCTACCCCGCGCGCGACCGGGTGCAGGTGCTGGTCTTCGGGAACTCCCACGCCTTGGCCGGCTTGCGGCCACCCCAGCTGGCACGGTCGCTGGGGTTGGGCGAGGACGCGGTCTTCAGCCTGGCCATCCCGTCAAGCCAGCCGCGCGAGTTCCTGGCGCTGGCGCGGCGGCTGGGTGGCCGCTTCCCGAACGCGCGCCTCGCGCTCGCGAACCTCGACGAGGCCCTCCTCGCCTCCAACGCCCGTGCCACCCCGCGTGACCTGTACTTGTCAAACGACGACCTGGCAGACCGCTGGCGTCTCGCCCGCGAAACCGTGCCAGACCTGCCCGGCCAGCTGGGCACGGTGTTGACGTTGCCGTTCGTCCTCGCGGAGTTCGCGCCGCACCTTCGCGAGGTCGCCCTGACCCACCCCAAAATTACGCTGCGCGCGCTCGCCACCGGTCAGCACGCTCCGCTGCCGCTTTCGCCGGCCGAGGCGATCGCCACCGCGCCGTGGCGCTGGGGTTACCCCCCGCCCTGGCAGGTCAAGGGCTACTTCAAAGATCCCGCAAGCACGCAGCGCTGGCTCCGCACCACCGACGCCCGGTGGAGGCGGTCCCGCGATCACACCGTCCGGCTGGCCGGCTCCTTGGAGGATGGCTTCGCCGACTTGGGGACCTGGGAGGCGACCATGCGCCGGCGCGGGCTCGTCGTGGCCTGGGTGCAGACACCGATCGACCCGGCCCTGGACGCCACCATGCGCCTGGTCGAGCCCGCCGGCATGGCCGCCTTCGCGAAGGCCCGCACGGCCTTCCTGGGCAGCCGCCGCTGGTTGCCGGCCCCGGCAGGCTTCGGTGCCGACGATTTCTTCGACCTCGACCACCTGACCCCCCCGGGCGCCCAGCGCCTGGCGGCCAGCGTGGCTAGCGCGTTGGGTCCGGATTGGCGCGACGCTCGTACACCGTGACCCAGGGCCCGGCGTAACGCTGCGAGGGCGCTGCGAAGACCGGCCTGTAGCCGGGCGGCGGCCCGGGGAAGGCGTCGCGCATGAAAGGCTCGTTAGAGGGGTCTACCACCAGGAAGCGGGCACCGCTGGTCGCCACCTCGCGCCAGAAGCCCGCGAGTTCCGCCGTGTCGTAATAATTGGCAGCCGGGCTGAAGACCGTCGTCATCCGCACGGCGGGGGGCAGGCCGTAGAAGTAATAGTACCCGCCCGAGGGCACGGCCACCAGCCGATCGCCCGGCCACGCGCGCGCGCGAATGAAATTCAAGGTCGCGTCTTGCCGCGCAAAGACGTCCGGCCCGCGGCCGCTCCACATGGTCAGGTGCTGGAAGCTCAGCATCGCCGCGGTTTGGGCCAGCCCGCCGGCCAGCAGCCCCGCCCACGCCAATATCGGCAACACCGCCACCCAGCGCCACTCGGCGGTGGCGCGCGCCCACAGCCAAGCCGTCACGCCTCCCAGCACCAGGAAAGCCGGCAGGGCGTCGAAGGCCAGGTGCTCCACGTCCGCGCGGCCACGCAGGGCGCCCAGGGTGCAGCCGATCGTGGCCAGCCCCACCAACCCGTAGCGCAGGGCCGCGAGCGGGACAAGGCGCCCGCTCCACCGCCCGGCCAGCAGCCCCAGCCCCCATGCCAGACACGCCAGGGCCACCAGGGGAGGCACCAGCGCGGTGCCGAGGTAGTTGGCCTGCCGCAAGTACCAGGACGGCACGGCAAGGCGCGTGTCCCCCATAGGGCCGACCGCGCGAGCCAGATCCGTGAGGTAGCGAACGTCGTTGATCCCCCCGGCGTTGCGGTAGTGGCTCGCTGGCCAGAGCACGACGTCGGCAAAGGCCGCGCCCAGGGCCCCCACACTCGCGAGCGCCAACGCCGTCACCCCCAGCACCGTCCCCAGGCCCAACGCCAAAGCGCCCAACCGCCTGGCGGCGGCTGGCCGGGGATGCCCTGCCAGCCAACCGTGGAGGAGCGCGTAGGCAGCTAGCGCCCCGCAGACCACCAGGCCGTCCGACACCAGGCAAAGCGTCGTGAGCCCGGCCCAGGCGCCGGCCACGGCCCACCAGCGCAGGCCGACGTCCTCCGCCGCCCGCAGCCCGGCCAGCAGCGCAGCCAACAGCAACGGCAAGGCCAGCCAGTGGTGGTTGAAGCCCGGCACGTAGCGATAGAAGCTGCCCAGCACCAACCAGGCCGGCAGGAGCGCGAGCCACGGCCCCATGCCCAACCAGCCGGCCAAACGCTGGGCCTGCATCGTGGCCACCACCAACAAGCCGAGCTGCGCCCAGCGCGCCACCAGCACCTGCGACCCAACCACCTTGTAGATCACGGCCGCGAGCGTGATGGGCAAGGGCCCCACGAACTCGAAGAAGTCGCGATACGGCACCTGGCCGTCGGCGACACGGCGGCCGGCGGACAGGATCAGCAACTCGTCGTCGGAGGCCAAGCCGTAGTGCGCAAAGCAATAGGCCAGGAACAAGGCACCCAGCACCGCCACGGTAGCAGGCGGATTCAACCCCCGTGGTGCCGTCAGCACTTGCGCGCCACCGCCAACAGCGAGCCGCCGGCCGGAAAATCCACGCCGCGCTGGATCAGGGCGCGCTCCACGCCCAGGGCCGCCTCGAACGCACGGTTCATGACCCCCGGGATCGCAAACTCCGTGTTCGGATCGTAGGCAGAGGGGCGAAGGCGTTGCTTCCAGCGCGAGGCCACCATCAAGGGCAGCAGCACGGAAACGAAGGAGCTCAACCGCAGGACCTCGAAGCCAGCTTCCTCCAACTTGCCGCGCATCTCCGGGCGGGTGTAGCGCCGGGCGTGGCCCGCGTACTCGTCGCCGGGCCCCCACAGCGACGGGTGCTGCGGCACCGTCAGGAAGAGCAAGCCGCCCGGCGCCAGCGCGCGCCGAACCTCGCCCAGCACCTCGCGGTCCTCCGCGATGTGCTCCAACACGTCGAAGGCGCCCACCAGCTCGAAGGCCTCGGTATAGGGCAGCGCCCGCGCGTCCAGCCGCTCCAGGCGGGCCCGTCGCACGCGCGTGTGCGCCAAGGCCAGACCTTCCTCCAGGGCCTCCGAGCCACAGAGATCGAGCGCGGGGAAGCGCGCCTCAAGCGCCGCTAACACGAAGCCGGTGCCGCAGCCGATCTCGAGGTAGCGGCCAGGGCCCTCGCCGAAGTAGGTCGCCACCGCCCAGAGCAACAGGCGGTTGCGCGCCCGGAACCAGAAGTTGCCGGCCTCCAGCTCGTACAGCTGCTCGTGGGCGTTCTCGCCGAAGCGGATCTCGCCGCTCATGTGGCCTCCCGCCCGCCCCCGACGCGCTGGGCCACCACGTAGTGCGGCCGCTCTTGGACCTGCTCGAAGATTCGCCCGATGTAGAGCGCCACGATGCCCAGGCTGATCATCAGCACGCCGCCCACCATCAAGATCAAGACGCCCAGGCTGGCCCAACCGGGCAAGAGCGGTCCGGTGAGCGCCTTGTAGGTCATCCAGACCACGCCCAGGAAGCCCAGCCCGGCGCAGCCGAAGCCGAAGTACACGATCCAGCGCAGCAGCACGGTGGTTTGCAGAAACAGGCCGTCCAGCGCAAAGCGGATCAGGTGCCCCAGGGTGTAGGAACTGGGGCCCTGGTCGCCGCGCTCCGCGTGCTCGTACTCGATGTGGGTAGAGCGGAAGCCCAGCCAGTGCAGCATGAAGAGGTAGTGCTGGCCATGGTTGCGGATGCCCAGGTACGCGTCGATCACCGGCCGGGCGATCAGGCTGAAGCTGCCGTACTCCGGGTCGATGCGGTGGGGCGAGAACAGGTTCAGCACTTTGTTGTAGACCCGCGCCATGGTCTGGCGGTACAGCGAGTGCTGCTTGCGCTTGCGTTTGGCGTAGACCACGTCGTAGCCCTCCTGGGCCTTGGCGTACAGGCGGGGCAGCTCCTCCGGCGGGTCTTGCAGGTCGCAGTCCATCACCACAGCGTAGCGGCCGCGGGCTTCCGCGAGTCCGGCAGTCATGGCGGCGTGCTGGCCGAAGTTCCGGCTGAGCGCCACGGCCCGCACCCGCGGGTCCCGCTCGGCCAGCCCGCACATGACGGGCCAGGCCTCGTCCGGGCTGGCGTCGTTGACCATGATGATCTCGAAGTCGGGCGTGAGGGGCGCAAGCACCGCCACCAGGCGCTCGTGCAGCCGATCGAGGCAGCGCGCGCAGCAATAGACGGGGATCACGACGCTGAGCTCGATGCTCATTGGCAGGGCCTTTCCAACTAGGACTCCGGCACAGTGTACCCCGGCCCGCACGCTTGCCACGCACCTCCGGCCGGGGGTATAAGCCTCGGGGAGGTTCCCATGTCCCGTTCCCTTGCCTGGCCGCTGCTCGCGCTGGTGGCGGCCCTGGCCGGCGTCTACGGCCCCTACCTGGCGGCCGGCGGCCTGCTCGCCGTGAACGACGGGCTGGGCTACTACTTCCCGGTGCGCGCGCTCGCGGCGCTCAGCCTGAAGGCCGGCGAGCTGCCGTTCTGGAACCCCTTCGGCTTCGCCGGCGTGCCCTTGCACGGCATGCTCCAGGCCGGCGTGTTCTACCCCTTGAATTGGACCTTCCTGGTCCTGCCGCCGGTGGCGGCGATGAACGTGGACGTGCTCGCGAGCAGCCTGATCGCCGGGGGCTCGATGCTGCTCTTCACGCGCGCCCTGGGCCTGGGCCGCCTGGCCGGCCTGGCGGCGGCCCTGCCTTACATGCTGGCGGGCTACCACATGGCCCACCTGGAACAGCTCACCTCTGTGCAGGTCACGAGCCTGATCCCGGGCGTCCTGTGGGCTGTCGAGCGCTTCCGCCAAACGCTGGCCCCGCGCTGGGCCCTGACCTTCTGCGGCCTGTATGCCTTGCAGCTCCTGGCCGGCTACCCACAGACCAGCCTGTTCACCCTCCTGATCGCCTGGGCCTATGGCTGGTACCGAGGCCGGGACCTGGAGGCCGCCCCGTGGCGCATTTACATGCTCCAGCTCGGGCTGGCGGGCGCCCTGGGGCTGGGGTTAGCCGCCGTAGAGCTCCTGCCGGTGGTGGAGGTGATCCGCCAGAGCTCGCGGCTGGCGCTCACCTACGGCGAGATCATCGACCACTCCCTGCCGATCCACCAGCTGCCGATGCTGCTGTTCCCCTTCCTCTTCGGCGGCCCGCGCACGGGCATCTACACCGTCCCCTACTGGGGCGCCGGCCCCTATATGATCGAGCTGCAAGGCTACGCCGGCCTGGCGCCCTGGGCGCTGGCGTTGGCGGCGCTGCCGTTCTTGCGCGCGGACCGGCGCGTGCGCTTCTTCGTGGCCCTGGCCCTGGTGGGCGGCCTGCTGGCGCTGGGCGGCAACACGCCCCTGTTCAAGCTGTGGGCCCAGCTGCCGATCTTGCATTCCATCCGCGTGCCCGGCCGGCACGTGCTGGAGCTGGACCTGGCCATGTGCCTTCTGGCGGCTCTGGGGCTGCAACACCTGCTGGACGCGGCGCCCGAGCGGCGCCGGCGGCTCGCGGCGCTCGGCGCGGGCGGGCTGGGGCTGGCCATGGCGGTCGTGGTGGCCGTGGTGGGGCTGGGGCGGCCGGCGATCGTCGCGCGCCTCGGCCCCTGGATGCCCCCCTCCATGGACCTGCACCAGTACCTCTCGCTGGCGCAGCCGAACTTCTGGGTGCCGCTGCTACTCTACACCGCCACGGCCGCGGCGCTCGCGCTGCTAGCCTGGCGCCCGCGCCTGGGCGCCGTAGCGCTGCTGGCGGTGCTGTTCGTCGACGTCGCCAGCTTCGCGCGCACGAGCTACTGGTACGCACTGGGCGTGCTGCCCGGCGCCCGGCCCGGCGAGTTGACAACCCGGCTGCCGAGTTCGCCCTACCGCTCGCTCAGCGTGGTGCCCTACGTGCCGATGTTCAACGTCACCCGGGCCCGCGCGATGCATGCGCCGCTGTTGAACGTCTTCGACGGCGAGCGCTCGGCCAGCGGCTACGAGGCCTTCGTGCCGCAACGCTATTCGACGCTGCTGGGGGGCATCGACAACATGGGCCTGTACCACAAGACCGGCCCGTTCGTCCCGCCGAACCACGTGCTAGACATCCTGGGCGTGCGCACGGCCTACGTCGTGCCGCCCGCCGACGAGCGCACCTCGCCCGCGACGGCCGGCTGGCGCCGCGGCCCCGATCAGGGCGACATCCAGGTCTACGAGAACCCGCACCCCCAGCCCCGCGCCTGGCGCGTGATCCAGGCCACGGCCCTGCCGGCCGACCAGGTCGATCGCCTCGTCACGGGCGAGCCCACCTTCGACCCCGCCCGTGAAGCCCTGCTGGAGGATGCCCCCGCCCCCGGCGGGCTCACGCCAGGGAACGCGGCTGTGGAAGCGATCTCGCCCAACCGCCTGCGCGTGACGACCGACGGCCCGGGGCCCGGGCTCGTGCTGGTATCCGAACGCTTCGAGCCCGGCTGGCAGGCCACCACGCCCGAAGGCGCGCACTTGCCGGTGGCGCTGGCGGATGGCCTGGTGATCGCGGTCGCGGTGCCGGCCGGCGCCCAGCGCTTCGAGCTGCGCTACCGCCCGCCGGGCTGGGACGCCATGGTCGCGCTCTCGCTGGCCAGCCTGGCCGCCTGCGCCGTCTGGGCCTGGTGGGGCCGACGGCGGCGGCCGACGGCGCCATGACCCTGAACGCCCTGCGGCGGCTTTGGCCGCTCCTCGTACCGATCCTCACCCTCACGGCGGTCTGGCTGCGCCCGATCCTCGCCGGCCGGTTCTGGGCGGGTGGCGACGGCCTTTCGGAGCTGTTCCCCCAGCGCAAGATCGCGGCCTGGGCCCTGACCCATGGCGAGTTCCCCTTCTGGAACCCCTACATATTCGGCGGGCAGCCGCTCTTCGCCAACATCCAGGTCGGCGTGCTGAGCCCCTTCAACTGGCCCGCGACCGTGTTGGGGCTGACGGCGGGCGAAAACGCCACGGTGGCGATCGCGTACGCCCTGATGGCCTCCGGCTTGATCGCCTTCACGCGCGCCCTCGGCCTGGCGCCCGCGGCGGCGGCCGTCGCGGCCCTGGCCTTCCCGCTGGGCGGCTTCATCACCACCTACGTGGGCATCGTGGCGATGTGGCAGGCCGCCGGCCTTTCCGCCTGGCTGTTGTGGGCCGCGGAGCGCCATGCGTGCACCCAGCGCCGTCGCTACCTCGCGGTCGTGGCGGCCTGCCCCGCCCTGATGCTCTTCGTGGGCCACCCCCAGCTGGCCGCCTACGGGCTGGTGCTGGCAGGCGCCTACACGCTCGCGCGCGGCGCCGGCGTGGCGGACCGGCTGGTGGCGATGGCCCTGGGCGTAGGTATGGGCGCCGTGCAGCTGTTGCCGGCCCTGGACGTGGTGCACGGCTCCCAGCGCCACTTCATCGACTACGCCTGGCTGACGATGGGCTCCGTGTCGCCCCAGGCCCTGCCCTCGCTGCTCTTCCCCTCGCTGTTCGGCAACGCCACGCCGACGGCGCTGCTGCCCCACCCGCTCTGGGCCGCCGACGACTGGCGCCCGGCCCTGGAGGGCTACGCCGGCCCCGTGACCTGGCTGCTGGCGCTGACGGCGCTGGGGCGCTGGCGCCACGATCGCATGGTGGCCTTCTGGGCGGCGATCGCGGCGGCCGGCCTCGTCCTCTCGCTGGGGCACTATACGCCGCTCTACAAGCTCTGGGCGCTCTTGCCCTTCCTGAACCAGATGCCTTACGCCAGCCGCCATGGCTTCGAAGCGACCTTCGCCCTGGCGATCCTGGCCGCGTACGGCCTCTCCTGGCTGATCGAGGCGCCGCTGGCCGCGCGGACCTGGCTGATGCGCGCCAGCGGGGTGTTGGCGACGGCCATGGCGGCCGTCTGGCTCGCCGTCTGGGCTTATGGCCCCAGCTACGCCGCACGCACCCAGCCTTTCATCGACAGTACCCCGGGCGGCCTGCGCGGCTTCTCGCTGGCGGCGGCCCTGTCGCCGTGGCAGGCCGCGCTGTGGTTGCCGATCGGCCTGTTGGCGGCGGCATGGCTGCTCGCACGCTTCCGCCCCCACTGGGTGCCGCTCGTGCTAGCACTGGATTTGTGGGCCTTCCACTGGACCCAGGGCCCATTCCCCCAACTGCCCGCCTGTCCGACGGACCTGGTGCTGAAGCCGACCATCGACTGGAGCGCCGGGCGCTCCCTGGCCGTCTCCGAGCGCCGCTTCCCCTTCGTGCCAGGCCAGGACGAGTTGGCGCTGCTGCGCCGTTTCCACTACCCCGACGTCACCATGCTGACGGGCGAACCCACCGTGAACGGGTACGAGGCCTTCATCCCGGCCCGCTACGGCGCGCTCTTGGGCATGGACTCCTTCGGCCACGCCGGCGAGCACGACGACACCGTCTGGGACCCACCGCACCACGCGCTGGACCTCCTGGGCCTGGGCATCCTGCGCCTGGAGCCCGCGATCGCGAGCCAACCGGCCTGGCAACGCCGCCTGGCGAGCCCACGCTGGCAGCGCATGCCCGACGAGGCCGGCCTGGTCGTGCTGCGCAACGCCACCCCGCTGCCGCACGCCTGGCGCGTCAGGCGCGCCCGCGTCCTGGCGCCCGAGGCTGTGGACGCCGCCGTGCGGGGGCTGGCGCCCTTCGATCCGCCCACGGAGGCGCTGCTGGAAGCTCCCACGGCGGGCACGACCTTCGCCCCCGGCCTCGCCACGGCCGCCACCCAGGGCCTGAACCGCATCGTGTTGGATACCCACGGGGCGGCGGCCGGCCTGGTGGTCATTGGCTCCGGCTACAGCCCCGGCTGGCGGGCCTGGACGGCCGACGGGCGCGAGCTGCCGACCTTCCGCGCGGACGCGCTGTTGCTGGCCGTGGAGGTCCCCGCCGGCGCCCAGCGCATCATGCTGGCCTACGAGCCGCCGCGCTGGCGCCAAGGCCTAGCCGTCTCCCTGGGCACCCTGTTGGTCCTCGCCGCCTGGCTGGGCCGGCGCAAAGGACGCCGCCCCGGAGCGGCATGACGGCCGTGCGGTAACCGTGGTACAACGATCGCCATGCAGACGGAGTCCCCCCCCCTCCACTGGCCCTCGACGGTCGTCTTGGTCCTGGCCGCGCTGGGGCTCGCGATCCCCACCGTGTACTACGGGTTGGCCTCGGACGACGAACTGGCCATCCTGGTCAACGGCATGCGCGTTGCCAGCGGCCAGGTGCCTTACCGGGACTACTTCTACGCCGATGGGCCCCTGACGCACCTGCTCCCGGCGTTGGCCTACCTCATCGCCCACCCGAGCGTGGTGGCGGCGCGCTGGATGCAGCAGCTCGCGCTGGTCTTGGCCGCCTGGCAGACGCAGCGCATCGCCCGCTGGCTGGGCGTAAACCCCTGGCTCGCCTGCTTGCCCGCCCTGCTGGTGCTGAGCTGTTTCTATCCGCGGGTGTACGGCGTCAACCACCACTGGATGGTCTTGCCCTTCGTGCTGATGACGCTGTTGGCCGGCCTGCGGGCCGGCGAGTCCCCCCGCCTGCGCTCGTGGGCGCTGGCCGGCGCCTGTGCCGGGCTGGCGTTCTTGTGCCTCCAGACGGACGCCACCATTGTCATGGTGGCGTTGCTCGCCCACGCCCTGTTGGGCAGCTGGTTGGGTGGCGAGCGCGGGCTCGTGCCGGTCAAGCGGGCGGGAGCCGTGCTGGCAGGCTGGATGCTGCCGGTAGGCCTCGCGATGGCGGGCCTGGCGGCATTCGGGGCCCTGGGCGCGGCCTTCTACGACCTGATCATCTGGCCCGGCCAACACGTCCAGTCGGGTGGCGTCACCAATGACGTCCGCTACCTCACGGACCTCACATGGGAGATCCCGCCGCTGGACGATGCCCACCTGGGCCGGCCTATGTGGTACCTGCGGCTGTGGGTTTACCTGACCACCATGCTGGTGCCGATCTCGGTCGCGCTGGTCTCGCTGTTGTGGGGGCTGGGGCTCATCGGCGAGCGCCTGGCAGGGCGTCTGGCAGGGCCAGAGACGCGCCGCTTCGGGCTGGTGGCCATCACGGCGATCGGCTTCGGGATCATCGCCGTCCAAGGCCGGGCCGACGTCCATCACCTGGGGATCGACGGGACCCCGGCCTTCCTCGTCTTGACCGCCTTGGTGGCCCGCGCCATCGCCACCACGCGGGGCGCCTGGCGGCCCGTGACCTACCTGCCCGTCCTCGGGCTCGCGCTGATGATCGCGGGGGGCATCGCGACCTCCGCTCCCATGTGGCTCTTCGAGCCGCGCTACCTGCGCACGCTGGGCGGCCCCGACCTACGTGCCCGCGAAGACGCCGTCCTGGCATATCTCCATGCCCACGCCCGACCGGGTGATCGGATGGTCGCGCTGCCCGCTGGCCCCTACTACTACTACTATGGCCTGCCACCGGCCGTCCGGCTCTCCAGCATCTTCGCCCGCTACACGCACTTCCCCAGCGACGCGCTGCTCGACGAGTTCTGGCAAGAAGTGGCCTCGGGCAAGGCGCGCTTCCTGGTGGTGGACCCCACTGCGGAACCTTACATGCGCGATGCCTTCATCGGCCCGCCTCCCGGTTACCACCAGGTCTACACCGCCCCCTCGTTCCGCTACGTCGGCCCGCCGGTTCGGGTCTACGAGTTTACGCGACCCTGACCTGGCCCCCGATCCGTCGTGGCGCGGTCCCTTCATTCCCGCCCGGTTCGTGCCGATGGAAAGGTTGGACGAGCTCGAACGGACGGACCCATGAGCCTACGGATCAACACCAACGTCTCCGCCATCAACTCCCACCGAAGCCTGAAGGCCAACGACCTGAACCTCTCGCGGTCGTTGGAGAAGCTTTCTTCGGGGCTGCGGGTAAACCGAGCGGCCGACGACGCCGCGGGGCTGTCCATCTCCGAGACCATGCGCACGCAGGTCAAGGGGACCTCCCAGGCGCAGAAGAACGCCCAGGACGGCATCAACCTCCTGAACGTCGCCGAAGGCGGCCTGAACGAGATCGCGAGCATCCTGCAGCGCATCCGCGAGCTGGCCATCCAGTCCGCCAACGGCACCATGACGACCAGCGACCGGCTGGAGATCATGGGCGAGGCCAGGGAACTCACCTTCGAGGCCGAGAACATCGTCAACAACACCAGCTACAACGGCAAGAACTTGCTCGACGGCACGTTCGACCCGGCCTCGCTCAAGTACGGCGGCACCCCCCTGACTTTGCAGGTGGGCGCCAACTTTGGCCAGGTGGTGGGTTTCACGATCCTCGACAGCTCCGCGTTCGACCTGGGCATCGCGCAAGATCTAAACGCCGACGACATCCTGACGCCCAACAGCTTCGACACCACCCCGGACCTCGACGACCAGATCAACGCCCAGAACTGGATCGGCTGGATCGACCCCATCATCAGCCGCGTCAGCGCGAACCGGGCCGGGATCGGCACGTTGACGAACCGGTTGGAGCACACGGTGTCCAACCTGGCGGTCGCCCACGAAACCCAGTCCGCGGCCGAGAGCCGCATCCGCGACGTCGACGTGGCCGAGGAGACGACCACGCTCACGCGCCAGCAAATCTTGACGCAGAGCGCCACGGCCATGTTGAGCCAGGCCAACGCCCAGCCCAACTCGTTGCTGAGCCTGTTCAAGTAGGTGAGTGTACCGCCGACGTGGTCAGAAGGTGCTGACCACGACCCGCGGGTTCACCAGCGTGTTGTTCGAGAGCGTGTACTTCACGATCTCGTACTTGTCATGCGTCTCCCAGTACCAGACCCCATAGGTCTGATCATCCTTGAACGCCAGAACGTACACGGCGCCGTCATCGCCGTGGCGCACCAGGCGGGGGTAGTAAGGCGCGAGGTCGGTGGCGACCGTGTGCGTGGCAGGGGCCGCCTTGTCCCAGAGATAGACCTTGGTGTCGGCCTGCGGGATTGCCTCCGTGACGAAGAAGGTGGTGGGCGTGCTTGCATGCGCCAAACTCCAAGCAGTTTTTGCCCAGGCGTCCGCCGGATCGGTCAGCACGACGGGCGCCGCATAGCTGGGCGCGGTCGTACCGGGCATCTCGCAGATGCCGCCGCTGGCCGTCCACATGGGCAAGTTGTACTCGTTGGCAATCAGGCATCCCTTGGGCGTATACGTGCCCGCCCCGTTGTCGTGAAGATAGATCTCGTCTTGGACGGCAGGGTTCGCCGGATCGACCCGGTAGATGCCAACATTACTCGTGCCGGCATGGTTGGTCAGTAACTTGTGGTCAGAAGTCTTGGCCATGAGCCAAGTCGTAGTGCCGCCGGGCTGTAACCGCGGCGTGAGCTCGGCGCCCGGCGTCGAGCCCAAGTCGATGCGCTGGACCCCGCCCTGGTAGACCATGTAGTTGAACGCCACGCTGCCGATGACGTTCATATCGTTTGTCAACTCGGTATGGTCGAACTGGATTTGATGCGTGTTGTGACCGGGGTCGACTTTGATCATGCGCCCAGCGAAGACGTCATCTCGGTAGACAGGGTCGGTGGTTCGGGTCACTAGGTAGAGGTTGCCGGACGCATCGATGTCGAAGGTCGAGATATGGCCGCCCAGGTCCGATGGATCGATGGGCTGGGCCGGCGTGGGTGTGGAAACGGGTGTGGCGCAGAGTTGCGGGCAGTCGAAGATCACGTTCAGGCCACTGTCAGCCGCCTGGCAGGTCACATTAACCGTCTTGACCTCGCCCGCCAGGATATCCGCCTCGCCCTTGCCAAAAGTGATCAGTTGGTGGGCGGCGTCGTAGGCGTTCACAACCACCTTCACATGGCCCGAAGGTAGGTGCTCGAAGTTGATGGTCGCCGTACCCGAGGGGCAGAAAGCCGTCTGGATCACTGGGGCCACGATTTCGCCCACGATGTTGTCACCCGTCACCTTGGCCTCGATGGTGGCCACCGGGCCAACTGGGTTGGTGGCCTGCAGCTTGCGCATGTTCAGCAACGGCCGGAAGTCCAGCAGGATCGCGAGGTCCGCCTCGCTGGACCACTGCAGGGTGCCCAGCGACACGGCCACCTTGGGCACGGTCGTGGTCGCGGGCGTCTGGCACCCCAGCGCCAGGGCCAATAGCAGCGAGCCTGCCAAAGCGGCAACGGTCTTCGATTTCGGCTGATACATCATCGGGTCTTCCTGTCTCTCCTTGCGAAGCGGGGTTTACGGGGTGAAAACGTCCTGGCTGGTGACCGGGTTGCGGCCCTGGAACGTGACGGTGGCGCGGATGGGGTCCTCGTGCTTGAAGGCGGAGCCGCCCGCGGCGGCATAAACGTCCCAGTGATAGCTGCCCGCGGCGAAGGTGCCGATGGAAGCCACCGGGCCGTTCAAGAGCCGGGTGCCGTGGTTCAGCACGCCCAGAAATTGCTCGGTTGGCTTGTTGCGACCGTTCTCGGTGCTCCAAGCCGCTTGGACCTTGTCCTTGTGGAACATGGCCAGCTCCACGGTGTTGATGGTCACGGCCCAGGGCAGATACAGATCCACGCTAAAGTGACCGTCCTGCTTGTGGTCCGTGCCGCAGCCTAGGCTGGGGACCAGATCCGTCGCCATATCCTGGTAGTTCAGGACCAAGGAAACGTTGCGGAATGGCGTTGGGGTAGGGGCCGGGGTCGGCGTCGCCGTCGGATGCGGCGTAGGGGTGGGCGTTGGCACCGGCGTAGGTGTTGGGGTCGGCACCGGCGTAGGTGTTGGGGTCGGCACCGGCGTAGGTGTTGGGGTCGGCACCGGCGTAGGTGTCGGGGTCGGCACAGGCGTGGGTGTCGG
>JAQBPE010000036.1 GCA_028287685.1 Cyanobacteria bacterium RYN_339 | reverse complement strand
GTACGTACTCGCCCAACCCCGTCTTGACGATCGTCGCGGGGTGATCGCGGCGGTTCGAAATTCCAGATACCAGACGATATCCAGGCACGCGGCGGCGGGCGCCCAATGCCGCCGATCCGCCTGAATGGATGATTTCAGCGCTTACGCGGGGGCCGGGGCCAGCCCTGCTTTGAACGAAGCGGGCGTCAATACCGCATGTGGGTTCTGCATCGCCAGGTCGACGATGGCCTGCAGATAGGCGCGGGGAGACACGTTCGCGAGCTTGGCGCTCTCCATGATCGTGTAGAGGATCGCCGCCACCTCCGTGCCGCGGCGGGAGCGGGAGCCGTAGTGATTTTTCCGGCCGAGGACGACTCCGCGCAGCGCCCGCTCGCAGGGATTGTTATCGATGGGGATGCGCGCGTCATCGAGGAATCGCCGCAAGCCTGCCTCCTGGTTGAACAGGTAGCCCAGCGCCTCCCCGATACCGCTGCGGGGCAGCACCGTGGGCCGCGTCGCCCTCGCCCAGTCCATGAGCTGGTCCACCAGCGGCTTGGTCTTGGCCTGGCGCAGGGCCAGCCGGGTTTCCGGCGTGGCCTCTCGCTCGACGGCATACATGCCCTTGATGAGGTCGATGGCCACCAAGCTCTCCTTCGGGAAGTTCTCCTGGCACTCCAGGAACTTGCGGCGCGTGTGGGCCCAGCAGTTTGCCACCACGAAGCCGCCCGATTCGGCGGCTAAGTTCTGGTAGACGGTGTAGGCGTCGGCCATGACGATGCCCTGGTAGCCGCCCAGCACCTTGGCGCCGGCTTCCGCGGAGCGGGAGTCCAGGATCCGGTAGGCCACCAGCTCCGGCGCGACCAGGCCCCAGCACTGGAAGCGCTTGTTCTCGGTCGTCTTGCCGTTGGCCATGAGCTGCCAGCGGGTCTCGTCGGCGTGGATGACCGGGTGGGTCAGGATTTCCGCGATGATGGCCTCGTAGGTGGCCTGCAGGTAGTCGGCCAGGAGATCCAGCTGGTCCCACAGCGTCTGGGAATCCACCCGCAGGCCGTCGCGCTTCATGATGTGGGCCTGGCGCTCGAGCGGCAGATGGTCGGCGTATTTGGCCATGGCCACCTCGATGACCAGGCTGGGGCTGTAGCGCCCGCCGGCTACCAGCCGCCGGGGGCCGGGGGCGGTCACGATGCTCCCATTGCAGGCGCAGCGGTACTTCTGCTGGAGGTGGACCTCCAGGATATAGGCCGATTCCGTTACGCTGACGAGCTCCGAGGATTCCACCTGGCCGGCGAGCTCGACCAGCTCGCCCTGGCAGCACGGGCACACGCGCTCATCCGTCGGCAACTCGTGCCGGACGGGGACGCGCTCCAGCTCCGGCTGCTCGCGTGGGCCATGGCCGGTCTGGGGCTGGCGGTCGGCCTTGTCCTTCGGCGTGGAGCGGCTCTGCCGTTCGGTCTTCTTGCCGAACAGGGCGTGTTGCTGCTTCGCCACCAGCTCCTTGAGATGGGCGTTCTCCTCCGCCACCTCGGCCACCTCGCCCAAGCGGGCGCGCAGCTGGGTGTTCTCCTCGCGCATCCGGGCCAGCTCGTCGAACTGGAGCTGGGCGACGGCGCGCAGGTAATTCAGGCTCTTCTCTTTGCTGAAGTCCACGGCTGCCTTGATCCCCGATGTGATCCGGTCTAAACCTGGGCCCTCCCTTCGAGCACCAGCTCCGGCGGGCTGACCTCGTAGTGGCCGACCAGGCGGGAGCCTTCGAGGAACAGCTCCAACTCGCTAGGGGTGAGGCACCAGGGCTTGTTGGGGTCTCCGTCCCAGGGGGCATTGAAGCGTCCCTTCTCGAGGCGCTTGGCCAAGACACGTAGACCGGTGCCGTCCCACTGGAGCACGCGGGCCTGTTTGCGGTCCCTGGCCACGAAGAGGAACATGTCGCCCTGGAGCGGGTCTCGCCCCAAGGACGAGAGCGCGGAGGCGTAGAGGCCGTCGAATGATTTCCGCATGCTGACGGGCTCGGCGCAGGCCCAGACCTTCATCTGGCGGGTGTTGCTTAGCATGCGAGGGCCTTCAGCAGCGCGGCGGCGCTCTCGATGCCCAGGCCTTCAAGCCGATAGCCACCTGGCGCGACAAGGTTGAGCGCGGGGGCAGGGGCGCTCGGCGTCGGGGCCGGCGCCGCCACGGTCACGACCGTGACCGCCGCCGGCGCCACCGGCACCAACGCGGTCACCTCGACCTGGCGCATGGCGGGCAGCGGTCCAACAGGGCGGATGCCGGCCCGCAGCCAGTTGTAGTAGTTGGAGTCGGTCGCCCCTACCGAGGCCGCGATGGCGCGCAGCGAGCCGCCGCCCTCGCGGTAGCGACGCTCGATCTCGGTGACCAGGCGGACCTTCTCCTCATGCGTGAATATGCGCGGGGCAGGGCGGCGGGTTGATTTGGCCATGGGCGATCTCCTTCGGCCACAGCATAGGTCCGGTCAGGCCCACCTGCACGACGGGTCAGGGCGAGTACGTACGTGGGCAAAGCAGCCAAACAAGCGGACCGGCTACTCCGCCTGTTGTCACGAGGCCCGTGGCTACGCCCACCACGACACCTCGCCGCACGGCTTCGCCGACGCCGACGCCTGGTCCCACGTCAGCGGAGGCAAACATTAAGCTCGACCCCGCCTATACGTTATCTACCTCTGAGCCAAAGGTGGCGGCCTGGTTCGATACTAATGTTGACGTGATATCGGGCAAGCCCCTAACTATCTATGCTGGTGGTGTCGCTAATCTGATGCTGAACGGCGGGTTGCAGCAATTCACCCCGGAAGGGCTTGGAATTGGAAATTCAGCAAAGGATCCCAATACGCTTGCTCCAAATCTACCTTGGGGTGCGGCGGTTGGTAAGATAGGTGAAAGTGGCACGCCTTTCACGCTGGTTCGCTATTACTCTAGCGAGACGTGGACGCCAAATGAATCGGGAAGGCTTTATGTGGCTGTAAACGCTTACGATGTAGGAAAGAATACCGGCACATTCTCTGTGTTGATCTCCGCGGGCCGATAGGAATACCAAGAACTTTGGTTGCCACACTCAAAAACGTGTCAGATACGGAGGGAGCGCAAGCCCCTCCGTTTTTCAGCTTACTCGATCTTCTATTTCAAGAGTCTAACGAGATCGCTGTACTCAGCAGGGTCGATGGAATCCAAATCCATGATTCGAAACAGCCGTTTCCCATGATCACTGAGCCTCATACGACCGGGCGAAATATCAACCGAATTAAATAGCGCCTCATTATTTGGAGAATTTTCAAACGGCTGTTCAACGAGTTCTTCATCATAGAGACCAAACATCTGTCTTAATATAGAGTAGATGCGATCATTAGTTAGGTGAACTTCACGATAGTCTGTAGAAAGCAATCCATTTTTGTTATCTGGGTCGTTACGCTCAAGGAGTGACAGTAAGCAGAGCTGTTCCCAAGTAAGGCTTTCCGCGATCTTCGCAAAAATATTGATTTCACCAATCGAATAAGATGCTTCAAAACTAGCTTCACGGAATATATTCGAGACAAAGGGGATCTTTTTCTCCTGACTCTCTCTTTGACACTTGAGAAGCACGCTCTCAAGAACCTCATCGAATCGAGAGCGACGTTCAACGCCTGGGTCAAAGAACCCATCATTTCGAACTTGCCTACCATTAGCAATATCTTCGGCAATCTTGTTAGTAGTGATTACCAGGGCAACTGCAACCTTAAACTGCTCTCTACTGGAGACAGTACGGCCAACGTAGTCTCTCGCCATCAAGTAGATTCCACTCGCGATCATGATCCCGGCACCGGCGGCCATGGCAGCACCGCCAAGCCCTGCGCCTGCTGCGTTCGCGAGGAACCCGATCGCGCCACCAAGAGCCGCACCAGTAGAATCCTTTGCTACTGTTAGAAACTCGCCGACCGCAGGGTCTACCTTCTGAATGTTGTTCGCCATGCATTCCCCCATCCGTGTAAGTTTCTCCCCGCCCACCCAGGCGGGGCCTCGAAATGCTAGATAGTCGGGTCGGGGACGTACTTTTCGATTGCTCGAATCTGTTCAAGCCAGAAGTCCGCAATTTCCGGGCTGTTATCGACCGCTTCTT